>BQJC01000002.1:0-300000 GCA_021604505.1 Nitrospinaceae bacterium | reverse complement strand
GGATGGGGTGCGGACTCAGAAGCTTCAGGAAATACAATTTTATAAAAACGATAAACTAATTCGTGCTATGAGGAGCTAATCAAGGATGGAAATCACTGCAGCAATGGTAAAGGAACTGCGTTCAAAATCGGGCGCGGGTATCATGGAATGTAAGGGCGCCTTAAAAGAGGCGAACGGGGACGTCGAAGAAGCTGTTACTTTTTTGAGAAAGAAGGGGTTGGCCAAAGCGGGTAAAAAATCCGGGCGGGAAACCGGGGACGGCGCGATCGGAACCTATATTCATCCTGGAAATAAAATCGGGGTGATGGTGCAACTGCATTGTGAAACCGATTTTGTGGCCAACACCCCCGATTTCCAGGACCTGTTGAAAGATGTTTGCATGCACATTGCCGCCGCGAAAAGCCGGTACATCACCCGGGAAGAGGTGACCCAGGAAGATCTGGATAAAGAACGCGAGATTTTCGCTCACCAGGCTAAGGAGTCCGGAAAGCCGGAAAATATTATCGACAAAATTGTGGACGGCAAAATGGAAAAGTTTTTTGAAGAAAACTGCCTTCTGGACCAGCCGTTTATCAAAGAGCCCGGTATCACCGTGGGTGAAATGATCAAACAAAGAATCGCCATTCTCGGTGAAAATATAACCGTAGGGAATTTCACTCGCTTTGAAATTTCCAAATAGAACTCAGGCTCAACCAATTCATGAATCAATCGATTTACAAGAGAGTTCTTCTTAAGCTGGGTGGCGAAAGTTTGGCGGCAGAGGACGGGGCTTTTGGCATTGACCAGCAGGCCATTGAAAATATCGCCCTCGAAATCCGTGAAGCCAAACAGCTGGGGGTGGAGATCGCCATCGTCATCGGCGGCGGCAACATTTTCCGCGGCGCCACCGCCAGCGCTTTGGGAATGGAACGGGCGACGGCGGACTACATGGGGATGCTGGCGACCGTCATCAACAGTCTGGCTCTGCAGCATGCCCTTGAGGCGCAGGGGATAGACACCCGCGTGCAGACCGCCATTGAGATTCACCAGCTGGCGGAGCCTTATGTACGCCGCCGGGCCATCCGCCACCTTGAAAAAGGGCGGGTTATTATTTTCGCCGGCGGCACGGGAAACCCCTATTTTACCACCGACACGGCGGCATCCCTTCGGGCGATGGAAATCGGCGCGGAGGTTATTTTTAAAGCCACCAAGGTGGACGGGGTTTATTCTTCGGACCCGATGAAAGATGAAAACGCCGTCAAATTCAACGAAGTGTCGTATCTTGAGGTTTTACAGAAAGGCTTGAAAGTGATGGATTCGACTTCGGTCTCGCTTTGCATGGACAATAAACTGCCGATGGTTATTTTCAATGTCCGGCAAAAAAGCAGCATCAAGCGTGTGTTGCTGGGTGAAAAGATCGGCACCACGGTGGGGGTGTGATGGACCTGGAAAAACTTTTAACCGAAAGCCAGGATAAAATGGGTTACTCGCTGGACCATTTACTTCAGGAAATGGCCAAGCTCAGGACCGGTAGGGCGTCTCTCGCCATTCTGGAAGGCATCAAGATGGATTACTATGGAACCCCGACGCCGTTGAATCAGGTGGCGACATTGGGAGTCCCGGACAGCAGCACGATCACGGTGCAACCCTGGGATGCTTCTATTTTAAAAGACATCGAAAGGGCCCTGCAGACATCGGATTTAGGAATCACTCCCAACAACGACGGTAAGCTGGTGCGATTGCAAATCCCTCCGCTCACCCAGGAAAGGCGTCAGCAGTTGGTGAAGGTCGTTAAAAAATATGCCGAAGAATGCCGGGTGGCGATCCGCAACATCCGCCGGGACTTTAATGATAAGGTCAAGGCGCGAGAAAAAAAGCATGAAATTTCCGAAGATGAAAGTCACAAGTACATCGACAAGATGCAGAAAATAACCGACCAGCAGATTGGCCAGGTCGATAAAAAGGCGCAAGAAAAAGAAAAGGATATTTTAGAGGTTTGAGTCGTTTCTGAACCGCTTTTCCATAACACGCTGGGTTTCAGAGTTCTTGAAAACGCGATGACCCATCCGCCCCACCTCAATGGAGATACTGGAGAGGTTTCCTTGATTGACCCGAATTTACAGGCCGAAATCGATAGCACGCGTTTGCCGCGCCACATCGCCATTATCATGGATGGAAACGGCCGCTGGGCGAAGAAAAATTTCCGGCCCCGCGTCGAAGGCCATCGTGAGGGAGTCAAGGCGGTGGATCGAATCGTGACGTTGTGCCGGCGCCTTAAGATCGAAGCTCTCACCTTGTATGCTTTTTCCGATGAAAACTGGAACCGCCCGCCTGTTGAAATAAGCGCTCTCATGAAAATTCTGGATTTTTACTTGAAAAAAGAGCTCAAGCGGATGCAATCGGAAAACATCCGGTTCAACACCATCGGTCGCATCGACGATTTGCAGGAAGACATTCAGAAAATCGTTCGCAACGCCGAGGAGATCACCAGGGAAAACGACGGAATGGTCCTGACTCTGGCATTGAGTTATGGAGGGCGTCAGGAGATTCTCGATGCGGTAAAAAAAATCGCGGAAAAGGTGAAAGCCGGGTACCTGAGCGTTGAGGAAATAGATTCTCCCGCGTTTGCCAGTTTTTTATCTTCGCATCCGCTTCCCGATCCCGACCTCCTGATCCGTACCAGCGGGGAACTCAGGATCAGTAACTTTCTTTTGTATCAGATTGCATACACGGAACTTCACTACACTCCGGTGTTGTGGCCGGACTTTTCCGAAAACGATTTGTTGAAGGCCCTCATCGACTTTCAAAAGCGAGAAAGAAGGTTTGGTCTGACCCAGGAGCAAATCGTTAAAGCCTGACCGTTTTTAACCAAAAATGGTTTCTGTTCCCTTTTGACCGCAAGGTTTTTGTGATGAAGCTAACCTTTAGTTCCAGCGCTGAATCTGAAAACTCAGAGGTCCATTCGCCGGGCCCCAATCCCGCCATTGTCATTTTCCCTTTTGTGACCATGAGGGCCAACTCTTGAGGCGCGTTTTAAGCGGAGCCATCGCAATTCCCATCGTGCTGGGCATTGTGCTGTACGGTTCCGAATGGTTGTTTTTTGCTTTAATCGCCGCAGTTGTTTTGGCGGGGGGGCACGAATTTTTTGTCATGACGGATCGGGTCGGGGTCGAAGGGTACCCAATCGTTGCCGCCTTATTGAGCCTGCTCCTTCTTCTCAGTTTTAAATTCGACGGCTGGTATCTTTTGGAATGGGGAGTCGTCTCTCTTTTTGCCCTGTTTTTTGCCTGGGCGCTTAAGGATAAAAATGTCAAAGTTGCGGTGGACCAAATCTCCTACACACTCCTGGGGGTCTTCTACGTTGCGGGCCTTTCTGGTTATTTTATCCTGGTTCAGGGTCTGGAAAACGGCAGGCTGTGGATCGTCTTTTTATTCCTGATCATCTGGCTTGGAGACAGCGCCGCGTATTACGGAGGCAGAAAATTCGGACGCCGACCCCTGGCCCCCGAAATCAGCCCCGGAAAAACCATAGAGGGGGCCCTTTTTGGCCTGGCGGGCAGTCTTGCAGGCGGAATAATTGCAAAATTAACGTTTTTTCAAGGAACTCCACTGGTGCATTGTTTGCTTGTACCTCTGTTTTGCGGTATTATCGGTCAATTCGGGGATTTGGCAGAGTCGGTATTAAAACGATATGCTGGAGTCAAGGATTCCGGTGCGTTGATACCAGGGCACGGCGGGGTTTTGGACCGTGTCGACAGTTTGTTGTTTGCAGGCCCTGCACTTTATCTTTATTATCGATTGTTTTTTTAAGAAATCCCCTTTCTACCGGGTTTCGTGGCGCTGGATGGTCCGGTTTTCTGGACCGAACCCCGGAATTTGCTCCTCATTAAAAATAAAGGCCTATGAGAAAAATTTCCCTTTTGGGTTCGACCGGGTCCATTGGTGTCAACACGCTCGATGTGGTGGCACGCAACCCGGAGAGGTTTGAAGTCTGCGCTCTTTCGGCGGGAAGCAATGTCGACCTGTTGGCTGAGCAGGTGAAAAAATTCAAACCCCGAGCTGTGTCGCTTTTTGATCCGTCAAAAGCAGGTTTGCTGAGAGAACAACTCGCCGGGCTGGATGTGGAAATTTTTTCAGGCCAAGAAGGGTCGGTGCAAATCGCGACCTATCCGGACTCCGATCTGGTGGTTTCAGGAATGGTGGGTTCCGCCGGGCTGGTCCCAGCGCTCAAGGCCATTGAAGCCGGAAAAAATCTGGCCCTTGCCAACAAAGAGACTTTGGTGGTGGCCGGGGAGTTGGTTCTTAAAGCCGCGAAAGACAAGGTCGCCATCATTCCCATCGACAGCGAGCACAGTGCCATTTTTCAGGCCCTGAACGGGGAAAAAAGAGAGCAGATCAAAAAGATCATTCTGACCGCATCCGGCGGGCCGTTTCGGACTTTTACCCGTGAGCAGATGGAACACGTGACGGTGGAACAGGCGCTCAATCACCCGAACTGGTCCATGGGCAACAAGATCACCATCGATTCAGCAACGATGATGAACAAGGGTCTGGAATACATCGAAGCCAAATGGCTGTTCGGGCTGGATGTCGAGGTCGACGTCATCATTCACGCGCAAAGCATTATCCATTCGATGATCGAATTCGTCGACACTTCGATTATGGCCCAGTTGGGCATTCCAGACATGCGGGTTCCTATCGCTTACGCGCTTTCTTACCCTGACCGGTTGGATTGCCAGTTGCCGTCGCTTGATCTGTCGCAATTGTCCAAGCTGACTTTTGAGCCGCCCGACACTGAAAAATTTCCCTGCCTGAAACTGGCCATCGATGCGCTCGATGCCGGGCAAACGATGCCCGCTGTTTTAAACGCCGCCAATGAAGTGGCCGTGCAAGCCTTTCTCGACGAGGTCATCTCCTTTAAGGAAATTCCCGAAATGATTCGTATGACGATGGATAACCACAAGAGCCGCCCGGTGAGTGAACTGGAAGACGTTCTTGAGGCGGATCGCTGGACCCGGGAAGAGACCAGAAAACTGATCACGGTCGCCCATTAGCCAGATTAGCGGGCTTCTTTCTAAAGTTTATGTTCAGAATCGGAAATGGTTACGATGTTCACCGCCTGGTGGCAGGCAGGAAACTGGTTCTGGGCGGTGTGGAGATTCCGCATGCGCTTGGTCTGGATGGGCACTCCGATGCGGATGCGCTGTTGCACGCAATTTGCGACGCGCTATTGGGTGCGTTGGGATGCGGCGATATCGGAAAATATTTCCCTGACACCGACCCTGAGTGGAAGGGTGTCTCCAGTCTTGTTTTGCTCAAAAAAGTGGGGGAAATGTGTCAAGAGCGGGGGTTCTCCGTTTCCAACATCGATTCTATTATCGCGGCGCAAAAACCCAAAATCGCGCCTTATATTGAAGCGATGGGGAAAAACATTGCCGATGCCTTGAACATTGATCCGGAGCAGGTCAACGTCAAGGCCACGACGACGGAAACTTTGGGCTACGTTGGCCGCGAGGAAGGCATGGCCGCTTATGCTGTGGCTCTTTTGCAAACAAACGATTTGATTTGAAATTTTGCAGGCCATTGTTTTTATTGGCAGGTTTTGGGGTTTTGAGGCAAGGGATACCGTGGTGAGGTTTTGACTTTTCTTGACCTTGGATTTGTGCTACATTACTGGGCTTTCCGGTCAAATCAATATAATTCCGCTTGGAAAACCGCCAGTATCGGAATAGATATAAGTTAATCGTTTAAATATTTCGGTTGTCCATGATTTTATCCCCCCTTTGGGTCTGGCAACGATAGATCCCCTTTAATTATATTTGGAATGGAACATCAGGTCGGCCCTGAACAGCGTATCGTCATTACCGGCATCGGACTCACGGCTCCGAATGGTAATAACCTGAAGGAATTTAGAAAAAGCCTGCTGGAGGGGAAATCGGGCGTTAAGAAGTTTGAAACCCGGTATATGGGGGAAGTCCCCGCAGGGGTTTGTGATTTTGATGAATTAAAGTATCAGAAAAAAAAGGTGCTAAGACGCGGAACCCGGGCCGGGTCGGTTTCCATTTATTGCGCTCAGGAAGCGGTGGCGGACGCGGGATGGAATCTGGAACAGATGGACCGCTCGCGTATTGGTGTTTATCTTGGTGTCACCGAGCACGGCAATGTCGAGACGGAAAACGAGGTTTATAACCTCAGCCAGTATGATAATGATGTAAAGTTCTGGTCGCACCATCACAACCCGCGGACGGTGGCCAACAACCCCGCCGGTGAAGTGACTCTGAACATGAAGATCACCGGGCCGCATTATACGATCGGGGCGGCCTGTGCGGCTGGCAATATGGGGGTCATCCAGGGTTTGCAGATGCTCCGCCTGGGGGAGGTGGACCGGGCTCTGGCCGGAGGCATTTCGGAAAGCATCCACACGTTCGGAATTTTCGCGAGCTTCAACAGCGAAGGAGCACTGGCAAGGCATGAGGACCCGGCGAAAGCCAGCCGGCCTTTTGATGTGGATCGAAATGGCATCGTTTGTTCCGAGGGAGGTTGCGTCTATACCTTGGAGCGGTTGCCGGATGCCGAAAAGCGCGGCGCAAAAATATACGGTGAAATTGTCGGGTATTCGACCAATTCCGACGCGCATGATTTTATTCTCCCGGAACCGGTCAGGCAGGCAGAGTGCATCCGATTGGCGCTCAAAAAAGCCGGATTGCAACCGGGAGATATCGATATCTTAAATACCCATGCGACGGCGACCAAGTTGGGAGATATTCAGGAATGCACCGCTGTTCGCGATGTGTTCGCCGGGGAAAAAGGGGTCTGGATCAACAACACGAAAAGTTTTATCGGTCATACGATGGGAGCGGCGGGCACGCTGGAGCTTTCCGGCAATCTGCCTGCGTTTGAGGACAACTGGGTCCACCCGACCATCAACCTTGACAGGCTCGACCCGGATTGCGCTCTCGATAATATTGTCGCAAATGAGCCGAAAAAACTTGAAGTTGTGAACTATATAATGAACAATTCATTTGGTATGTTTGGAATCAACTCGGTCCTTATCGTGAAACGGTTTCAGGGCTAGTTTGTTATTGAAATTAGAAACTATTTTCCATAAAATCAGAAATTTAGGAGGAGCCTGATGACAGGAGAAGATGTCAGAGCAGCCATAATCGACATACTCGTTGATATTGCTCCTGATGAGGATGTCAGTTCCATCAATGACCAGGATAACCTTAGGGACCAGATTGATCTGGATTCCATGGATTTTCTCGATATCGTCATGGAGCTGAGAAAACGCTTTAATATTGAAGTGCCTGAGAAGGATTATGGTCACCTGGCCACCATGGCCAGTTGCATCACCTATCTGCAACCGCTATTGAAGGACCGACAGCTTGCCGGTTGAAATTTGTTCCCGCTTTTTCTCCCGCCGTTTTTCACATAATTAAGCCAACAACCCTATATAATACCTTCCCCGGTTGCGTTTTGCTCCGGGGACTGTTTTTTCCTGTGCAAACCCCCTGCCGGACAGGGTTTAATAAATCCGCTCTTTTGTGTTTGAAACTATGCGTTACGATGCTTTGATTATAGGGTCCGGTTTGTCCGGACTGGCGGCGGGGATTCGCCTGGCGCTTTTCGACAAAAAGGTGTGTATCGTCGAAAAGCACGTGGAGGTGGGGGGGTTGAACTCCTTTTATATGCGTAAAAACAGGACGTTTGATGTGGGTCTCCATGCCATGACCAACTACACTCCCAAGGGTGTAAGGCGCTCTCCTCTCGGCAAATTGCTCAAACAACTGCGCTTTCGTCACGAAGACTTCCAGCTATGTCCGCAACAGATGTCGGAAATCCGTTTTCCGGAAAAATCCCTGCGTTTTTCTAATGATTTTGAATTTTTAAAACAGGAGGTGGCGGAGCAGTTTCCCGGTCAAATCGATGGTTTTCTAAAACTGGTTCGAAAAATCGAAGAATTTGATGAGCTTTCGTTGGACGGGGATACTAGAACCTCCACACTGGAAGTGTTGAAAAGCCATATCTCCGATCCCCTGCTGATCGATATGTTGTGCTGTCCGATCATGTATTACGGAAACGCCCGGGAACGCGATATGGACTTTTATCAATTCGTCATCATGTTTAAAAGTATCTTCATGGAAGGCTTCGCCAAGCCTTTGAAGGGCATGCGGTTTCTTCTCTCCCTTCTGGTGGAAAAATACAAAATGTTGGGTGGGGAACTCAGGATGGGGGCGGAGGTGGAGTCGATTGACGCCGATCAGGGACAGGTGCGGTCAGTGACGTTGAAGGACGGAGAGTGCATTGCCGCCGATACGGTGATTTCATCGATGGGAACGGTGGAAACGCTCAGGCGGTGCCAGCCCGTAGAGCCGGAGGAGGAACAATGGCCGGTAGGACAGTTGTCGTTTATGGAATCCATATTCGTTCTCGACCGGGAGCCAAGGGAACTGGGGTACGATAAAAGCATCGTTTTTTTCAGCACCCGGCCGCGGTTTGAATACCGCGTTCCGGATGAATTGATCGACGTGACCAGCGGGGTTTTGTGCTGTTCCAACAATTTTGATTACCCCAAGCCGCTTTCCGACGGCATCCTCAGGTTGACCAATCTCGCCAGCGCCAAACTATGGAACGAGCCTTCTCGAAAGGAATATGTCCAGGCAAAAAAAGAATGCCGGGCCCGGGCGCTTCAGTCGCTTTTTACATTTTTCCCCGATTTTAGTGATTCTGTGGTATTTTTAGACGCGTTTACGCCCAAGACGATCCATAAATACACGGGGCATTTGAACGGTGCGGTTTACGGATCTCCAAGGAAAATAAAGAATGGCGTGACGCCGGTAAAAAATCTGTTCATTTGCGGGACGGATCAGGGATTTCTGGGAATCGTCGGCGCCACCTTGAGCGGTATTTCCATGGCAAACCTGCATGTTCTGCAGAAGGCCGTCGAGCCTTAATTTAACCACCAAAAATAAAATCTTATGGCAAGAGACTGGCTAAAGGGAGCGAAATCTTTTTATGACGTGGTCGTCATCGGCAGCGGCCTGGCGGGAATGACCTCGGCCAATCTTCTGGCACGTCTTGGCCATCGGGTTCTCCTGGCGGAACACCACTATAATCTGGGGGGCATGGCCACCTGGTTCAAACGCCGGGGCGGACACATCCTCGATATTTCCCTGCACGGATTTCCGGTGGGGATGATCAAAACCTTTCGCAAATACTGGACCCGCGAAATTGCGGATTCGGTCATCCAGCTCAAAGGGGTCCATTTCGACAACCCGCAGTTTACCCTGAACACGACATTCGACAAAATCGATTTCACCCGTATTTTGCGCGATCATTTCGGCATCATGAAACATGTGATCGACGATTTTTTCACGACCGTGCGAGGGATGAACTTTTATGACGATCTGGTCATGACCACCGGAGAATTGTTCGAAAAATTCTTTCCGGGCAGAAAAGACGTCTGGCGTTTTCTCATGGAACCGATCACCTACGCCAATGGTTCCACCCTGGACGATCCGGCTTTGACCTATGGGATCGTGTTTTCCAATTTCATGGACAAGGGAGTTTTCACCTATCAGGGCGGGACGGATCAGCTGATCAAAAAAATGAAAAAGGAGCTGCTGAAAAACGGGGTTGAAATCCGTAACCACTGCTTGGTTGAGAAGATCCTCATAGAGGACCGTGCTGTTCAAGGGGTGAGGATCAATGGAAAGAATATCGGTTGTAACACGGTTCTCTCCAACTCCAACCTGCTGAACACCGTGCACCGGTTAGCGGGGGATGAAAACTTCACTCCCGAATTCATTGAAGAAGTGAAAAAAGTCCGCCTGAATAATTCGAGTTGTCAGGTGTATATGGGAATCAGAAAGGGAGAAAAAATCGATTACCGGGGAGACCTTCTGTTTTCGTCCGATGCGGACGAATACAATACGGAAAAGATTTTGAGTCAAGATGTCACCAGCCGCACGTTTTCTTTTTATTACCCCGAGATTCGGCCAGGCACCGGCCGCTATTCCATTGTCGCTTCCACCAACGCGAAGTACGACGACTGGGCGCATCTGGATGAAAAAAACTACCAGATAGAAAAGAACCGTCTGATTGAAAACACCCTGAACTCCCTTGAAAAATACCTCCCGGGTGTCCGGAAAAAAATCGACCATGTGGAAGCGGCCACGCCAAAAACGTTCAAGCGCTATACTCTGCACCCAAGCGGGACTTCTTTTGGAACCAAGTTTGAAGGATTGAAAATCAGCCGCGATTTGCCCAAACAAATAAGCGGATTGTTTCATTCCGGATCGGTGGGGATCATCATGTCCGGCTGGCTGGGTGCGGCCAATTATGGCGTCATCGTAGCCAACGAGGTGGACAAGTTTGTCCGCTCCATGGAATCCAAAAAAGAATTGATCTCAGCATCCGTTTGAACCGCAACGATCCCTGTATTTAATCGTATTCATGCAATTTGATTTCACAGGCCAAACCGCCATTGTGATTGGCGGCACGCGGGGAATTGGGCGGGCGGTTTCCGAAGCTTTTCTTACATCCGGCGCGAAAGTGATCGCCTCCTACCAATCCAACGACTCTGCCGCCCAGGAGTTTAAAGACGCCCACGAGGACGTTGCCAACCGATTGGATCTCCAAAAATTCGATGTCAGCCAGTACGCCGAGGTTGAGGCATTTTTCCAGTATGTGGAAAAGACGCACGGTGCATTCCACATACTGGTCAACAGTTCGGGCATTCGGCGTGACTCGGTGGTGGGCTTGATGAAGGAATCGGATTGGAGCCAGGTGATCGATACCAATCTTACGGGTACGTTTAATGTCTGTAAACTGGCGGTGCAAAACCTCATGCGCCAGCGTTATGGCCGGATCATCCTGATCACTTCACCGATTGGGAAATTCGGGTTTGCCGGGCAGTCCAATTACGCCGCATCGAAGGCCGGGCAGGTGGCGTTTACACGCTCATTGTCAAAAGAAGTGGCGAGCCGCAAAATCACGGTCAACTGCGTGTCCCCAGGTTTTATAGAGACGGATTTTATTGCCGACCTTTCAGAGGAACAGCGGAAAGCCTATATCAGCCAGGTGCCCATGAAACGTTTTGGCACGGCTTTGGACGTGGCGCATTCGGTTTTATTTCTCGCCGCGAAAGAATCGTCTTATATCACCGGCACGGTCAACGAAGTCACCGGCGGTTTATAGTTTCATGGACGGTTTTCTGCAATATATTCCGCATCGTCCCCCCTTCCTGTTCGTGGATCGCGTGGTTGAAGCGACTGAAGACCGCATCAAAACCGAGAAAGATGTCAAACAGGAAGAGCCTTTTTTTGAGGGGCATTATCCTGGCCGGCCCATCATGCCGGGAGTGTTGATTCTGGAATCGGTGTTTCAGACAGGCGCCATTTTGATGGGAAAAGGCGTCGAGAGCCTGGAAAACCGTATCCCGGTGATCACGCGCGTGAATCAGGCCAAATTCAAGCATGCCGTTTTTCCGGGCGATGTGATGGAGATTGAAGTGACGGTCAAGGAACGGGTGGAGCCTGCGTGTTTCTTATCGGGCCGGGTTATTGTGAATTCCAAAACGGCGGTCACTGTCGATTTTGCCGTCATGCTGGTGGAAGACATCCAATGAGCTTTTCAAGCCGACAATGCAAAACGCTTTTGATGCACGACATCGTTAACGGGAAGAACGAGGCCGGTCACGAATGAGTTTTCTGGATCTAAAAGGCAAGACGATTCTCCTTTTGGGGGTCGCCAACAAAAAGAGTGTGGCGTATCACATCGGCCAAACTTTAAAGGAGGAAGGCGCTGATGTGATTTACAGCGTGCGTTCCAAAGACCGCAAGAAATCCGTCCTCAAGCTCCTGGGCGACGCCCCTGTGTATGTGTGCGATGTAGAAAACAAGGAAGATATCGACCGTCTCAGAGCAGAGGTGGGGCAAGATCGACAAATTTTGCACGGGATGGTGCATTCCATCGCCTTCGCCAATTATTCAAGCGGCAACCGTCCCTTTCACGAAACAGAAAAGGCCGACTTTCTGCAATCCATCGACATCACCTGCTTTTCCCTGATACAGCTTGCCAACGCCTTTAAGGATCTACTGGATAAAAAGGCCTCGATCGTGACTGTTTCCATTTCCACAACACGCATGGCCGCTGAAAACTACGGTTACATGGCCCCGGCCAAGGCCGCCCTCGATTCCTCCCTGTGTTTTCTGGCAAAATCGTTCAGTTCCTTTTCTAATATCCGCTTCAACTCGGTCAATGCCGGTCTGCTCAAGACTTCCGCCTCCGCCGGGATTCCCGGTTACATCGATTCCTACCTCTACGCCGAACAACTCACCCTGCGGAAAAAAGCGTTGACCACTCCGGAGGTGGCGAATACGGCGGTGTTCTTACTCAGCGAGCGGTCCGGCGGCATCAATGCCCAGGGGATCGTCCTCGACGCCGGCATGTCCGTCAACTATTTCGACCAGGGCATCGTGAAGCGGGCAATGAAGCCTGAGTGAAGGAAAATCCTGCCTCCAGGTAACGCCTCACAGCTCCTAGAGACATAAAAAGTTTTTCTCGCTTTTCAATCTGTCATCCTGTCTTCTTGGCGTTCAACGTTTGGCGGAAATCCGCACACAGCCGACAATTTACTGTCATGCCATAAAGTTTTAATCGAAAATATTTGAGAATCGGTGAAAAAGTCCGTTTCCTTGTTTGTTGCGAAAAGAGAGTTATAGTCCGCCGTTGGTTCACGGAAGGGGAAACTCTGGGTTTGTTTTCAGGAAAACCTTTATTTATATGGATATGGGAATTACATTGCAAAAACGTTAAAAACAGGTTGATTTTTATAAAACAATGGGTTAATTTAATTCTGTAACATTTACTGTGTTTATTAGTTTGAAATGCCGAAATAATTGGTTCTACGCTGAGGCTGACCTTGTTGAAGCTTTTTCAATGCACTTCTCAATTGAGGATTTTTACACATGAATCAAATGAACCGGCCCTCGATGGAATCTATTTATAAAGAGCCCACCACTTCGAGCCACTCCCAGAACCAAACCCGCAATTTACGCTGGACCATTCGCAAAAAAATGATCATGATCCTTTTGCTAGGCAGTTTGATCCCGCTCGGAGTATTTGCCTGGTTTTCGATGGCTCAGATAAGTCAAGCCCTCGTAAATATAAATAAAGATCGTCTGGTATCGCTTCGGGAGGAAAAGAAGCTCCAGATCGAAAATTACTTCAAGCAGATCGAGGGGCAGGTCCTCACGTTTTCTGAAAGCCGGATGATGGTTGATGCTGTGCAAAAGTTTACTTCCGGGTTTGGGGCATTGGAAGCCCAATCGGTGAGCCTATACGGATCGGGAGAAGAAAGCCGTCTTGCAGAGCGCTATCGATACCAGCAAAAAAATACCCCCGGTGCTCCCAGCGATGCGGTCTCGCGCTGGCTTCCGAAGAATGCGACTTCCAAATTATTGCAATCCCTTTATATTTCCGAAAATCCCCATCCCATTGGGGAAAAAGAGA
The DNA here is from genome assembly GCA_021604505.1 of Nitrospinaceae bacterium. Classification (NCBI taxonomy): domain Bacteria; kingdom Pseudomonadati; phylum Nitrospinota; class Nitrospinia; order Nitrospinales; family Nitrospinaceae; species Nitrospinaceae bacterium. The sequence goes on along the minus strand of BQJC01000002.1, from coordinate 286,506 downwards.
AGTTGGATGCAGCTTCCGACTCCAGCACCTATAGCCAAATCCATCAAAAATACCACCCCATCATTCGTGATTATCTGGAAAAATTCGGTTACTACGATATTTTTCTGGTGGAGCCGGATACAGGATATATCGTGTATTCCGTGTTCAAGGAGGTGGACTACGCCACCAGTTTGAAGGATGGACCTTATGCCGACACCGGAATCGGGCGGGCTTTTAAAGCGGCGTTGAACTCAAACAAAAGTGACTTTGTCGTTCTCGATGACTTTGCTCCCTATTCACCTTCTTACAATGGGGCGGCGGCTTTCATTGCCTCGCCAATTTTTGAAGGCGAGAAAAAAGTCGGAGTTCTCATTTTTCAAGCGCCCATCGACCGGATCGATGCGGTGATGACCAGTAACAAAGCATGGAAAAAAGTGGGTCTGGGCGATTCCGGTGAAGTGTACATGGTTGGGTCCGATTTTAAAATGCGCAACAATTCGCGTTTTTTGATCGAACAGCCGGAAGCCTATTTCAAGGCGTTGGCAGAGATCGGGGTGGAAAAAGCTCTGGCAGAGAAATCCGAGGCGTTGAAAACCTCCATTGGAATGAATGCGATCAAAACCCAGGGAACCGAGGCGGCTCTTAAGGGCGAAAGCGGCTTTGCTATTTATGAGGATTACCGGGGGTCGCTGGTTCTCGGGGCCTACAGCCCTCTCGATATTCTGGGATTGCAGTGGGGAATCCTGGCGGAGATCGACGAGGCGGAGGCTTTCGCGACTCGGGACGCCCTGAGAACATTTACCTCTTACATTATTTTCGCACTCATTGCTGTTTTGGTTGTTGGAGCCATGTTTGTCGCAGGTTGGTTTTCAAAGCCTATTTTAAACCTGGTTTCCCGCGCCGGCGATATAGCGGACGGCAACTTGAAACAGGATAAACTGGTGATCAATTCTTCTGATGAGCTGGGTCTATTGGGCAATATATTTAATCGAATGTCGGATCAACTGAAAGGCTTTATCGACAACTCGGAAGAGATTTTAAACGGTAGCCGTAAGGAGGTCGGTCCAGGGTTCAGTGGCGACTTTAATGTTTCACTTTCCAGGATGCTGGATCAGGCCGTGGAAAAACAAAAAGCCGACGCGGAAACCGCCAGGATCAGCCAGATCGTCGAAAGTATGACGACCAATATCATGTACGCCGACCGGGAATTGAAAATTCAGTATGTAAACCCGGCTTCTGCAAAAACCTTTAAGCAAATCGAACATCTTTTGCCCGTTAAGGCCGATCAAGTCCTGGGTCAATGTATCGATGTTTTCCACCAAAAACCGGAGCACCAGCGCAAGTTTCTGGCGGACCCTAAAAACCTCCCACATCATACCCAGATCCATTTGGGTGATGAGATTCTCGATCTCAACGTTGCCGCCATTTCCGACCAGAGTGGGGAACTCATCGGCTATATGGCGGGCTGGGGGGTGGTCACGGAACTGGTGAATAACGAAAGAAACGCTAAAGAAGCGGCTGAGCGCGAACAGAAACATGCAGAAGATTTGAGGACCAAGGTCGACAGCATGCTGGAGGTGGTGTCCGCGGCGGCCGAAGGCGACCTGACCCAGGAAGTCTCGGTCAGCGGCAGTGACGCCATTGGGCGGATGGGAGAAGGTTTATCAGCGTTTCTGAAAAAGATGAGAACCAATGTTCAGGCCATCGGGCACAATGCAGAAACGCTTGCCTCCTCATCCGAGGAAATGACATCGGTCAGCCAGCAAATGGCAGGCAACGCGGAAGAGACCGCGGCGCAGTCGGGTGTGGTTTCCGCAGCTTCTGAAGAGGTCAGTAAAAACGTGCAGACGGTCGCCACCGGCGCTGAAGAAATGAGCGCCAGCATCAAGGAGATTTCGCAAAATGCCACTGAGGCGTCGCGAGTTGCCAGCGAAGCAGTGAGAGTCGCGGAATCGACCAATACGACGATCAGTAAACTGGGTGAGAGTTCGGCGGAGATCGGGCAGGTGGTGAAAGTCATCACATCCATTGCAGAACAGACGAATCTGCTGGCCTTGAACGCTACGATTGAGGCGGCAAGAGCGGGTGAAGCAGGTAAGGGGTTTGCGGTGGTTGCAAATGAGGTGAAGGATTTGGCCAACCAGACGGCCAAGGCTACTGAGGAGATCAGCGGTAAAATCGGCGCCATTCAGTCTGACACGCAAAACTCGGTCACAGCGATTGCAGAGATATCCGAGGTGATCAATAAGATCAGTGACATATCCAACACCATCGCCAGCGCGGTGGAAGAGCAGACGGCGACTACCGCAGAGATCGGTCGCAATGTCGGCGAGGCCGCCAGAGGCACCTCGGAGATTGCGCAAAATATCACGGGGGTTGCCCAGGCGGCGCAAAGCACCACTCAGGGCGCAACCGATACGCAGAATGCATCGGCTGAGCTGTCAAAAATGGCGGCGGAACTGCAGAGCCTGGTCAGTCAGTTTAAAGTGTAAAAAAGACCTGAAGAAAATAGGAGTTTAAAAAGAGGGGACGGGCCGAAAGGTCTTGTTCCCTCTTTTTGTTTAGAGGGGTCTGTGAGGTTGTAGGGAAAAAAGGGGCTAAAACTGTTTGAGAAACCTTAGGTCGTTCTCAAAAAACAGGCGAATGTCGTTGATTCCGTACTTGAGCATGGCGATGCGTTCGATGCCCATTCCGAAGGCGAAGCCGGTCCATTTTTCAGAATCGTAGTTCACAGCTTTAAACACCGCCGGGTCCACCATCCCCGCGCCAAGAATTTCCAGCCAACCGGATTGTGAACACACGCGGCAGCCTTTCCCGGAACACATGACGCACTGAATGTCCACCTCGGCGCTGGGACAGGTGAAGGGAAAAAAGCTTGGCCGGAAACGAGTCTGAGTGTCTTTTCCAAATACCTGATGAACGAATATGTTGATCACGCCTTTGAGATGGCTGAAGGAAATGTTTTCGTCGATCATCAACCCTTCGATCTGGTGAAACATCGGTGTGTGGGAGATATCCGAATCACAGCGGTACACTTTCCCCGGTGCGATGATGCGCAGAGGAGGTTCCTGGTTTTCCATGACGTGGATTTGCACGGGAGAAGTGTGTGTGCGTAAAACCACCTCATCATCGATATAGAAAGTGTCCTGCATGTCCCGGGCCGGGTGATCCTTTGGAATATTCAAGGCTTCGAAATTGTAATAATCGGATTCTATTTCGGGCCCTTCTTCTACCTGAAATCCCAGACTGAAAAAAATCGAGGTGATTTCCTCTAAAATTTGCGAGATGGGGTGGATGGACCCAGGGATTTCTTTTCTTCCGGGGAGGCTGGGGTCGAAGCCTTTGAGAGACTCCGGAATTCCCTGGCCTTTTTGTTCCAGTGCCTGGGTTTTTGCCTCCAGGGTTTGTTCGATGTGACTTTTTAGCCCGTTGATATACTTTCCCAGGAGAGGTTTTTCTTCGGCTGGCAGATCGCGCAGGTCTTTCATGATCTGAGAGATACAGCCTTTTTTCCCGAGAAAATCGATGCGAATCTGTTTTAACTGGCTGAGGGAAGAACTGTCGTTAATTTGATTATCAAATTCCTGTCGGTGCTGCTGGATTTTTTCAATCATAAAGGCCACCAGCCTGGGGCTGGGTCAAATATTAACGTGTGACCAGCGTGACGCTGGACCCAAAATTAACGTTTGGTGGATTTTTGAGGAATAAAAAGTTTCCCTTGTACCCAAAGATTATCCGGGGTTGATGGCAAATCCACACTTTGCAGGAGAGTGCGAAGAATAGAAAAAAGCTCTAATCCAAACTAAAGAGCGTTGCCCGTCGTTAGCAAGCTCGCCCTCCGCGAAGGAGTCAAGCCAGCTGGGCCTGGGCGGTTTTGGTCAACGCCTGAAACGCGTCCTGGTTGTGGATGGCAAGGTCGGAAAGAACTTTGCGGTCCAGGTCGATATTGGCAAGTTTCAAGCCGTGCATGAATTTGCTGTAGGTCAATCCGTTGGCCCTGACGGCAGCATTGATACGGGCGATCCACAGGCGTCGAAAATCGCGTTTACGTACTTTGCGATCCCGGTAGGCGTAGGTCAGCCCCTTTTCAACGGACTCTCTGGCTTTTCGATAGGCTCGGCTGCGGATGCTCCGGTAACCGGAGGCCATTTTGAGTACTTTTTTTCTTCTTCTTCTTGAAACGGTACCATTTACTGCGCGGGGCATTCACTCTCTCCTGTTTGTTGTTTGGCGCCTCTAGTAGGGCAGCATGACTTTAATGCGTTTGGCGTCTCCCGGGGCCATGATCTTGGATTTTCTTAAATTTCTTTTCCTCTTGGTGCTTTTGCTCGTCAGAATATGGCTGGTATAGGCGCTGTTAAATTTTATCTTCCCTGTACCGGTTTTTCTGAAACGCTTGGCAGCGCCTTTGTTGGTTTTCATTTTGGGCATGCAATTTCTCTCGGTGATTTTTGTTCAAATAAATGAGGTTATCGTCATTGGCCCTTTTTTTTACCCTTCGGGGCAAGGATCATGACCAGCGTCCGGCCTTCCTGTTTTGCGGCGGACTCAACCATGGCAATTTCTTCCGTGTCGGTCACAACCCGTTCGAGCAGTTTTTCACCGTTTTCGCGGTGAACGATTTCCCGGCCCTTGAAAAAGATCACGACTTTGGCTTTGTCTCCCGCTTCAAGAAACCGTATGACGTGTTTTAGCTTAAAATCGTAGTCATGCTGGTCGGTATTGGGCCTAAACTTGACTTCTTTCAGGTGTACGATTTTCTGATTTTTCTTGGCCTCGTGGGCTCGTTTGCTCTGACGGTATTTGAACTTGCCGAAATCCATAATCCGGCAAACCGGAGGATTTGCCTGAGGAGCCACTTCCACAAGGTCCAAATTTTGATCTTGCGCGATATTGATAGCCTCTTCCGTGGGAAACACTCCCATTTGCTCTCCGTCGTCGCCGATCACACTGACTTCTTTGACCCGAATCATTTTGTTGATGCGTTGCTTGGTGGTGTTAATTAAGGGTCCTCCTCTAAATAAATTCTTATAAACAGTCGATGGTTTTTTCCCGGATCTGGATATTAATTTCATCCAGAAAAGAGTCCAGATCCATCGTCCTGGATTCCTTGGACCGGCGCTTTCTGACGGAAAGCGTTTTGGATTCAACCTCTTTGTCCCCTAAAACAATCATATAGGGGATTTTTTGTAGCTGGGCTTCCCTGATTTTGAACCCAATCTTTTCATTACGCAAGTCTTTTTCTACCCTAATATCTTCAGCTTCCAGCCGTTTGGCCAGTTCTTCCACATAGGGGAGCTGGTTATCGGTGATCGGAAGCAGAATGACCTGGGTGGGCGCAAGCCACGTGGGGAATGCACCTCCGTAATGCTCGATCAGACAGCCAAAAAACCGTTCCAGGGATCCCATCAGAGCCCTATGGAGCATGATGGGTTGCAGACGTTGACCGTTTTCCTCAATATAGCTTATGTTGAATCGCTGGGGAAGGTTAAAATCCACCTGTACGGTAGAAACCTGCCAGTAGCGGTTTAAGCTGTCTTTGATCTTGATATCGATTTTTGGGCCATAAAACACTCCTTCGCCGGGATCGACTTCATAATCCAGCTCGGTTTTTTCAAGCGCCCCTTTCAGGGCGAGGGTGGCTTTTTCCCAGTCCTCCTGTTCTCCGACAAATTTTTCCGGCTGGGTGCTGAGATACACCTTGTATTCGTTGAATCCGAAGGATCGCAGAATAAGCAGAATGAAATTTAAAACCTTGACCAGTTCTTCTTCGATCTGGCTGGGGCGACAGAACAGATGGGCGTCATCCTGAGTGAATCCGCGGACCCTGAGCAGACCATGAAGCACCCCGGAACGCTCGTACCGGTAAACGGTGCCCAGTTCGCCGAAGCGCACGGGAAGATCGCGGTAACTTCGCAAACGGCTCTGGAAAATCTGGATATGAAACGGACAGTTCATGGGTTTCATCACATATTCTTTGCCCTCGATTTCCATGGGCGAAAACATGTTGTCCTTGTAAAAATTCGTGTGTCCGCTGGTTTTCCACAGGTCAATTTTTGCGGCGTGCGGGCTGTGGACCATTTCATAACCGTTTTTATAGTGCTCTTTTTTCCAGAAATCCTCGATGAGACCACGGACCCTGGAACCCTTGGGATGCCAAAGAATCAACCCCGGACCGATTTCATCGGTCACGGAAAATAAATCCAGTTCCTTGCCGAGTTTGCGGTGGTCGCGTTTTTTGGCTTCTTCCAGCCGGTTCAGGTACTGGCGAAGCTCTTTATCATTATGCCAGGCGGTGCCGTATATTCTCTGCAGTACCGGGTTGCGTTCGTCCCCGCGCCAGTAGGCGGCAGAGGTGTGCAGCAGTTTGAACGATTTAATATCCTTGGTGGATTCGACGTGCGGGCCACGGCAGAGATCGGTGAACTCTCCCTGTGAGTAAACCGAAATGGGATCGTTGGAATCGATGCCTGCAATGATTTCGTGTTTGAATGATTCGCCCATCTGGTCGAACATCTTGAGCGCGTCTTCGCGCGGAATTTCCTGGCGGACGACCTTGAGGTCCTTTTTCGCGATCTCTTTCATCAGGGCTTCGATTTTCTCGAGATCCTCCGGGACAAACGGTTGTTCGCGGAAAAAATCGTAGTAGAACCCGTCCTCAATCACCGGACCTATTGTTACCTTGGTTTCCGGGAACAGCTGTTTGACCGCCTGCGCCATCAGGTGGGCGGCGCTGTGGCGGATGGTTTCCAGATCGAATTTGTCACTTCCCTTGCTCATTCTTTTTCCTGTCGTTTCCCGCGTTCTTTATTTTTACTCGTTACTGGCCGGTTCCTGAATCGTCACCGGCGCACTTGACATGACCCGCTGGGTTGTAGGGATTTCCATAGAGGAAGGCGAAACTCACAGCTGGCCTTGAACGCTTTTTTAGCCTGTGCGGGCTTTGCGTTCGGACTGGTGTTTCGGGTTACCCTGGGGGAACGAAAAAATAGGCACGGGCGGTTTCGAACCGCCGACCCCTTGCATGTCAAGCAAGTACTCTACCCCTGAGCTACGTGCCTGAATTTGTTATGGTTGCTTATTTTAGAGGGAAACCGTCATTTGTCAAGCAGAGTCATGTGGCGGGGAGGGTTTCCCGTCCCGCCGTTGGCTCGTGGATATCCCGATCGGACCTTGAATTTACAGCCTATTCCTTATTTGCGGCGGACGGGCTGTAAATCTGGCTTCCCTGCTCTTTAAAGGTTTTAGACATTTCCTTCATGCCTTCTTCCAGGGCTTTTTCCTCTTCAAGCCCTTTTGCTTCGGCATAATCCCTGACATCCTGAGTGATTTTCATGGAACAGAAGTGGGGACCGCACATGGAACAAAAATGCGCGACTTTGGCGGATTCCGACGGCATGGTCTCGTCGTGAAACGCTCTGGCCCGTTCCGGATCGAGGGACAGGTTGAATTGATCCTCCCAACGGAACTCGAACCGGGCCTTACTCAGCGCATCGTCCCTGACCCTGGCTCCCGGATGGCCTTTGGCTACGTCCGCCGCGTGGGCGGCTATTTTATAGGTGATGACGCCTTCTTTCACGTCGTCGCGATTGGGAAGCCCCAGGTGTTCCTTGGGGGTGACGTAGCAGAGCATGGCGCATCCGTACCAGCCGATCATGGCGGCGCCGATGCCGCTGGTGAAGTGGTCGTAACCGGGGGCGATGTCGGTGGTCAGGGGGCCCAAGGTGTAAAAGGGCGCTTCGTGACATTCTTTGAGTTGTTTTTCCATGTTCTCTTTGATGAGGTGCATGGGAACGTGGCCGGGGCCTTCGATCATGGTCTGTACTTCGTATTTCCAGGCGACTTTAGTGAGTTCTCCCAGGGTTTCCAATTCGGAAAATTGGGCTTCGTCGTTTGCATCGGCACTGGAGCCGGGTCTGAGACCGTCTCCTAAAGAGAAACTGACGTCATAAGCCTGCATGATTTCGCAGATATCTTCAAAGTGCGTGTAGAGGAAATTTTCCTTGTGGTGCGCCAGACACCATTTGGCCATGATCGCGCCGCCTCTGGATACGATTCCCGTCACCCGTTTTGCGGTCATCGGGACATAGGGAAGCAGAACGCCGGCGTGAATGGTGAAATAGTCCACCCCCTGCTCTGCCTGTTCGATGAGGGTGTCGCGGTAGATTTCCCAGGTCAGCTCTTCGGCTTTCCCCTCTACTTTTTCCAAAGCCTGATAAATGGGCACGGTGCCGATGGGAACGGACGAATTGCGGATGATCCATTCCCGGGTGTCGTGAATATTTTTTCCGGTGGAGAGGTCCATTACCGTGTCTGCACCCCAGCGGGTGGCCCAGACCATTTTTTCCACTTCTTCCTCAATGGACGAGGTGACGGCGGAGTTGCCGATATTGGCGTTGATTTTCACCAGAAAATTTCTGCCGATGATGATCGGCTCGACTTCGGGATGATTGATGTTGACCGGGATGATGGCCCGCCCTCTGGCAATCTCGTCGCGGACGAACTCGGGAGTGATTTCATCGGGGATGCTGGCTCCGAAGGAGTTGCCGGTCAAGCGTTTTTCCCGGTCCGGGTCGAGATCGAGTTCCTCACGTTTCTGGTTTTCGCGGATGGCGATGAATTCCATTTCAGGGGTGATGATGCCTTGCCGGGCGTAATGCATCTGGCTCACATTCTTCCCTGGTTTGGCGCGCAGAATCTGTTTTCCCTCGCGGTTGAACTGCTGGGTGATTTCCGTTTGCTCGGGCCGCTTGTAGCCATTGTCAACGGGAAGGACGGCTCGGCCTTCGTAAGCTTCCACATCCCCGCGGTCTGAAATCCATTTCTCTCTTATGGGTGCAAGACCCTTGTGCGGGTCGATCTTTACATTGGGGTCGGTGTAAGGGCCGGAGGTGTCGTAAACGAGAATGGAATCTTTGACCCCGTTTTGGTCATTTCCGTTTCCGGAATGCGGTGTTTCTCCGGTCAATGTTATTTCTCTAAAAGGGACACGGATTTCCGGGTGCAGGGAGCCCGCGATATATATCTTTTTCGAGTTGGGGGATACGGGATGCGTGGTCAGCTGGTTGAGTCTATTTCCATTGCTGGGTGATTGGTCGGTCATGTCGGTTCTCTCCTTCCGAAGAATTTCATATATTCAATGGATTCTTGTTTTATATCGGGACCGTTCCAGATGCCGGAGATCAGAGCGATTCCGAAAGCTCCCTGCTCGAGAACGGGTGTGACACGGTCTTTACTGATTCCTCCCAAGGCGAGAACGGGGATATCGACTTCCCGGCAGACCTCCCGCAACCGGCCAACTCCCTGTGGCGGACCGAATTCTTTCTTGGAAAGCGTTTCAAATATCGGGCTGAAGGTTATAAAATCAGCGCCATCGTTTTGCGCCTGTTTGGCCGCATCCAGGGAATGCGTCGAAACGCCTACCAACAGATGCGGATAACGGGCTTTCACTTCATTGGCCGGCAGTCCTTCTTCCGGTAAATGCACGCCATCGGCCCCTACCATCAAGGCGATGTCCAGCCGGTCGTTGATATAGAGCCGGGCGCCATAACGATTCGTCATTTGTCTGAGCACCACTGATAAAGAATGCAGATCTTTAAGCGGTAAATCTTTTTCCCGCAATTGCAGATCGCGCACACCTCCTTGAAGGGCGGCCTCTATATTTTCCAGAAGCCGGGCTTCTGGAAACCGTTTCCGGTCGGTGATCAGATAAACTTTTAATCCGTCCTGGGGGACTTCTGCCAGTCCTTTTATCAGGCGGGTTTTCACTCCTTCGTCAGTGTCGGTCGGTTTCAGTTCTTTTGGGGATGATGGCACATTTACCTTTTTAAAATGATGCGATCCAGGTTGCCCGTTAAATATCGATCAATCCTTCGAGAGGACTGCTGGCGGATGCGTACAGTTTTTTGGGAATGCGTCCCGCCTCAAAAGCCAGACGTCCGCTCTCAACCGCGAGCTTCATGGCCAAAGCCATTTTTAAAGGGTCCCTGGCACCGGCGATGGCGGTGTTCATCAATAGTCCAGTCACCCCGAGTTCCATGGCCCGGCTGGCGTCGGATGCGGTTCCAACGCCGGCATCGATGATCACCGGAACGCGGACCGCTTCTAATATGAGTTTAATATTGTATGGGTTTCGAATTCCAAGCCCGGATCCGATGGGAGCGGCCAAGGGCATGACTGCCACGCATCCTATGTCTTCGAGTTTTTTACACAGCACGACATCGTCGGTGCAATAAGGCAATACCTGAAAGCCGTCTTCGACCAGTAACTTCGAAGCTTCAAGGGTAGCTTCGTTATCGGGAAATAAGGTTTTTTCGTCGCCGATCACTTCCACTTTAACGAAATTTCCCAGACCCGCTTCCCTGGCCAGCTGACAGGTCATGACCGCTTCCTTCACGTTGTAGCAGCCGGCGGTGTTCGGTAAAAAGGTGTATTTTTGGGGATCGAGGTAATTGAGAATGGACTCTTTAGTGGTGTCCAGCTCGATGCGGCGGACGGCAACCGTCACGATTTCCGCGCCGGAAATTTCAATGGCCTTCCGCGTTTCGTCAAAGGATGCGTATTTCCCCGTGCCGACGATCAAGCGCGAATTCAGGGTTTTATCGCCGATTGTAAAACTAGTTTTTTCTTCTGTGGCTGTTGTATTTGCCATGGGAATTGATATTCCTCCCAAACGTGTTTTTAATCCGGTTAAACTCCGCCTCCCACCGCGTGGACGATCTCTATGGTATCTCCCTCTTTAACGGATGTGGTCGGGTACTGCGATTTGGGAACGACCTGATGGTTGACGGCAACGGCAATGTTGGGGACGACAATATTCAGTTCCGTAACCAGTTCGGTCACGGTCTGGCTGGAGCGGATGTCACGTTCTTTGCCGTTTATAGTCAGTTTCATCAAGATGTCCCGGTTTAAATTGTTATTGTATTTCTTTGATCGAACGGATTTGAGCGTGCGTTGGATTATAAAAAGCCGTCACCCAAATACCGTTTTAGCAACCGGGAAATAAAACCTTGTTTCCAAGGACACTCCCGCGTTAACTTAATAGTTATGAATTTCAAACTTTTACACTTAGATTGAAAACAGTAACTGAAACGTTTTGGTGTGTTGTTGCCGGTGAGATTTCTTTGAAACGACTTTTAAAACGAAAGCTGCAACCCGGTGATCGAGATAACAGCTTGAAGGAATGGCAGCATATCAAAACTTAGATCGCTTCACTTCCCTTCGCTGGCATAATCCAGATCAGGTTCCAAGGGTCATCCTTACGGAAATCTCAGTTGGAACAACACCCCTAGTGAAGGGTATAGCATTAGGCAGTTTTACTTTTAAGTCAAGAATTATTGACGGAATTTTAAAAAAGAGTGATAATTTAAACTATGACTATGAATTTAAAAACGTTAAGTAGATTTCTTATATTCGGGTTGCTGATTTTGATTCAGGCCTGCGCCAGCAATCCCCTCGGCCAAATTTTTGAAAAGCCTTACTTTGAGGAGCCGCAGGCACAAATGACCCGCGCCGATCGAGACCTATTCGACCGGGCCTTGTTCCGTCAGGAAAACAACCGGATACCGGCGGCCATCAAGGTCTGGAAACAATTTCTGCAAAGACACCCGCGATCCTTTGAAGCTCATAATAACCTGGGCCTGGTTTATTTTGAGGACGATCAGATCGATCCTTCCATCACCGCGTTTGAAACCGCCTTGTCGTTAGAACCCAATGACGAGAAAATTAAAAAAAATCTGGTTCGCGTGCTCAAGTTCAAGGCGACTCTGCTCAATGAAGCCAGCGATTACAATGGCGCAGTCGATACCCTGAAGCGTGCGCAGGAAGTCTCCTCCCCCAGGGAAAAGGAGAAAATTGGTTTTATTATTGAAAAGTTCGAGGGTAAAGTTTTCGAGCAGGCCAAACAGGCCAACACGATGGAAGCGTATGAAAGTTTTCTCAAACGTTTTCCGACCAGCACAAAAAATGCCGATGAAGCGCGGATGAAGATAGAGGGGTTGAAGCCGAGGGATCCGATGATGGCCGAAACTGCCATGAATGATGTGCCCGAGGAAGAACTTGCACCGATACCCGCGATGGACAAAACAGAGGATCCGGGAATCGATCCCCTGCCTGAGACTCGAAAGGCGGAAGCGGCGCTGGAAATGGAACGGGAAGACTCGCCGCAAACTTCCTCCACGGTGGAAGACTCGGGCTGGGAGAGCGCGGACAAAGGCCGCATGGTAGAAGATGGCCCCATGGCGAAAGATGATGCGGCTGAGCAGACGACTGCGTTGGACGCTATGGCTGACGAAACCCCTGCGGTTGCAAATCCTGGTGGAGGAATTGTCCCTGAGCAACCTAAAGAAGCGCTACGCACACCCGCCAGGCCTGTTGAAATTGCCACACAACCGGAACCAAAACCTTCCACCGGTGCCGATCTTTTTCCGACTCCGGACCCGGAGATCGCCAGCTCTGTTATGGAGAACTCTCCCAAAGAGGAGCAGGCACTTAAAAGGATTGTGGAAATTGTCACCCGAAGAGATCCGCTCAGAGTCCGGGAGGAACCTTCTCTTTATTCCCGGGTTCTCGCTACGATGGCCAAGGGCTCTACAGCCTCCGTGGTGACAGAGCAGAATGGCTGGTACCAGGTTGAATTTTCAGACGGTCAAACGGGTTGGATTTCCAAGAAATATGCGCGTCTGATGGAATAACTTCCCCAGCTTTGCGATCTAAAGCGCTGAGGCTTTCACTCCTACTTATTTTCGAGGCGGAGTTGCGTTTGAAAAAGTTCGCATGGGGTTGAGTAAAAAACGGACTCATAATATAATTCCCCCGCATCCCTTAACCCAAATTTTAATTTAGAGATTTTATCATGACCACGATTGTGCAGGAAAAACTCGATCAATTGATTGAAAGTGAATGGGACTACCTGGATTCTAAAAAAGGAGAATGGAGCCTCCTTAAGGGCGAACAGGATATGGAGGTCCTGGAACATATTTTAAGATGTATTCTCCATCTGGAGAGAACCCAGCCTCTGGGAAATGAATTTCGAGAGTGTGTGAAGGTGCAAAACCCTGATGGCGGCTGGTCCAAGGAGTCGCATGCCAATCAGACTTCCATGTGGATCACGACGTTTGTGGCTCTGAAACTTTGCCGGGGCAACGTCATTTTACAGGATCCGGCCATCGAGGCGGCCATTCAACGGGCACTGGAATACGTGCTTTCCACTCAGGAACCCGACGGTCATTGGAGCGACCCGGAATGGTCTCATTTAGACACCACCTGTTCGGTGACCTGTTTTCTGACCATTTACCAGGTGACGCACGACAAGCAGGATGAAGAGCGAATCAACAAGGCGAGAATCGGAGGATTCGATTTTATCAAGGGCTGGCAACAGGATTCCGGATTATGGAAGGACAATACCTTTCACCCTGCCGGCATTGAAACCACCGCTCACCTGATGCAATACACCCTTGTCCCTGCGTATTTCATGGACAAGATCGATTATGCAGAAAAGCTTTGTATGGATGCCGCCGACTCACTGGCGGGCGAGCAAGCGTCCAATGGGTCCTGGGATCAGGAAAACATGGACCATACGATGGACGCCTGCCGCAATCTCATGCTGGTTTCCGATACGTTTAAGAAGCGGGATAAATACGCTCCTATCATTGAAAAAGGCGTCCGCTGGCTCATGGACGAAAAAAACGAGATGGGCTGGGGCGATTTTCCAGGAGAGCCCAGCAATGTCGAACGCACGGCAGATGGCCTGGATACACTTCTTAAGTTCAAAAGATTCTGTTCTGGAGAGCCCATGTCTCATTTCTGGGCCTACAGCAAGTAAACGGTTTTCGTCGCAGGCGGACCGTTTTTCCAATCCCGCCGGAATCAAACACAAGTCAGTTCATGGAAGCGATCATTCTTCTCGCCGGATACGGGTCCCGCCTGAATCGGCAGGACATTCCCCATAAAGCTTTATTGCCTTTTGGCAATGACACACTTCTTTCCCGGCATCTCTCCTGTTTACAGGAACTGGGGATCTCCCGTGCGCACCTGGTTCTGGGCCACAATAAGGAAAAGCTGATAGCGTATGTCCACAGTTTGAAACTCGACCTTGCCGTCAACTTCATCGACAACGCGTTGTACCTGACCACCGGAAATACGCTGTCCATGGTTTTAGGGCTCCGGCAAAGTTCGGGAGACGTTCTTATTCTGGATGCGGATGTCGTTTATCCCCGTCGGGTTTTGATGAATTACGCGCGGACTTCGGCTCCCTCCTCTTTTGCTGTGACTCCCGTCGACATCGACAATGAAGAATGTGCGAAGGTGTTGCTGAAACCCTCAGGAGCGATCCATGCGTTTATCACCAAACGGCAAATCACCGAAGAAGAGAAAAACGGATACGAGTTTGCCGGGGAAGCGATCGGATTTTTCAAATTGTCTCAAGCCAACGTGGAAAAATTTGTGGATTTGTACGAGAGGCATGAAGCCGAATACGAAAAGCTGCTTTGGGAAATTCCATTCACCGATTTTGCGCGCGGTGTGGATCTCACTCCCTGGATAACTTCAGAGGCGGGTTGTTTTGAAATCGATACCCAGGAAGAATACGAACACGCGCTGGATCATTTTGAAAAGCATCGGGATGTTTACGGTTGATCAAACGAAATGCGTTCTTTAAAACGCGTATCCCAGGGCTAAAATCCAGTGAACATCGTTTTTCTTCACGTCAGGCCCAGGGTTACTGTCATGATCAATCACATTGGATAGTTTCAGATTCCAGCCGTTGCCTAAATCGGTTTTCAATGACGCCTGATTTCTGAGTGTGAATTCCCCTTGCTCCTCAATGCTGGGAAAGATAACCACGTGATTGGCAAACACTATCCGCGGAATTATTCTGTAGGAAAATTTTGAAGCAAATCGGGCGTTGGCGTTTTCATCGTCCTCACCCACTTTTTGATTGTCTAAGATATAGGAGATACCTCCTTCAATAAACAAGGATTTTATCTCATCCTCCCAGACTTTATAACCGAAACCGGGACCGACGGTGGTTCTCAGGTCGAGGTCCCTGAAGGTGTCGCTTAGGAACTCCAAAGCCAGGTAGACGTACCATTTTGGGCTGAAAGAGTGAGAAAATTTCGATGCTCCGTAAGTGTTTCGCGTTGTCACCTTGCCGTCTTCCTCGGAGTAGTTGAACAGGAATTCAAATTCAACAGCATTTTTTTTAAATTTCCGGTTTAATTCCCCGCCGAGTGAAGCGCTCAACCGGTCCGTGTTCCCGGAATCTTTGGAACCTCCAAAAGAAAGCGAGCCTGTCCATTTTTGAGGAGGCGGGTTGATGGATTTTATTTGTTCCCAGGCGAGGAGCGCGTAGTTTCTGCCGGACGGCGACGCCACCTTGATTTGGCCAGGCGTTGAGGGAAGAATTCTTCCTTTAAGGGTTTTTCCGTTGGTGAGGACAATTTTGGCGGGTTCCCTGGTGAGGATCCTTTTTACTTCCGAGGTTTGCAATTGGATGGTCTCGGAATAGTCCGTAGAAAGGGTCAGAACACCGTCCTTCATTTTTTTGAGGGTTCCCTGAAAACGATCTCCATTTTTCATCAGGATTTTATCCGCGGATGCTTCTCCCGCGAATATCAAAAATATTAGAACCCCTGCCCACCACAGGTTGAATTTTATATTTTTTACCTTCAAAATTTTTCCACTGACATTTTGAATGGGTATTTTCCGCAACCGGGAAATCATTCGCCAGGCCGAGTTTTAGCGATTTCATTTTGAAATGAATCCAAATTTTATTTTTGCATTTATGTTAACTTATCAAAATATGTATGAAGGAGGAAACAAAATTTGAATTGAGAAGTAAAAAATCCAAAGCCAGAATAAAATTTTTTTGAAAGGGTTTTGTTTTTTTTGCGCCTGATTTTTGCGTTTGTGGTTTTTATTGAGCCGCGGTGAAATTTGTGTGAATGGGGATCCGTTTGTATTTCAAAAAGGAACTTTGATGTTAGAAAAATACAGAGCCGTGTTTTTTGATGTGGGAGGAACTTTGCTTCGGGTCCATCCCTCGGTCGGCGAGGTTTATGCCCGGTACGCCCGTGGGCACGGGTTTTCAGGCGAAGCCAAAGAAGTTGATAAGCAATTTCGCGTTCAGTGGAAGGCAATGGGGGGCATTGAATCACTGGGTCGTCAAAGCGGGATGACGATTGAAAAAAAGTTCTGGCGGGATCTGGTTTTTCGTGTGTTTGAACACTTTGGCGGATTACAGGATTTTGAAAGTTATTTCGAGCACATCTACGATGTTTTCAGAAAAAAGGAATGCTGGCGCGTTTATGAAGATGTCGTGGAGTCGGGCATTCTGGAAAAATTGCAAAACAGGGGCGTCGTTTTAGGAGTCGTGTCCAATTGGGATTCGCGTCTCGAAGATACTCTCAATGATATTGGACTGGCCAGGTATTTCAATTTTGTTCTGGCTTCCACGGTGGTGGGATCAGCCAAGCCGGATCAAAAGATATTTGAGGAAGCGTTGAAGTTGAGCGGGGTCCGTGGGGAGGAAGCCTGTCACATCGGCGATGAACCCTTGACAGACATTGAGGGGGCGAGAAAAGTTGGTGTCGATGCCATCCTGATTGATCGAAGCGACCGGCATGCAAACTTTTCATCGGCCAAAGTACGCACTTTTATGGAGATGGTGTGAGCCTTTCCGTTCTAGGGTTTGTAACCGATGACACCGTCGAGTTTGGCCTTAGAGAAAGTGGCTTTGTCGGTTCTGGCCTGGGTCAGATCGGCTTTGGTCAGGTCGGCTCCGAAAAAGGAGGCGGCGCTTAGATTGGCTCCCTGCAGGTTGGAATTGGACAGGTTTGCAAAGGTTAGGCTTGCCTCCGTAAGGTTTGCCTTGAAGAATTTCGCGGAAGTCAGGTTCGCCCGGCTGAGAGAAACATTGAGTAAATTTGCCCTGCTGAAATCGGCTCGTTCCAATCTCGCTTCTGAAAAATTGGCGCTGTTTAGATCGGACTCCCTGAAATTGGAATCGGAAAGAAAGGCTTTTTCAAATTTGGTTTTTACCAGGGCGGTTTTACTGAAGTTGGCCTTGACACAGGTCACCCCACTGAAATCCAGGCCGGAAAGATCGAGCCCTGAAAGATCAATGTCTATTAAATGGGGCCGTGTGTCTTCCTTTAACATTGCTTTTATTTTGGCGACGGTGATATTTGCCATGTGGATTGCCTTTCTTATTATGGGATCTCTTTTCGGAGTTAAGAAGATACCCATGCATGCGCTCATTGGGAGGCCAATATAACCTTTAACTGAAAATTTGACAATTCCTATAAATTCGGAAGAACGTGTTTATTGTGAATCGATTTGGGTTGTTTCTATTTTTTTGGCCCGGTTTTTATAGAGTTCAAAGGTGAGATAAATATAAAAAGGCAGGTATTCCAGCCAGGGAATCCAAACGGAATATTGGGGAATGTCTTGATAATCGAAGTAAAAATCAAGGTAGTAGAGGCCCATCAGCCCGGTCAATAAAATCCAGGATCGGAAATGGAACAGACAAAGGAACGGGACTACCCAGGACAGGTACCAGGGGTTTTGTACCGGGCTGAGAAGAAAGACCAGACTCATCAGAATAAAAATATCGCGCAGCAACGTTTCTTTGGATTTCTCCAAGAATCCCTTTTTTAGAACCAGGTAAATGACGGCCCCGATGAGAAACGTTGCCACCGTCAACTTGCTTAAAAACGTCGGCAGATCGTTGGAAAAAAAAGTTTGCTCCACATTTTTCAACCCAAGTATTTTTCCATAAAAATAAACCAACAGGGAAAACAAGCTGTCATTGCTTTGCCAATAAGTGGAAAATGTTTTCAATCCTTCAAACGTTTTGAAACCCGAGTCCATGAACGGCAGGTAGCAAAGGACCACCAGGCCGCCAAACACAAGGAGAAGAAAAAGCGGCGCCAGCCAAATCGGTTTTCCTTCCTGCTGGCTTTTTATGGCGGCCTGCTGCAGAAACAAAGGCAGGAGGATGGCTGGATAAAGTTTGACTAAAAAACCGCATGCCAGCAACACATGGGCTAAAAAGTGGCGGTGAACGATTAAAAAATAAATGGCCGCGCATAAAAAGGCGATTCCCAGCACGTCCAGATGCGTGGAATTGAACGTTTCCTTAATGACCAGGGGGGACCAGAAATAAATTAAGGAGAGACTGCGGCTCTTACCCAGTGCGTCCAGGATTTTGATGATGAATAAGAGCGCCGCCAAATCGAAAAAGAGAAAAGTCAACCGCATGGCCAGAATACTGTCCGGTTGAACGGTGGCGACGGCGCGGAAAATAAACTGCGCCATGGGAGGATAAATGGTCGGAACATCCGGGTGGTTGACGCGCTCCAGCGTTCGCAATGCTTCCTCGTTTTGCCATTTCAATCCGTTTAAAAGATCGAGGTCTTTGCGGTTTTCAGGAGTGTATCGTTTTTCAAAATTTTCCAGGTCCTGAATTTTATAAGCCAGGTACTGGTTGGTTTCTTCCGGCGCGTACTTGTAAGGGTTGACTCCATTGGCAAACACTTTGCCATCCCAGAGATACCGGTAAACATCGTCTTCCTGAATTTGATTTGCCGGCAGGATGCCCGCCCGAAACAGAAGCCCCAACACAATGATGAGCCAAAGGGGAGAGGAAGGTCCGGATTTTTTAATAACCGCCCGGCAGGCCAGAGCGTAGAGGATGAACAGGGCGAAGTAAACCGCCAGGTAGGTGAGAATGGGCCGGTCCGCATAACCCTCTCCCCAGTTGAACTGGCGGGAAAGAACCGTCAGTAGTCCATACAACACCAGGCTGGGTATTCCTAAAATAAGTAACCGACGGTGAGAGGGCATTGGGCTGGAAAGTGAATTCGCTAAAGAGAAGACTTGCGAGGAATCAAACCTTCGGAATCGAGGCCGGGTTTTTTGAGTTTGTCGGGTTTTGCCATCATCCGGGGTCTCCTGATCTACGGACTTTTGGCAAGGGACTCTTGGTCTTCCAGTTTTTCCAGCCCCTGCATCTCAATTTCGCTCAGCACACCATAGATTTCCGCCAGGCTCCGGTGGACGCCGGGGTCATCGTCGCGTATAGCGATCGCGGACCAATACCGTTGGATGGCATTTTTGTAAAGTTTTTCCGATTTATACAAATTTCCCAGCCAGATATACAGGTCCACACGGTCCGGCTCGAGGACGGAAACCCGTTCCAACAAACCGATGGCCTCAAGGTGGTTTCCCTGCTTTTCATGCTGGATCGCCAGGGCTTCCAGGTAAATGGGGGTTTCGGGATTCAACTCGACGGCTTTTTTCAAATTTTCCAGGCAGGGGCCGGTCTTTTTCTGATTGCAATAAAGCCTGCCCAGCCGGTAATAGGTGAGAGCGTGCTGGTCGTCAATGGTCAGGCCCTTTCTGTAATGTTGTTCGGCCAGGTCCAGCTTTTCTTCCCGCTCAAGGTATTCTCCTAAGGCGCTGAGAGGTTCTGCGCTGTCGCCGTTGTTTTTTGCGGCGGTTTCAAGTTCCTTGATCGCCAGTTCGTGATCACCGCGTTCGTAAAAAATCGCGGCGATATTGATGCGGCTGTTGGTGTCTTCCGTATCCTGAAGGATTTGTTGATACAGATCGATCGCCAGATCGTTTTTTCCCTGATCCTGATAAGCGACGGCCAGGTTGTATTTGGCAAACAGGTCTTTGGGATCTTTGCGCAACGCCAGTTTATAGGCGTCGATGGCTTCCGCGTATTTGCCCTGGTCATAAAGTTCCACACCCCGGTTGTAATGACTTTCTACGGGAGCCGGCTTATTGAAGCAGGCTGGCAATAGCCATGCCGTCAGCAAAATGCAAATGAACCGCCTATGTCCTGTTGAAGATTTACTCGGCATATTATTTCCAAGTTAATTTTTCGAGACTTTATCCAACCGTTGCATACGAATTTCGCTGGGTTTTAAAACAGGCGACAAACCGTTTTTGGATTCAGGGTCTTTTTCAGGCGATTTCCTGACCAACTTCCATGGATTTCGTTTCAGATCCCCGGTGATGTCCTTGAGGTTGCGGGACGATTCATTGAGATTCTGAATGAGTTCCAGAAGGTTGCGGCGGTTTTCGACCAGGATACCGCTGGTTTGATGAAGCGTCTGGTCGAGGCTGGCCGAGGCGGAATCGATGTTTTTTGCGATGCTCGCCGTATCCCTTTTCATGGCGCTGACCAGCTGGGTGATGCCTTCCCGGTTTTCCTTGAGCAGAGTTTCCAGCTCTTCGGTCAGGCTTTCGGTCTGGTCGATGATTTCGACAAAACTCTGCTCCTTCTCAGTGATCAAGCGGTCGGCCTTTTGAGAGAGGGAGTGGATATGTTTGAACGTTTCGCCGATCTTATCGCCGTTGCCTTCTAAAATGGAGGATATTTCGGCGGAGATGAGGACCAGGTTTTTTAAGTTGTCCCTGATTTCCCCACGATTGTCTACCAGGATCCCGTTCACGCTGTCCAGCGAAGCTTTAAACGCCTGCAGGGTTTCTCTGGAGTCGGTGGTGAGGCTTTCCGCCAACTGCGTGAATTTGCGTACCTGGAGCACCACCTCCTCCACCATATCCCCCATTTCGGTGAATTGAAAGGCGTCCTGGCCCAGGAGTTGTTCGCCTTCTTTAAGAACCGGGGAGGCGGAACTTCCCGGCCGGATGTCTATGTAGGGTCCCCCCATCAGGCCGGCGGTTTTGATGCTGGCGATGGAGTCCCGCCTGACCTTGATGGCCGGGTTGATCTCAACCATGACGGTCACGCGGTCCATGGCCTTTTCTTTAATGGAATTGAGCAAATCAATTTCACCCACCCGTCCCACAAGAAGCCCTGCATAACGGACCGGGGCTCCTACCGCCAGATCACCGGTGAAGTTAAATACGACGTGGATATTTTTTTTCGGCTTGAAACGTTCCTTCACGTCACCGAGAAAAAATATAAACACCACGAGCGTGACCAGACTCAGGAAAATAAACAGGCCGACTTTGTATTCAGAGGATCGGTATTCCATAGTAGTTAAAAGGTCATTTCCTTCAGTTCTTCCCCGTAATCCACCTTACTTTTGCTGAAGGGGATGGGCCCGTCCGGGGCTCCTTTGATAAATTGCACAACCCTGGGGTCGTTGCTGGCTTTAAGTTCTTCGGGCGACCCCTGAGCGATGATTTTTCCTTTGAACAGCATAATAATTTTATCAGAGATTCGCATGGCGCTGGGAATTTCATGGGTGACCACGATGGACGTGATCCACATTTTCCGGCTGAGGTCCATGATCAATTTGTCGATCACGCCGATGGAAATAGGGTCGAGGCCGGCGGACGGCTCATCGTAAAAAACGATTTTGGGGTCCAGCGCGATGGCCCTTGCCAGCGCGATGCGCTTGATCATGCCTCCGGACAACTGGGCGGGTTTTAAATGTTCCGCGCCTCGCAAACCGACCATCTCCAGTTTCATTTTGACCATGATGCGGATGGTGTTGTCGTTCAAGTCGGTGTGTTCGCGAAGCGGCAGGGCGACGTTTTCCTCGACGGTGAGAGAGTTGAACAAGGCGCCGCTCTGGAACATGATTCCGAATTTTTTGCGCACCCGGTTCATTTCTTCGTTGTTCAATTGGGTGATGTCTTCCCCGTCGATCAGAATCTGGCCCGAATCGGCACGATATGCGCCGATGAGAAGTTTGAGGATGGTGCTTTTGCCGCTGCCGCTGCCGCCGATGATCGAGGTGATTTTCCCCCGTTCAAAGCTGGCATGGAAGTCTTCGAGCACCACCAGTTTTTTATCGCCTTCTCCGAAGGATTTATAAAGACCGTTTGCCTGGATCATCAGGTGATGAAATAAAATAATGAGGTGAATAATAAATCCGCAATGATGATCAGAATCATGGAAATAACCACAGCGGTCCGCGTGTTTTGTCCCACTTTTTCCGCGCCGCCCTCGATAATGAACGCCATGTAACTGCCGACCATGACGATGATCACGGCAAACACACTGCTTTTGATCAATCCGGTGACGACATCCTTGACCTTCATGGCGTCCAGGGAATGATTGATGTAAGGGGTCGAATCGATGCCCAGTGTCGTCACCCCGACAATGTATCCGCCCAGAATCCCCATCAGGTCCGCCATGATCGTCAAACAGGGAAGCATGATGAGAAGCGCCAAAAAACGCGGAGTGATGAGAAATTTCACCGGGTTCAAGGCCATGGTTTCCAAGGCGAGAATTTCGTCAGAGACTTTCATGGTTCCCATTTCCGCGGTGAACGACGCTCCGACCCGGCCCGCCATGACCAAAGCGGTCATTAAAGGGCCGAGTTCCCTGATCACCGCAACCCCCACCAGAGCCCCGACGTAATCAAGGGCGCCCAGCCGTGACATCTGATACGCTGACTGAAACGCTAAAATAACCCCGATGAGGAAAGAAATTAAAAACACAATGCCGATGGACTTGACGCCCACCTCTTCCATCTGGGTCCATACGGGGCCCCATTTGTTGGGCCTGCCACGCAGGGGCTCAACGAATGTACAGTACAGAGTGGCCCGGGTCAGGTAGAAAAGCCCGCTGATTTCCCTGAAGAAATCAATCGCGTTGTCCCGGGTTTGGTAGCTCCTTCGCCCAATGTAACCAAAAAAACTTTTCATCTAATTTATTGCCCAGACAGACATATTGCCTCCCGGAGGGAAAAACGGTTCTTAAAGGTGAAAAGCCAGGAATGATGAACACCCCTTCTGGAAAAACAAATTTTATGGTCGGGAGGGATGCCGGGTTTTACGCCGTCGTTCTTCAATTTTCACCTTTGAGGCGCGGTTTTGTTAAACCCCCTTCAAGGCTTCTTCTTTCGAATCGTAAACTTCGAAAACCGTCAGCAAACGGGCGATTTCAAAAACATCCTTGACCATAGGGGTCAGGTTGGTCAGCCGGAATTTGGTGTTGTTGTTGTGACTCCATTGCAATCCTTCCACCAGAGTCGCGATCCCGGAGCTGTCGATGTAGGACACCTCGGACAGATCGACCACAATCGCCTTTTGATTTTTTTTAAATAAATCCGTCAGGTGCGTGCGCACTTCGGTGGAGGTGTTCATGTCGATGTCCCCCTGTATCCTGAGTGTGACGGCTCCGTTACCGTTCTGACTGGATTGAAGTTCAATATCCATGCGTTATCCTGGTCTGCTAATTAGAGGAGGTCAATTCGTCTTTCAGATGTTTGCACATCGTGAGCAGGGTCCCGGTTTCACGATTGGTGCAATAACTGACCTCATCCATGATTTCATTGATAAAGTAAGTTCCCAAACCTCCCGGTTCTACCCGGTCCAGAGGGCGTGGTTTTATTTTTTTGGAATCGCATTGCTCCCCATAGTCGCGAATCTTCACGCGAAACGAATCCTGCTCGAGTGAGAAGGAGATTTCAATCGGTTGATCGGGGCAGCCCGCGTAACTGTATTTGATAATATTCGAGCATGCCTCGTCCACACAAAGGATCAACCTCTGACAGGTTTCTTCGGTTACCTGATGGTCACCCAGTAAATGGTGAAGAACTTTACGGACGAGGCACAGGTATTTGGGGTTGCTGGGAATGGTGAGTTTGACCGATTCTGTCATAAAGCCCTATTTTTCAAATAGTCATTAATCTTTTATTATAGAACATTTTCCTTCCTAACCCCAAGAGTTTAAATAAATTTGTGCCTTTTGAACGGGCTTTGAACCCTTTTATTTCCTGCATCACAACCCTGGGTTTTTCAAGAATATCATGAAAAATACTGTCAGGCCGCAAGGGTTAGGCAATGATTCTCGAACACAGATTGACCCGGTCACAGGGCGAGTTTCGCAGGGGATTGCGGTTTTTAACTCAGGAGAAAGTGACGGGGTTTGCAATCGAATAGAAAGTTTCACGGGATATAAATGTCAGAAATTTTTAAGGAGGAGGGTTTTCCATTTGAAAACAGGCTGGAAGGTGAGATGAAATCCATTGGAATCATGTCGTTAATTTGCCGAATGAGCTATAAAATAAAACTTTATCTTGCCAAACAACACAGTTAAAATGGAAGCGGATAAAATGATCACATGAGTTATTTATGAGCCGACAACGCGATGGTGAACTTGCCTGGTCAGGAATTCGATCCGTTCTTTCGAATTCGTTGAAACAGGTTGCGATCGATCCTAAAGATTCCTTGAACCTGATATCGACCCGCTGGACTCTCATTGTCGGGAAGGAAATCGCTGCGGTTTCTCGGGTGAAAAAAATTTCTCCGAAAACGCTTTATATTGATGTTATTGAGAAAGAATGGCTTCCAGCTTTAAAAGCGTTGCATGAACAGATTATTGGGGAAATCAGGCAGCAAACGGGTTGTGGGGAGTTGTCCCGGATCATATTTAAGGTGGTCCCGGCCCCAGCTCTAAGTAGATCCTCCGCCTATACCCCTGTCTTTAAAAAATAGATGACAATCAGAAAGATGAAAAAGGAAATTTAGAAATGATAAAAGCTCTTACTTCTAACAGCACCCCGTCCCGACACAAGGGAAAAACTTTTCGGGTCCCGTTGATACTTGCCGGGTGGATGATTATCGCCAACTGTAGCACTTTGCCGGTTGAAAAACCCTCTTCCAGTAGTGACCTCGACTCCTCGTATGCGGTAAAAAGTGTGAAATTAAAAAAGGCCGCCACCCAAACCGTTTCCAAGGATCCTCGAGCGTATTACCATTTTCTTCTGGCGCTGAGAGCAGAAAGTGAATCGCAATTTGAACTTGCAGCCTCGCATTACCGGGAAGTGGTGAAAAACGACCCCGATGCAGAGGAAATGCACGAAACCCTGGCGACCCTGCTTCTCAGGTCCGGTCAATGGGACGAACTGCTCAAGGTTTGCCGGAGTTCTCTGGAGCAGTTTCCCGATAACCCGGCCATCAATATGATCATGGCGGATGTGTTGGCGGCCCGCAAAGATCATTATGGAGCGATTAAACATTATCGCAAGGTGACGGAAGCTGACCCCGGAGGGTCCCGCGCCTATCTGCTCATGGGCACCGTGTACGATGCCCTGAAGCAATACGATCAGGCCAGGGAAATGTACCAACAGGTGGCTCTGGCCGAACCGTCGAACCCTTTGGGTCACCATTTCCTGAGTCAGGCACAAATCCGTCAAGGTGAGTTGGAAGCCGCCGAAGTGAGTTTGGGTAAGGCCGTTTCTCTCAGGCCAAATTTTATTCAAGCCAGAGAGCATCTCGCCTGGGTGCTGTTGAAGCTGGGAAAAACCGAACCGGCGACCCGGGAATTGAAGTTGCTCATCAAACTGGACCCTCGCAATAAAAAAGTCCGCGGTTATCTTGAGAACCTTAAGGAAGGATCCTCCTCCTCACAGATTTCGTCTATACAGTCCGAGAAAGTTCCCGAGGACCTGAAAGTTCCGATCGACATCCATATGAATATCGCGGCCATTTTTTATGAACAGGCCATTTACCTGAAAGCTCTGGATGAGTTCCAACTGGCCTTGATCAATGAGGACAGAAAAGAACCTCATATGCTCATGTCCAGGATTTATGAAATCCTGGGACGGCTGGACAAAGCGATAGAGGAGTTCGAAAAACTGCGAACGATGGATGCGGAGTCGGTGGATATCATCCGCTACACTGCCAGACTTTACAGCCTGAACAAGCAACCGGGAGAAGCTGTCCGGTTGATGGAGAAAGCGGTTGCCCTGCAGCCTGAAAACGACTCTCTCTACCATTCCCTGTCCCTGGCGTACATGGCGGAAGAAAAGTATGACCTTGCCATTGAGAGCATGCGCACGGCGATCACTTTGAATGACACCAAAGACTCCTATTACTTTGAACTGGGTGCTCTTTTAGAACGGTCGGGAAAATATTCCGACGCCATTGAAAATATGCAGCGCGCCATTGAAATAAACCCCATGCATTCGAATGCACACAATTTTATCGGCTACATGTACGCTCAGGAAGGACGCGATCTCGACAAGGCTCTGGCGCATTTAAAGAAAGCGCTTTCCATTCAGCCGCGCAATGGATATTTTCTGGACAGCCTGGGCTGGATCTATTTTAAACAGGGAGATTCGGAAAAGGCGTTGACGGAAATAAAAAAGGCGATGGTCTACACGTCGCCTGACCCCGTCCTGTATGACCACCTGGGGGATGTCCTGTTTGCTTTGAAGAATTATGAAGAAGCGCACGGCGCCTGGAAAACCAGCTTGTCGCTGACCCGGGTCAAAATGGATGATCCCGATGGCGGTGAAATGCCCGACGAAAAAACTCTTGCGGAAAAAATAAATAAAGTGGATCGATTGCTCCGGGAAAGTTATTAACTTTCTGCCGAAAGAAATCAGGATGCAGACCCGTTTTTCATCAAGCCCTCTATGGCTGGCCGGTTGGCTCTTGCTGGCCGGATGTCTCCTTGCTTCCTGTCAATCCGGGGTCACCCCCACCTCGCATTTGAATCAACAGACCATATCTCTGGAAGATTTACGCAAACGGTTGATTTTTAAGCAGAGCGGGTTGACCGACTTGAAATCTTTTATCTACACGACCTTTGAAAACAAAGATCGCAAGCGTTCCTTCCGGCAGGCTTTGATCGTCCGCGAGGCCGATTCGATCCGCATTGAAACCCTGAGCGTGCTTGGCCAGTCCCTTGGGGTTTATATTTTCAATGGCCGGAATATCGAAGGCCGCCGGTCCATCCTGTATGATCCCCGCCACAAGCAAATCCTTCTCGGCAACGAGGTCCAGGAGGCGCTGTTAAAGACCCTTGGAATGGATTTGAACCTGGGCGAGTACATAAGCGCATTTTACGGGCATATTCCACGGCTTGACTCTTTGAAAATGACAGGTGGCACACTGAGCAAGGAAGAAGCCGTTTACTGGCTGGTCGGCATGGACCCAAAGGACAAAAGCCGGGTGGAAATCGAAGTCGATGCCTATTCGCTGCTTCCTAATCAGATGATACGTACCCTGAATACCGAAAAAACCATCCGCATTCAGTGGCAGGATTACCGTGATATTGCAGGACGAAATTTCCCCCATCAAGTCATCATTGAATTCCCCTCGCAAAACGAGCGTTTGACTCTGGTTTTTTCCGATCCCGTCATCAATGCTGGGATTTCGGACGATGCTTTTCGGCTTTCTCCATCCAGTTTTGATCTCTCTTGGCTGCAAAATTAGCGGGTTTCATGAAACTGTCTTTTAAAACCCCGGCAAAAATTAATCTTGCGCTTCGTATCCTCGGCAGACGGGAGGACGGATACCATGATTTGATCACCTTGTTGCAAATGGTCACCCTGTTCGACTCGATTTCCCTGGAAACTATCCCCTCGGGAGTCGAATTGCAATGTGATGCCCCGGAAATTCCAAAAGACCACACCAATTTGGTGTTGCAGGCGGCCCATTTGCTTCAGGAGGCCTATCCAGGAGAGAAGCGAGGGGTTAGGATCGGTTTGCAAAAAAATATTCCGTCAGGAGCCGGGTTGGGAGGGGGCAGTGGCAATGCGGCGGGAGCTCTCATGGGACTGAATGTGTTTTGGGATATGAAATTGAGCCGGGAAGACCTGGTTCCCCTGGCGCAAAAACTGGGGTCCGATGTGCCTTTTTTCCTCACCGCTCCCTGCGCTTTGGGAAAGGGGCGCGGTGATGAGATGGCGCCGGTGCAAACCACTGCAAAATTTTACGTTTTGCTTATTTATCCCGGGGTTTCCATCGCCACTTCCTGGGTCTATCAGAACCTAAAATTGAAGTTGACAAAGCGGAAAAATAATATTAGCATTTTGCAAAAATTTTTATTGGAATCGCAGGTTGCCTGCTTGGGGGAGTGCCTGGAGAATGATTTGGAACCTGTTGTTTTTAAAAGGTATCCTGCGATTCAGGCCATCAGAGAAGAACTGTCTGGCTTGGGAGCCGATGGGTGTCTTCTATCTGGAAGCGGCTCTACGGTCTTTGCTATTTTTGACAACCCTGATCGCGCAAAAAGTGCGTACGCCAAATTTAACAAAGGGAACGGGGGAGTGTTCTTGACGGAAACGGTTTCTAGCTTTTCCGAGTTTTGGCCGCAGGAAATGTTGAGCTACCCTTAAGAGGGTGAAGATCGCATCGATATTTTGGGATGGCTCTTATCGCAAAAATCCAAACCCCTCCCCAAAATTCAGTTTCCATCTCATTTAGTATTCAATTCATAAGATTCCGTCTGGATTAGATGCTTTTTCCCCAGACTCAGGTCAAGGTTTTTCCAGGGGAATCCGGGTGGTGCTTTACAATATTAAGGAATTACTTAAACCATTGGGGCGTCGACAAGCGGTAAGTCACAGGATTTTGATTCCTGCATGCGGAGGTTCGAATCCTCCCGCCCCAGTTAATTTGGTGGATGCGCAAACCTATGGGTGATAATGGGAACGGTAAGGTTTTGGTCTTTTCAGGCAGAGCCAATCCGAAATTAGCAGAAGATATTTGCCGTTATATGAATGTCCCGCTGGGAAAATCGGGGATTCGCGACTTTTCGGACCAGGAGATCTTCGTGAAGATCGACGAAAACGTCCGCGGTGGGGATGTCTTTGTCATTCAATCGACCAGCAACCCAGGGAACACCAATCTGATGGAAATGCTCATCATGATCGATGCGCTCCGCCGGTCATCTGCCAAGCGGATCACTGCGGTCCTGCCCTATTACGGGTATGCCCGGCAGGATCGGAAAGTCGAACCGAGGGTTCCGATCACCGCCAAGCTGGTCGCAAAACTGTTGGAGACGGCAGGAACCGACCGGGTGCTGACCGTCGATTTGCATGCCGGTCAAATCCAGGGGTTTTTTAATGTTCCCGTGGATGATTTATTTGCCATGAACGTAATGGTCAAATATATTAAGGGACTCAATCTGGAAAACCTGATCGTTATTTCCCCGGATGCCGGGGGGGTTGAGCGGGCACGTGCGTTTGCCAAACGATTGGAGGCTTCTTTGGCCATCATTGACAAACGCCGGGAAGTGGCTAATGAGGCAAAGGCCATGAATATCATTGGTGATGTAAAAGGCAAAGTGGCGTTTATTGTAGACGATATGATCGATACCGCCGGGACGTTGATGGAGGCCACTAACGCCTTGTTGAAAGAAGGCGCCAGGGAGGTGCACGCCTGTTGTTCGCATCCTGTGTTCTCAGGGCCGGCGCCAGAGAGGATTCGTGAGTCGCCGATCAAAACGATTGTGACCACCAATTCGATTCCTTTGCCCGCGGAATTGAACGACAGTCCGAAGATAAAGATTTTATCTGTCGCTCCCCTTCTTGGGGAAGCGATTCTCAGAATTCACCGCGAAACATCGGTAAGTTCATTATTCGATTGATTGGGAGTTTGACAACATGGCATCTGTGACATTGAGTGGGAAAATGCGGGAACAGGGCGGGAAATCCGCGGCCCGTAAGGTCCGGCGGGAAGAGTTCCTTCCGGCGGTTCTTTATGGCCTGAAGGATAACCTTTCTCTCAAGGTCAATCCTAAGGAAATGAATAAAATTATGGAAAAGCATGGCCACAATGTTCTGATCGCCTTGAATATTGAAGGCGATGGCGCAGGCCAGCGCCAGGTCATTTTGAAAGATTTCCAAAAGCACCCGTTGCGCCGGGAGTGGTTGCATGTCGACTTTCTGGAAATCGATATGAACAAAAAAACCCGGGTTTTTGTTCCCGTCAAGTTTGTGGGGCATTCACCGGGTGAAAAACTGGGGGGGTTGGTCAACCAAGCCACCAGGGAAATTGAAGTGGAATGCCTGCCGGGCGATATCCCCGAAGCAATTGAAGTCAATATGCCGGATGTGCAGTTAGGGGACGTCGTTCATGTTAAGGATCTTTCGGTTTCTGACAATATCGTCATTTTGGAAGACCCTGGCACCACCGTTGTTAGTGTCTATGTGGAGAAAGTAAAAGAAGAGGCTCCTGCGGAAGGTGAAGAGGCCGCGGAAGGTGAAGAGGCTGCGGCAGCGGCTTCATCAGAGGAGAAGGAAGAAAAACCAACAGCCACTAAATAAAGGATTGATATCCCCACTGTGTTTCTTATCCTGGGCCTAGGTAACCCCGGGCCGCGTTATGAGCTGACGCGCCATAACGCCGGGTTTCTCGTTGTGGATCATTTGGCCGCTAAGCACCGGATTCCATTGACCCATCACAAATACCGCTGTCAGTATGGGGAGGGGGAAATTTGCGGCGCGAGGGTCATGGTTGCCAAACCCATGACCTATATGAATGAGAGCGGAAAATCAGCTAAAGCCATTCTTTCCGCATTACAGATCAAACCGGAACGGATCATTGTTGTTTACGACGAAATCGACCTGCCTTTGGGAAAGATCAAAATAAGAACCAAAGGTGGAGATGCCGGCCAGCGGGGGCTCAGGTCGATCATCGAATTGCTGGGAACGGGAGAGTTTTACCGTGTTCGGGTCGGTATTGGCAGGCCGGAGCACCGGGATGAAATCGTCGACTACGTTTTATCTCCTTTCGAAGAGGAAGAGGTTGAAACCTTTAATGATGTGATTGAACAGGCGGTGCGTGTGATCGAGTCCACGCTTTCGGAATTGAAAAACAGAACACTACAAACGGAGGAATAAACGGAATGTTAAAGGAATACACAGGAGAGCTGATCTTTGTCGGCATTTCCATGGTGATCTATTTATTAATGGCCACCTTCGACGCATCGCAAAATTTTGCCTATATGGGAGTTATATTCGGGTTTTTCGGCCTGGTGATTGCCTGGAAAATATTCGAGAAAATGGACGACCAGCCCGCTGGAAACGAAAAAATGACGGAAATCGCCGATGCCATCCATGAAGGCGCAATGGTATTTCTTTCCAGGGAATATAAAATTTTAGGGTATTTCGTTGGCGCGGTATTTTTCCTTCTCGTCATCGTCATTTCCACGCAAAAGGGCATCTGGATCGGATTCTGGACGGGAGTCGCTTATGCCGTCGGGGCCGGGTGTTCCATGCTGGCAGGCTTTTTTGGCATGAACGCGGCCACCACCGCCAATGTCCGCACTTCGCAGGCCGCCACCGATGGCGGTCAGGCAAAGGCCCTGAATATCGCTTTTAACGGCGGCGCGGTGATGGGACTTTGTGTCGCGAGCTTAGGGCTTGTGGGAGTGGGAGGATTGTTTCTTCTGTTTGCACGCGGAGACTCGGTGAGTGTCATCAGCGGATTTGCGATGGGCGCGAGTTCCATTGCTTTATTCGCCCGTGTGGGGGGTGGAATTTATACCAAAACCGCCGATGTGGGTTCCGACCTTGTCGGTAAAGTCGAAGCGGGTATTCCCGAAGACGACCCCAGAAATCCGGGAGTCATCGCGGATAATGTTGGCGATTGTGTGGGGGATACCGCGGGTTTAGGGGCGGATATCTTTGAGTCTTACTGCGGATCCATGATCGCCACCATCGCGATTGCCGCCAGCATGGCGACCATGCGTTTTGAGTATATGGCGCTTCCTGTGATCGTGGCTATGGTGGGATTGATCGCATCTATTGTGGGAATTCGAGCCATGAACAACCTGGCCGATCAGGACCCCGCCGCCGCTCTTAGAAATTGCACGTTCATCGCCGCCGGCGCTATGTTGTTCGTGGCTTTCTTCGTCATCAAAATCATGGGTCTGCCATCAGGAGTATTTGTCGCGCTACTGGTAGGATGCGTGGCGGGAATCGGAATCGGTTTGATCACCGAATACTACACTGCGGGGTCACCGGTCATAAAAATTGCCGAATCCAGTGAGACAGGCGTCGCCACGGTCATGATCACCGGGCTGGCAGTGGCGATGGAGAGCACCGTGCTTCCTGTTCTCCTCATTGCCGCGGCTATTTTCTTCGGAGCGGAGTTTGCTGGATTGTATGGCGTGGCACTGGCGGCAGTGGGCATGCTGGCGACGGTTGGCATCACCATGTCGGTGGATGCTTATGGCCCCATCGCCGATAACGCCGGTGGTATTTCGGAGATGGCGGGTCTCGGGGAAGAAACTCGTAAAATCACCGACGGGCTGGACCAGGTGGGTAACACCACGGCGGCGATTGGTAAGGGCTTTGCGATTGGTTCTGCGGCATTGACTGCGCTGGCGCTGTTTTCGGCCTTCACCCAGGCGGCAGGGATTGAATCCATCGATATCACCAAAACCACGGTTATTATCGGTGTGTTGATCGGTGGAGTGGTTCCCTTTTATGTTGCGGCTCTCACCATGACGTCTGTTGGCAAGGCCGCGATGGAGATGGTGGAAGAAATTCGCAGGCAGTTTAGGGAAATTCCAGGACTCATGGAAGGCACCGGAAAACCGGACAGTGCCCGGTGCATTGACATCAGCACGAAAGCGGCGCTTAAAGAAATGATAGCGCCCGGCATTGTGGCTTTTGCGATGCCTCTGTTGATCGGCTCGATTTTTGGCGCCGAAGCACTGGGCGGCATGCTGGTCGGGGCGACCCTTTCAGGCGTGTTGCTGGCGCTTTTTATGTCTAACGGCGGCGGCGCCTGGGACAATGCCAAAAAATATGTCGAAGCAGGCAATCTCGGTGGAAAAGGCTCCGAGGCGCATCATGCCACGGTTGTCGGCGACACGGTTGGCGATCCCTTGAAGGACACTTCCGGACCGGCGATGAACATCCTGATCAAACTGATGTCCATCGTGTCTCTGGTGATGGCTCCGTTGTTTCTCTGATTTGTTTTGAATTTGGTTTTTAGAAGGGATGGGGGTTGACCCCATCCCTTTTTTATTTTTAAAGGTTCCTCCATGTCTTCTAAAACCCTTCGGTTTGGCTTGCATGATTTTCTCAATGCCCAGCCCCTGCTGGTCCCCCTTCTCAAAAGAGCTGAGAAAGCCGGGATTGAAATGGTGATCGATGTTCCTTCTCAATTGGCGGAAATGATGAATTCCCAGACCTTGGATCTGGCGATGATCCCCACTGTCGAGTACCTGAGGAGGGCGGAGAGTTACCGCCTGGTTGAAGGGGTTTGCATTGCCTCGCGGGATAAGGTGGGCACGGTTTTACTGATTTCCCAGGTTCCCGTGCAGGAGATCAAAACTCTGGCTTTGGACGAGCGTTCCCGGACATCGGTGGCGCTTCTTAAAATTCTGTTTGCAAAAAGATTTTCTCCAGAAATTCTTTTTGACCCTTCTCCTCCAGACCCTGAAGCCATGCTCGAGGCTCACGATGCGGCTCTTATCATCGGCGACCAGAACTTTTCTTTGCCGTCACTCTCAAAGGAGACCGAGATTTATGATCTCAGCGAGGATTGGTTTTTAAAGACTAAAAAACCTTTTGTGCACGCCGTTCTTGCAGTTCGAGCGGGAGTGAGTTTAGAAAAGGAAATTTGTGATGTTATTCAGTCCGCCCGGCATGAAGGACTGCAAAACCTGCCAGCCATTGTGAAAGACTTCGCTGAACCCAGAGGATTGGATTTAGGGGTTTGCGAAGATTACCTGCAACATAAAATCATTTACGATATTGGAGAACAGGAACTGGAAGGCATGAAACTCTTTCAGGAATTGTGCTACGGGCAGGGCCTGATCCCTGAAAAACATCCCTTAAGGTTTGTCGCCGTTTAACGGGTCAAACCTTATTTGGTCAAATCCGAAAGGTAATCGCGGGATTTTGTAAAGGCCGTCCCAAGTAATTCGAGGAATTTCTTCGCAGAAGTCTCGATGAAATCCAGGTAATTTCGTACGGCCTTGGATCGTTCGATCTGGGATTCTTCATGCTCTTGTGGAGCGGCTTCTGCCACTTCCGCGACTTCTACAGGTTCTTCTTCAACCGTTTCCGTGGCGGGCTCTTCAAAGACCTCGTCTTCGGCAGGGGCAGGAGTCTCTTCGGCAACTTCTTCTGTTACTGCAGATTCTTCCGTTGGGGTTTCTTCAACAGAGGGTTTCTCAGAGGCCGGTTCTTGCGTTAATTCAATAGGGGCCTCGACATTGGAGGATTCTTCAGTTGAAGTTTCTTCCACGGGTGGTTCTTCAGGAGACGGTTCCTCGACCAATTCAGAGGAAGCTTCGGTTTCAGGCGTTTCTTCAGCAGTGGGTTCGGCGCCGTCGGTTTCTTCATCCGTGGCGGGTGTTTCACCTTCTGTCGTTTCGGTTTCTTCTTGAGGAGGTTCCTCGGTTGTTTCTTCCGGGGCCATGGCGATCTCGGAGTCGTCAATGTCTTCGATGGCCTGGTCTTCCGAAGTGGCTGGTTCGTTGTCTTCTTTGACTTCCTCGGTTATCTCCGCATCATCGACGGCCACTCCACTGATATGCTCTGCGCCCGGTTCGCTATCGGCTGTGACCTCGGCTCCGCTGACATGGTTCGTGGAAGGGATTTCTTCTTCTGAGGCGTCCTCTTCTTCACCCGTGGTTTCTGGAACGCCGCTGATATGATTTTCTTCTTCCGGCAACTCTTCTTTGGCAGACTCAGCAGCCATCGAAGGGAGCTCAATAGCTGTCTCCTCCGGCGGTTCTACTTCGTCCGGTTCTGCTTCTTCAACCGGAAGTTCTGGAGTTTCCGCCATTTCAGGAGGCGGGGGGCTAACTTCAGGCTTTGGCGGGATGACGCTGGTTGCGGGTCGACTCGCCGGTGTTTTCTCCTGTTTGGTCAGGTTAAAAACAGCGACCGCCGCGCCAATGAGGAGCAGGAACATGAAAAGGCCGGCAAATCGGAAGGCGGATTTTTTCTGTTCTTGTGAAGGCTCTTCTTTCGTTTCGGAGGTTTCTATTTCTTGTGGGTCCGCTTTTTCGGTTTCCAAGGCCTGGGGTTTTTGCTCGGAAACTTCGGGTTCCTTCGGTTCCTGTATTTTGTCTTCTGTTTTTTCTTTGGCGGGTTCTTCATGATCGAACAGGGGAAGATCGGTTTTTTCGGTCTCGGCCTTTTTTTTATCAGCGCTCTCTATATCAGTCGGGGGGGGAGTCTGAGAGGTTTCTTTTTTGGCTTTTGCTGGAGACTGTTTCCCCTTTTTGGGGTCTTCTGCACCACTGGGCTGGCTGGTTTTTTCAGGCGGGGGTTCGATTTTTGAAGCCTTAGGGGGTTCCTTGGATTCAGCAGTTTTTTCTGAATCTTTGATTTCCTCCTGCTTGCCGGGTTTTTCTTTTTCCGTTTTGGAGGATTTCCTGGAAACTTTTTGTTTCGTGCTGGATTTGGGTTTACCGCTTTTTTTCGTCATAATTATATGGCAATCACGGGGCAAGGGGAAACAAACCGGATCTGACCTGATACCCAGCGAAATTAAATATTGGAAACAATCTCCCTGCGGATTTTCTTCCGGGTTCTGGTTCGATCCACCGCCGTCTGAATTCTAAGCTCAGTGGATAATTTTGTTGAGTGGATATTCTACGATATCTTCAGCGCCTGCCTTCTTCAGATCGGGGGCGATCTCTCGCACCAGTTTATCCTCCAGTATGACACTCAAGTCAATCCAGTTCTTGTCGCTCAATTCGGCAATGGTCGGTTTTTTTTCTTGCGGCAGTATTTTCATGACGGCATCCAATTGAGATTTGGGGACGTTCATCATCAGGCCCACTTTGCCATTGGCCGCCATAGCGCTTTGCAGCATGAGAACGAGCCGGTGGACCTTGTCTTTTTTCCATTCATCCTTATAGGAATCCTGATTCATGATAAATTTGGTGGTGGATTCCATTAAAGTGTCAACGATCCTGAGATTATTTGCCCGAAGCGAACTACCGGTTTCGGTGATTTCAACGATGGCGTCCACCAGCTTCGGGGGCTTGACTTCCGTGGCTCCCCAGGAAAACTCGACGTGTGCCGTCACTCCGTGTTTTTTGAGGTAATCGACCGTCATGTTGACGGCTTCCGTGGCGATGCGTTTGCCTTGCAGATCCTTTACGGTTTGAATGGAAGACTCGTTGGGAACCGCTAGCACCCATTTAACAGGCTTTGAGGATTGTTTCGAGTAGACTAGGTCGGCGATCTCGACCACGTCGGCGCGGTTTTCCATGACCCAGTCCTTACCGGTCAACCCGGCGTCCAAAACTCCGTCCGCCACATAGCGAGCAATTTCCTGCGCGCGTATCAGCATGCATTCGATTTCGTCGTCATCGATGGTGGGGAAATAGGACCGGCTTTTAATTTTGACATCATAACCTGCTTTGGCAAACAACTTGACCGTGGCTTCTTCCAGGCTTCCTTTGGGTATTCCCAATTTTAAAACATAACCGCTCATTACTTTTTTTTCTTTCCGGGTTTGGAGTTGGCTTAGGAGGACTTTTTATAAACTTTTTCGGGGTCAAATATTTTTTCCTCGACCACTTTGACCTCGCCGTTGAGTTTTCTGAAAAAACAGCTCGTGTATCCTTTGTGGCAGGCGGCTTTTCCAACCTGTTCCACCTTTAAAAGGACGGTGTCGTCATCGCAGTCGACGAACACTTCCTTGACGATCTGGACGTTGCCGCTTTCTTCGCCTTTCATCCACTGTTTGTCGCGAGACCGGCTATAAAACCAAGCTTTTCCGGTTTCCAGGGTTTTTTCCCAGGCAACCGGATTCATGTAAGCCAGCATCAGCACCTTGCCGGATTCGGCATCCTGAATGATGGCGGGAACCAACCCCCCCATTTTGTCAAAATCCAACTTCATGGTCTCTCCTAGTGAAACTGGGAAATCTAAATTATAATTGATTTTCTGTCAACCTTATAATAGCCTGTTGAAAACTATAATAGTAGGAAAACTCCCGGGGTTAAGGGGTTTTTCGCCTAATCGATTGATACCGGGGGGTTCTGATGGATTGTCCCCTTATTTGCTAAAAAGGGAGGGTTTATGCCTTCGATATCCCATTTTGATATTTACAAACCCGCCGAGCCTTGCAACCTTTCCGGGGAACAGCTACGGGAAACGATGGACCGCATCGTTTCCGAGTGTCTTTCTAAGGACGGCAAAGAACTCAGCCTCAAAGGGTATTGTGTGGGGTGGCGGGGAATGAGCGTGATCACCCTGGATGACCGGGTCGCAAACGTCAAGCGGCTGAACCTTGGTGGAAATCGGATCGGCGATGAAGGCGTGAAGCTTCTTGCCGAGGCGTCTTTATTTGCCAAGGTGAATTGGTTGGAACTTGGTGGAAACGATATTGGACCGGCAGGCATTCGGGCGTTGGTGAATTCCAAAGTGTTTGCCAAAGTTAAAACGCTGAATTTGTACCGTAATTTTTTGAAGGACGAGGGTGCTGTGATTTTCGCTGCAGAGAATAAATTGTCGAAGATCGAGGAAATGGATCTGGCGCAAAATGAAATCGGGGACACGGGGCTTTTGGCCCTGGCCGATTCCAAGGCGTTTCCCAATCTGGTGGCAGCGTATTTCGATAATAACTTTGCCTCGGCGGAGGCTAATGAAGAAGCCAGGCAGGCGCCTAATTTTAAAAAACTGCAGTCTTTGAATTTGTAAGTATACTGTGTGAGCGGCGCAGTGTTTTTTTCAAAGAGACGCTCGATTGTGAAACCCGCTTTACCAATGAATCGGCATGAATGATCAATACGGAAAAGGATTTTTTTTGATTGCCAATCCGGTACTGCCCGATCCCAATTTCTCCCGGACGGTGGTATTGCTTTGCAATCACGACGAGCATGGATCTTTTGGTCTGGTGGTCAACCGCGAGGCCGAATTACAACCGGCTGAAATATTTTCTGAAATTGACTTGTTGAGCTCCTACAAAGGCCGGGTCTATGTCGGCGGTCCAGTGTCCCAGTCACAGATGTTTTATATTTGCCGGTCCCAGGAACCCATTCCGGAATTGGATCAAATCTGTGACGGGGTCCACCTTGGAATGGACTGGAATTTTCTGGAAAATGTTCTGGACCGCATTCCGGATCCGGAACAAAATATTCGATTTTTTCTTGGGTATTCCGGTTGGGGAGCGGGACAGTTGGCGGGTGAGATGGAACAACGAAGCTGGCTCACCTGTGAGGCCAATGAAGGTTTTGTCTTTGAAAATAATCTGGACCGTATCTGGCCGGGGGTGGTGAAATCTCTGGGAAAAGAATACGAGTATTTGATCAACGCGCCTGTCAACCCTCAGCTGAATTAATTTTTAGTCTATACAGGCGTATTGTGCGTTTTCGCGTCCTTCTCCCCTGACCCTGTCTGATTCGATGGCAAGATTGCACATCCTTCCCGCAACGGAACAGATTTACCAATCCTGTGTTCCTCCCCGGTTTGATGGGGTTCCCATAGAAAAATATTTTGTCGCCCGGTTCAGTTACCAAACTGAGCAGGAATGGGTCAGGCAAATCGAGGAGGGCAGGATCACCCTCAACGGAAAAACCGCGATACCGGGGGTGATTGTCCGTGAACAGGATAAAATCATTACCCGGGCAGGGTTGCGCACGGAACCGCCGGCTAACCGTGAGCTCAGGGTTATTTATTCCGATAAGCATCTTAGAATATTCAATAAGGCCGCCCCGATCCCCGTGCATCCGAGCGGCCGCTATTTTAAGAACAGCATGACGGAGCTTCTTAAGGACGTCTATCCTGATGAAGTTCCGCGCCCGGTTCAGCGCCTGGATGTCGGCACCACCGGGGTGATCGTTTTTGCGCGGACCAGGCAGGCGGCGGGATTTTTGATGCACCAGTTTCAAGGCAAGTCCATTGTTAAAGAATACCGGGCATTGGTTGAAGGCGTTCCCCCGCAAAAAATTTTTTCGATCGATGCACCCATAGGCCGGGTCCATGGGGCCAGACGCGGGGTGGGAGAGGATGTGGCCGATGCCAAACCGGCCAGGACAGAGGTCGAGTTGATCCAATCTTTCAAGGGCCGTTCGTTATTAAAAGTCGTGCCGCGGTCGGGGCGGACGAATCAGATTCGGGTGCACCTGGCAAGTTCCGGGCTTCCCATCGTGGGAGATCGGTTTTACGGTAACGGAGCGAAAACCGATCTGCCGTTGTCGTTGCATGCTTATAAGCTTCGTTTCAGATGTTTTGACAATCTGATAGACGTGACCGCCGCCTGCCCGGCTCAATTTAATGCGTTTCTACAGGAAAGCGATGGAGGACCCGGTGACGTTATCTCCGATGTGGACTGACGAAAAAAGGCAGGATCAGCCTTTCCAGCCGAATTTTCCAGGGTTGCTCGGGCGCGCGAGAAGTCCTTTCTGGCTCGCGCCGATGGCGGGGATCACCGATGTCGTGTTCCGTGAACTCATGGATGAAAACGGCGCGGGGGTTCTCATTTCCGAACTGGTGTCGGCGAAGGGTCTGCTTTTTAACTCGGAAAAAACCAAAAAGATGATCCGTATCCATTCGAATCCGGGAACGTTGGTGGGCATTCAACTGTTTGGAGAGTCCGTAGAGGACATCATCACCGCATCGCGTGTGGTGCAAGAAGGAGAGGCGGATTTTATCGACCTCAACATGGGTTGTCCCGTCAAGAAGGTTGTCAAAAAAGGCTGTGGCGCGGCGTTGATGCGCGACCCCGGTTACCTGGAAGAATTTTTGTACAAGATCAAACGCGGTATCGAACTGCCGTTGACGGTCAAGATGCGCACGGGTTGGAGTGATGAGGAGCTTACGATTCACGAATGTGTGGAAGCCGCTTATAACGCCGGGTGCGAGTGGGTGGCGGTGCATGGCAGGACGCGCACGCAAGGGTATGAGGGGCTGGCCGACTGGGATCTTATTCGGGAAGTGAAAGCCAAAGCCAAGCTTCCTATTATTGGCAACGGGGACATTCGCGATGCGGCAAAGGCAAGGCAATGTCTGGAGGAGGCCGGGGTGGATGCGGTGATGATCGGCCGCGGGGCGCTTCGCAACCCGTGGATTTTTCTGGAATGCCAGGGAGATTATGACCGCACGTCATTGTCACCCCATGAATTGCTCGCGGGCTATCTTGAAAAATTACGCCGGTGTTACGACACGCGGATCACTTTGATTCTGCTTAGAAAATTTTGCGCCTGGCTGGCGTTTGGTTACCCTGGCGCCGCCGCTTTCAGGCGGTCGATGTTTCATTTGACCACGGTAAAAGAGGTGCTGGATTGTGCGGGAGAATTTTTCCAAAATGTGGCGCATCTTCCTCCGCCGCGATTCGAAGAAGCGGAAGCGTTCATGATGGGCGGTCACGGATGATCTTTCAAGGGTCGTCTTGATTTGAAATCGTGGGGAGTACTATTTTGAAAGAAGATCCTTTTTCTTTCTCGCTGGTCACTTCAATACTTCCGCCATGTTTTTTGACCAATTGGCTGGTGATAGCAAGTCCCAATCCGGTTCCTTTTTCGCCTTCCGTCCCGGCAATAGAGGTTTTGGAGAACGTTTCAAAAAGGTGAGGAATTTTTTCCTTGGGGATGCCTATTCCGGAATCCGTAATCACCAAAGCAATTTTTTCATTTTCCTGGGGGTGCGCTTGAACCTTGATGGTTCCTCCTTTTGGAGTGAATTTGATGGCGTTTGATAGAAGATTATTGATGATGCGGGTCAGAGCGTTGATGTTACCCATGAGTTGCAACTTTGGCGCGATTTTGTTTTCTAATTCCAGTTTCAAGGCTTTCGCGCTCAGCAAGGGTTCCAGAGATTTTAAACTGGTTTCGAGGATGAGAAAAAAATCCAGCGGGTTTAGTTCAAAATCATTCGTTTCAGCTTGAGCCTTCCCAAGATCCAGAAGATCGTTGATTAGCGAAAGAAGAAAATCGCCTGATGACTCGATAGTGTCCAGATACTGGGATTTTTTTTCATTCGTCAACGCGGGAGTTCTTAATAGTTGGGAAAAGGCTAAAATACTGTTTAAGGGAGTCCGCAGATCATGAGAGCAGATGGCAAGGAAATCGTCTTTCATGTGGTTCATCCTTTTGAGTTCCAGAACCTTGCGAGTCAGTTCTCTTTTCAACAAACTTTGCGACAGATGCACCTCCATTCGTGCGACCAGCTCTTCCTGGACAAACGGTTTGATCAGGTAATCGGTAGCTCCAGCCTTAAACAGATCAAGGACTATGGTTTTCTCGGAAAGGCTCGTTAGAAACAGAATGGGAATTTCCTTTAAGTTTAAATCCGTCCGGATTTTTTGGCACAACTCTTTTCCGTCCATAACTGGCATGAAATAGTCCGTAACGATGAGATCGATTTTATTGGAGGTGGATGACAGAAAATCGAAAGCTTCTTTGCCGTTTTTGGCTTCGTAAACTTTTATGCCCTGTTTTTGGATTATTTGTTTGACGATTTGACGTGTGGTGAAGCTATCATCAACGATCAACGCGTGGAGATCTTTGAATCGGTTTTCCGGCTGGAGAATTCTGTTGACAGAGTCCAGAAGTTCTCCCGGTAAAAAAGGTTTGGTAATAAAATCCGCGGCGCCGGCATGAAACCCTTTTTCCCGCTCTTTCAGGGTATCATTTGCGGTGACAAATATTACCGGGAGTACGGACTCATCCTTTCTGTGGATGAGAGAAGAAAACTCATCGGAGCGGAGATGTTTGCAGGTATCATAGCCGTTGAGGTTCGGCATTTCCACATCCATAGTTACCATGTCAACAGGCCTGGAGCGAATCGTGTCAAGAGCTTCTCGGCCGTCCTTGGCTTCCAAAACTTCATATCCTCCCCGTTCCTCTAACTCCTTGCGGGCTATTTTTCTGAAGGTTGAGCTGTCGTCGACCACTAAAATTTTCATAATATCAGTATAGCGAAAATATTCGCCCAGCGGAATAGTTGGTAAGGATTTTCATATGCCTAATAAAAGGGCTTTTTGTTTTTCAGTGGAAGCTAAAAACTTAAAAATGGAGAATAATGATCCATCTGCGCGGTAGTCTGGCGGGTTTCGTGTCACCATCTATTA
Organism: Nitrospinaceae bacterium; assembly: GCA_021604505.1. Taxonomy (NCBI): domain Bacteria; kingdom Pseudomonadati; phylum Nitrospinota; class Nitrospinia; order Nitrospinales; family Nitrospinaceae; species Nitrospinaceae bacterium. The sequence goes on along the minus strand of BQJC01000002.1, from coordinate 244,809 downwards.
AATTGAAACTGGGAGATTATTTTGTCATTTAAGGCTCCATTAGGTAAAATTGCTTAAGGGATGGAAACCTTCTGTCTGAAAGGAGAGACTGTTGGAATTTGAAAAAGCTTTGGAATTGTTTAAGGACATTCCCTTTTTCACGGATTTCAATAATGAGGAAAAACGGTTTCTGGCCTCACTCGATTGTAATTTGATCAGTTGCGAGGACGGGGATACCATTGTCAAGGAAGGAGACATCGATCTCTCGTTATTCATTCTCCTTCAGGGCAAGGTGAGCGTTACCCGGGAAAAAATGAACAAGGGAGTGTTGTCGCAACTGGAGCCCGGAGCGGTGTTCGGAGTCAATTCGGTGGTCCGCAAACAAGCCCGCACCACCGGTGTTGTGGCTGACGGCAAAGCGATTGTTTTGAAAATGGACGCGGGCCTGATCGATCAGTTAAATCCCCTGTTGTTGAACAAAATTAAAAATCGGTTGATCGAACTTCTACTCAAACGGTTGGATGAGATGAACGATCAGTTGATGAATCTGGCCAGATAGGCTGCGGCGTTTTAGAATCACCCCGTATCCGGAAAATCTTCATTGCTAAAGCGAACCGCGAAAAAAAAAGAATCCCCAGCTTCTAAAACCAGCCCCAAGCGGCCCCGCGACCGGGAGTTCACGATTTATGGCTGGAACGCCTGTATCGCTGCCTTTAAAACCCGGCCCGAGGACATCAAGCGGGTGTTTTTCAGCAAGGACCGGTCGGCGGGATTGGCGGCTGTGAAACGCTGGTGCCAGACGCACAAACTTCCCTACAGGGAGCTGGATACAGGCGCTTTGGCCAAGGTGGCTTCGAGCACGCATCATGAGGGTGCGGTGATGGTGGTCCGCCCCCAGACCTTAAAATCCGTGCATGGACTGACCCGCAAATCGTTGCCGCCGGACAGCGTGGTCATGGCTCTCGATCGGGTGGGAGACACTCATAATCTGGGTGCCATTTTAAGATCTTGCGATTTTTTCGGAGCGGCAGGAATGATCCTGGGATCTGACGAAGATCAGGCGATGATCACGTCTTCCGCCGCAAGGATGGCTGAAGGCGCGTTAGAAACCGTTGCGGTTTATCAAAGTTCGGACCTGGCTTCGACGCTACGGGATTTTAGAGAACGGGATGTTTTCGTTTTGGGCGCCGATGTGGATTCCGGTCATTCGCTCTACGACGCCGAAATCTCTTTCCCATGCGTGGTGGTTGTGGGTAATGAAAAGGAAGGGCTTTCTGCCAAAGTCAAAAAACGTTGCAATCTTCTCGTTAAAGTTCCGGGAAAAGGGGCCATGCAATCGTTGAACGTTTCGGTGGCGACTGGAATCCTATTGGCGGAGTTGAATCGCCGGAGAAACCAGCTTCCGGCGTGAAGAAAAAATATTCTTTATTTAGGCCGTGAAATGTTTTTTGCCAAACTCCATCCTTTAATCGTTCATTTTCCTGTCGGTCTTCTGGTCAGCGGCGCCCTGTTTGAAATCTATGGCAAGGTGGGAAAGGAAGAGGTGGTGCGGACCGCGGGTAGGTTCAATGTCCGCCTCGGGTTCTGGTGCGCGCTTCCGGTCATGGGCGTGGGGTTTTTAGGCATGCTCAGCCTGAAAGATACGGAGAAGTTTGAAACCTTTTTAGGCAACCATATCCTGAGCGTGTTCTCCACCCTGATTTTTTTTCTCTTGGCGCTTTTAATTTCCCGGTTTGCAAAAGGCCGGTTTCAGGGCGTGTATTATTTTTTCCTGGGCATGGGGCTTTTGAGTGTTCTGGCAACCGGGTATTTTGGCGGTGAACTGGTGCATCGCTTCGGCGTGTCCACGCGGGAATTTACAAATTAAAAAACCAGAAGGTATCCTGAGTAGACGGACGCCACCATCGCTAACAGGCCGGAACCGTATAAACTGAGAGCGGCGAGAGAATAAGGCCTGGTGTAGGAGTAACCCACGCAAAACCCGTAAAGGATGGTGAACAGGAAAGAATACCCTTGATGGCCCTCAACTTCGACGGTTGATTTCAAGCCCAGATCCGCCGAAAGCATCCCTGAAAAGTCCGCCAGCACCGCCGCCAACAAGCCAAGGCTCAAGTTGAAAGAGCCCGCCGCCCGAAACATCGGTCGATTTCCCTTTCGGGAAAGCAGTAGCAGGGCCACACCTGCCACGAACAGCGATGGAGGAAAGTGGGAAATAAAGGGGTGAAAGGAGACCGAACTAATCATGCGTTGCGTTGGACCATGATAGGATTGACAGAGGCGGGGTCCATGAATTATAAACCTCCTGGTTGGGGCCTGCCGGCTCTGGAGAGGCGTTGAAAGAGAGCTTTCAGGGTTTGTCCGAGGAATTGGCCGGGTTCGGATTGATCTGGAAATCTTTTTCGTTGAGGTCGAGGTTGACGTCGACATCCACCTTGGTGGCGCTTGTCACATCCTGTTCGAGGGAGTCTATATTGATGCTTTGTTTCAAACCCTCTGTCTCGTCCAATACTTCCTGTTTGAGACTGCTGAAGGTGTTCTGAAATTCTCCCCATCCTTTGCCGATGGCTTTGGCCAGTTTGGGAAGATTTTGCGGGCCGATGACCACCACCGCGATGGCCATGATAATCATCAACTCAAAAAAACCTATGTCGAACATGGGATGGCTCCATGAATTAAACGGTTGGGAAGAATATCTCCAATTCTATCAAACAATAATTTCAATTTCCACAAAGATCGGGATTCCGGGGAACCAGGGTCGGGGTTGACTTTTCAGGGGGTTCGCGGTTAACCTTTCGCCTTTTTACCAACCAGGAAACCGCCGTATTTATATGAAGATAGTTCGGGGAACGAAAAATATCGTCAAACCTATTCCTTACCCGGTAGTGGCGATTGGCAATTTTGACGGCGTTCATATGGGACACCAGATCATTTTTCGCCAGACTGCTGAACTTGCCCGGGAACGGGAGGGGACCTCCATTGTCTTTACCTTTGAACCGCATCCCTTGAAAATCATTGCTCCTGAGCGGGTGCCGCCTTTGCTGACGACCTTCAGGCAAAAGATGGAATTGATTGAAGGGTGCGGAATCGACCAGGTCATTTGCGCTGATTTTAACCGCCAGTTTGCCGACCAGCGGCCCAGGGATTTTGCCAAGGACATCCTCGTGGACCTCATTGGGGTTCAGGAAATTGTCGTTGGGTTCGACTATGCGTTTGGCCGGGGAAGGGAGGGAACGATTTCTTACCTCAAAAAAATGGGAGAAGAGTTCGACTTCAAAATTCATGTGGTCGAACCCATTAAGTTGAACGGCCATCTGGTGAGCAGTTCTCACGTGCGTGAGTTGATCGAAGAGGGCAACGTAAAAGCGGCCCGGGAATTTCTGGGCAGAAACTATTCCATCCGCGGCCCGGTGGTGCACGGACACCATACCGGTCAGGTCATTGGGTTCCCAACCGCCAATCTGGACACGGCTAAAGTGCAGATTCCCGGAACGGGAGTGTACGCGGTTCAAATAATGTATGAGGGCCGCACCCATCAGGGCGCCGTGAACATCGGCTTCAACCCGACGTTCAACCGCGACCGTCTGAGTGTTGAGGTGCACATTTTTGACTTCCATCAGAATATCTATGGTAAAGAGGTCGAGGTGATGTTTGTCGACCGCATTCGCAGTGAAATGGCTTTTCGGTCCGCTGAAGAACTGGTCGTACAAATCAAAAAAGACATTCAGACAGCCAAAGCCATTTTGGAGAACGAGCTGTGAAAACCTTCAGACATCTGATTATCGGGTTGGCTATTACAGCCGCGGCGCTTTATTACACGCTTCGCAATGTTTCCTTTCAGGAACTGGCTGATTCTTTTAAAACTGTGGACTATGTTTACCTCGTTCCAGCAGTTGGCATCCTGCTGTTGAGTTTTCTATTTCGCGCCCTTCGCTGGCGCCTGTTGATGGCGCCGATGAAACAGGTCCCCGTCGCCGGGCTGTTTTCGCCTTTGATGGTCGGATACATGGCTAACATCCTTCCTGCCCGGGCGGGCGAATTCATTCGCGCTTACCTTCTCGGCAAAAAACACGGCATTCCTTTTTCGGGCGCGTTTGCTTCCATTGTGGTGGAGCGGTTGTTTGACATCGTCGCCATCCTGATGCTCTTTGCCTGGGTTTTTGTTTTCAACTCCGAAATTTTCGATTCCAAAGCGGCTATTTCCGGAGTTTCCCTGCAGACCCTGGCGGTCCGCTTTGGTGAGTTGAGTGCGGTGCTTGTGGCGGCGCTCATCGGATTTATTTACATGATGATCGTGCACAAGAAAAAATTGATGACGTTCATCCACTGGTTCACCCGCCATCTTCCCCAAAAGTGGCACGACAAGGTCGAATACCTGGTCGAAGAGTTCAGCCTCGGTTGTATGGTTGCCAAGGATGTTTCTGCCTTATCCAGGATCACGCTTTATACGGTTCTGATTTGGAGCTCGATCGTGGTGAGTTATTATCCGTTTTATTTCGCCTATGATCTGGCCAACAAATCCCTGGAATCGGTCGTGGTGGTCACGGTGTTGGTTTGTGTCTTGATCGTGGTTCTGCCCACACCGGCTTTTTTAGGGTCGTTCAATGCGGCGATTTTGATCGGGCTTCACGACATCATGCAAGAGCCGGAGGTGACTGCGGTGAGTTTCGGCATGGTGGTCTGGGCGGTGAATTTCGGGGTCATCATTGCGGCGGGGCTTTATTTTGTCCTGCACGACCAGTTGTCGGTCAAAACTCTGATCAAAGCGGAAGAAAATGAGCAAATGATTAAGGAATCCGGATCGTCTCCTTAAAACGGCTTGAAATTTTTGAAGATAGAATTCATAATACTCTCACAAATCAGACCCGCAAATGCCGAAGTGGCGGAATTGGTAGACGCGCATGATTCAGGTTCATGTGTTCGAAAGGACGTGGAGGTTCAAATCCTCTCTTCGGCACCAGCGTGCCGCTGGACTCAATATTGATGGTCGATGGGTTTATTGGCTATACCAAGGCCTGGTATAGATTCTGCGGGGGGCGTTGCGGTAAACATTTGACTGGCTTTCGAATTTCCTCCCTAAAAGGAATTAAAACAATCTCTTAACTGGTTTTGAATTCCTCCTGCTTTCACCGGCATCCTTTCCAAGCATCCTTCAGGACGCACTCTCCATGCAAATGTCTCTAAGGGTTTTTTCTCTTTTCGGCAAGGGTAGAATTGGCCCTGGGCGCAAATCCGGACCGAAGGGCGTTGCCCAGCCCGCCGCCTTTCCCAAGAAGCCCGAGGGGGTTCTCGGGTGCGGCAGAGGGGGACTGAAGTTAAACCGGGGAAGACAAACTTTCAGCGATCACTTCTTCTGTCTTACCGACAGCGCCATCCAGGAAGTTCTTCCTTTTGATCCAACCGGGTTGCCTTACAGGTTGTTCTTCTTTTCCTGGATTTCAGCTCTTCTGGTTTTTGCAAGCTTTCCGAGTTCGCCCAAGGCTTTTCTGGCGCGAGCGGCGGCGGCTTTTACATTCTTAGTTTCAAAGCTTTCATTTTCGGCGAGGTAGGTTTCATACGCGGCAACTATTTGTTCGTGGGTCATGCTTTGCTCCTGGTTGGTGTTTTTTAATTCATCTCGATTACAAGACTGCATATTATAAACCGAGATGGGTCAAGGTGTGGAATATTTCTTATCGGCTGGTGTTTAATATAGGATTAAACAAACCGTGCAAATTCTAAACGCATCTTTTTTATTTTAATGGCCTTTAGGGTGAGGGCGGTTCAAAAAACAGGGATTTTATTTTTCTTTTTTATATTCTATGGCAACGTTGACAGGGAAGGATAGCGATTTTATTTAATTAAAACGGAAGTTTATAAAAAGGCATCAGCGAAACTTGAAAAAACCATGAACACACTTAAGACCACAATCCTGCTGGGAGGGCTCACCCTCATGCTCGTATTTGGAGGAATGGCACTGGGCGGACAGGAAGGTATGGTCATCGCTTTTCTTTTTGCGGTGGCCATGAACTTTGGTGCGTATTTTTTCAGCGATAAAATGGTGCTTTCCATGTACAAGGCCCAAGAGGTCCAGGAAATCGACGCCCCCCAACTCTTTCGCACGGTCCGAGAGCTTTCCCGCCGTGCGGAAATTCCGATGCCGAAGGTTTACATCATCCCCTCCGATCAACCCAATGCCTTCGCCACCGGACGCAATCCTGAAAATGCGGCTGTCGCCGTCACCGAAGGGATCACCCGAATTCTGGATCACGATGAACTGGCCGGGGTGCTGGCGCATGAGATCGCCCATGTGAAAAACCGCGACATTTTAATAGGAACGATCGCCGCCACCATAGCCGGTGCGATCAGCATGCTGGCCAACATCGCGCAATGGGGCATGCTGTTTGGCGGCGGCCGCCGCGATGGGAACGGAGGCAATCCCATCGTTATGATCCTGATGATGATTCTGGCTCCGATCGCGGCTCTTTTGGTGCAAATGGCCATTTCCCGCACCCGGGAATACAAAGCCGACCATACAGGTGCGGTATTGATGGGATCGCCAGACCCCCTGGCTAATGCGCTCATGAAACTGGAACGGGGGGCCCAACAGATTCCCATGAACGCTGAACCCGCCACGGCGCATATGTTTATCGTTAATCCCTTGACTGGAAAGAACATGATGGCCCTGTTCAGCACTCATCCTCCTACGGAAAAGCGGGTGGCGGCCTTAATGTCCCTTAAATCTCTGGAGCGTTCGCCGTTGCCCTAGGGTTTGTTCGCTGGTACTATTTGTACGATCTGATTCATTTGGCGGCACCCACAATAGGGAGAAATGAACGATGAAATTCAATAAAGTTTTTGCAGGTGTGGTTGCATTATTTGTATTTGCTGCGCCTCAGGCAATGGCTGAGGAGGGGCATCAGCACAAGCCCTATGTCGGCTCCCAGGCATTTGAGCAAATGAAGGGACTGGTTGGTTCTTGGGAAGGTACGATGGATGCCGGAAAGGGACCGGAAAAGGTCGCGCTCAGTTATAAACTCACAGCTTTTGACAGCGCCCTCGTGGAGACCGTTTTTGAGGGAACGCCCCATGAAATGGTTTCGGTCTATCACGACGATTCCAAACGAAAATTGACGATGACCCATTACTGCTCCGAGCACAACCAGCCAAAGTTAACGCTAACCAGCATGAAGGGTAACCAACTGAACCTGGATTTATCCAAGGATTCGGACATCGATGTCGCTAAGGAAGCGCACATTCATGCGGCGTCGATTCAGTTCGACGGCAAAGATAAAGTGGTTCAGCGTTGGACTTCCTTCGAGGGCGGCAAAGAAAGGCAAGTGGTGGAGATCGCCTACAAACGCGTGCAATAAATCGTATTCATGGCATCCCTGACAATTGCGGGGTTATAATGGCGCCATGAGTCCAGAAGAGCGGAAAATATTAAAACGCGAAATCGTTGAGGAAATCCGAGCGCAAAAACACCTGATCGAAAGCCTGGCGGAATCCGTGAAACCCGTCGCGCCCGACAACGCCATCGGCCGCCTGACGCGCATGGAGGCGATCAGCAGTAAAGGCGTCAGTGAAGCGTCGATGAACTCGGCCAAAACCAAACTCGCCAAACTCAAAACCGCTTTGGAAAAAGTGGATCACCCCGATTTTGGCATCTGTATCCAGTGTGAAAACCCCATCCCTCCTGGCCGCATTCGAGTCATGCCGGAAAACGTTCTCTGCGTCGCCTGCGCTGAGAAAAGATAAACGACCGGTTTTTAAAAAAGATGGAACACTTAGATTACCCATCAAAAAAGACATGGGATTTGCGTAGGGAATGGTTTGAAGCTCTTTTGTTCAAGCACGAGGAGCGAGGTTCTTTCCTTGTTAGTGAACAAGCATGTGCTTTAATAGCTGAGGTTCAGAGTTGTTTTTGTGCTGGTGCTTGGGTTAGTGTAATCATCTTAGCTTTCACTGTGGTTGAAGCTCAGTTAAGGGAAACTGAAGTTCCAGACTTTAAGGGAAATTCCAAACAATTGCTGGAAACTCTGGGTTTTGATGAAAAATTTCAGCAACTCCGAATTAGGAGGAATAGACTAATCCATCTAGATCTAGAAAATCCTGCTATTACTGTAGATCAGCAATGGAAGGACCGAGATAAATTGAAAAAGGAAGCTGAAGAGGCAATACAACTTATGCTTGAAGCTTTCTTTTCTAACCCAGGAACTTAATGAAGAAAAGCGTATAAAAGGCTTTGGTTTAAATAAACCTAGAAGTAACTCTTTCCAATTTTTTGTAGATTCTGGGGTTTTACCCGGAGATGTCCCCATCTTAAAAATCTGTCTCACCATTTATTCCTCACCCTGGTCGCGGTTTAAAGGCGGTGGTCAGATCGCCGTCCATCAACTGGCCTCTGCTTTACAAAGACAAGGTTGTGAAGTTCACGTTCTTTACTCCAAAGAACCGGGGGAGAAGATCGAAGTTGATGTTCCCTACCAAATTCACTGGGCCCGCCGCTTCAACGTCGCCACCGTCAACCTGGATATTTTTTCTTTTGCCCTCTCGCTCAATCGATTGATGCGCCGGGAGCGGTTCGACATCGTGCACGGCAACGCGGAGGAAGCGTTTTTTGCTTCCTGGATTTGCAAAAAGTATAACGCCCTGCCTTTTTTTACCAGCCACGCGCCTTCTATGCCAAAGACGGGAATGTTTCGCGCCCTCTTTCATCCGATTGCCTTTCTTAAAACGGTCAATCCGCATCTTTCGCGATCCGCTGTACGCCGCGCGAAGAAGATAATCACCTTCAGTCAATTTTCCAGAAAACAAGTCCTCGAAGGATTGGGGAAACGATGGCAGGGTCGCATCGAAGTGGTTCCCGCCGGCATCGATCTTTCATGGTTTGAAATTGAACGAAAACCGTCTGAGAGACCGGAACTTGTGTTCTGGGGGCGCATGGAGGAAGAAAAAGGCATCCCGGAACTCTTGCAATCTCTAAAGATTGTTGCCAAGCAAGTTCCCGATGTGCTTTTGACTCTGGTCGGTGAAGGGAACCGTCTGGAGGAATTCAAAGGGCAGGTGAGAAAACTGGGACTGATCCCGAAAGTGGTGATGCCTGGCTGGCGGGATCTGAAATACATTCAAAATCTTGCGGCTACGGCCCGGTTGGGAGTTTTTCCTTCCAGGATCGAAAGTTTCGGCCTCTCTGTGGCGGAATCTCTGGGAGCGGGGCTTCCGGTCATCGCCTCCACTGCGGGCGCTTTGCCGGAAATCGTCGAAGACGGCGTCACGGGAACCCTGGTGCCGGCGACGGACCCGGAGGCTTTGTCTTCAGCCATCTTAAACGCGTTTCAAGATACGGAAACGATCCACAGCATGGCTGAGCGGGGCCGGGAAACAGCGCGGCAAAGGTTTTCCTGGGATCAGACGGCCAAACGATTGATCAGAGTTTATGAGAAGGAATTAAGCTTGAATAGAAATCCCTCTTCTGACTCGGAAAGCCGCTAATCAACTCAAGAAAAAATTCCGTTAAGAAAAAAGCCGATCTTTAACCAGACGTCATTCACCGATTCCATGGAAACTCTCGAAAAGCCTAAAACCGTTTCACCGGATAGAAAAAAGGTTCCGGCAACCCACCGGGTCAAGCGTTGGATCAAAAGAATCCCGTTTTTTCAGGAAATGGATTATTTCAGGCGCAAGATTTACGATTCTTCCCTGTTCGATTTTGCCACCAGGGATTTAGCCGCGACGCTGGAACTCTGGCCGCCTGCGCTTTTGCTGGATGTGACCAATCGTTGCAACGCCAAATGCGTCTGGTGCCCGAACCCGGATCTGACGGACCTTGGGGCCATGAAAATGGACTTGTATAAAAAGATCATTGACGACTATGCCGTCCGCGGCGGGGTGGTGCATTTCGGCACGTTCGGCGAACCGTTGATGGACAAGACGATCAAAGAAAAAATCGAATATTTACAGCAATTTCCCACGATTAAACGGGTGGAAGTTTTGACCAACGCTTTTTTCATGAATGAAAAAATCATTCCCACTCTTTTAGAAAACTCGGTGGCGGTGGATATCAGTCTCGATGAGTTGGACCAAGAAACGTTTGAAGATGTGAAAAAAATGAGCTACGACGTGGTGCGGAACAATATCATCGACCTGCTGGAAGCTAACGACCGCTCGGATCATCCGGTTCCGGTCAATTTCCGTATTAAAACGTTAAAGACGATGGAGGAAACTCTCGATCACGAGTTTTTCAGAATCATTCAGAGTCACAACTGCACCATCGCCTTGACGCCGATCGACGACAACATCATCTCCAACTGGGCCGGCCGTTTCGATAAGGACGGATTTTTAGACAGCTACGGCATCGCGTCGAATGCCGGCACCCGCTTCAACCACAAACGCTTCAACCTGACGAACAAAGCCCCGTGCACGCAATTATGGAAGTGGATGGTCGTCTATTGGGACGGCAGTGTGGTCTTATGTTGTGCGGATATGTTTTCGGGCACGGCGGTCGGCAATTTGCGCGAAGACAGCATCGCCGAAGTCTGGCGCGGACCTATGTTGACCGAACTCAGGAAAAAAATGATCGCCAGAGAACGGTTCGAAATTCCCATTTGTCAGAACTGCGACATTCATTTGAGCTGGCAGCATTTGAAAAACGATTATGACCGAAGCGGCGAACCCCACCCTGGAAAATTTCTATAACCCCCCCTCCTTCGCGGAAGGCAAATTTGCTCACCCCGTGTCCTGTTTTCCGGCCCGCAACGCGGGGGTGTAACACCCTGCCCCAGGAGAGATTGGGTCAGCAATAAATCCATCGCGCAAAAATATTGGGTCCAGCGTTATGTTGATTTGGTTTATTTTGGATGCTTTTGAGGCGGGTTCAGTTTTTCCAGTTCGTGTTTTGCAATCAGCTGATCGATCTTTTGTTTGAAGTTTTCCGATTGCGTGATTTTTTGCACCCATTGTTGTCCGGCAACTCCTGCTTCGCGGCTGATGGTGGGCATTTTTTCCTTCCATTCTTTCCAAAATGGAGTTTCGAACATTTCGATCAATTTGTTGATGGCCTCGCCGGACATGTGCTTGTCGTAAACGGGAACCACCTGATCGAGGAGAACATCCATGTCTTTTTCCCCTACCAGCGCGTTGAAATCATCCCAGAAGGCATCGGGTACTTTGGGGTAGGCGGAGGCGACCATCTGGCCATAGGAACTCAATACACCGTCTTTCATATAGGACAACTGGTCCTGGATTCCTGAAATGGCGAGGAGCTTTTTAATTTTTTTGACCTTTTCGGGGTTCGGTTTTGCGCCTACCGGATTGGCAAACAGAGCGATCAGAAACAGAACCGTCAGCACGGGACTCATGATCTTTAAAACGGTTGAATACAGCATCAGCTACCTCGCGAATAAAAATGAAAGAATGACAGTGTTCTGAAAACCCATTGTCCTAAGCGATGTTACGACAGTTTGCCGGAAAGGAAAATAGGGAAGGCAATGGTAATTTTGTGATCAGCGAATCGTTTTTCTGAAGAAAACCTGTGTTACTCTAGTTCGGCAGAGTTCATTTGTAGTTTGTATAAGACTTTTGATCAATAAAAATAAGGATCCTTTATGAAACGTTCAATGTGGGTCACGGTCGCTATGGTCGTGGTCTTGACGGGTTTTTTGGCGATTTTCCTGCTTTTTTCCATGGATTCGCTGGTCACCATGGCGGTTGAAAAATATGGCTCCGACGCCTTGCAGGCTGAGGTGACTTTGGACGAGACGAAAATTTCAGCGACTTCCGGCAAGGGAACCTTGCGGGGGTTGAAGGTTGGAAATCCCAAGGGGTTTGAATCCGATTCCGCATTTCGGCTGGGGGAAGTCAGTATGACGCTGGATGTGGGAACGATCACAAAGGACACGGTACTGATCAAAGAAATCCTCATTGCCGGACCCGATATCACTTATGAAATTGGGGCTACCGGAAGCAACCTGGATGCTTTGCAGAAAAATGTTGCCCAGCAGGCAGGGGGCGGCGGGGAAAAAAGTTCCGATGAGGAAAAACCGTCGAGCTCAAACAAGAATGGGAAAAAACTCATCATAGACAGTCTCATTATCCGCGACGGCAAGATCAATGTCAGCGCCGTCGGGTTGAAGGGGAAGAAATTGAGCGTCAAACTCCCCAGAGTTCAGCTTTCAGGAATAGGCAGAGATAAAGGCGGCGCTTCTCCCGCCGAGGTGATCAAAAAGCTGATGGTTGCGGTCAATGCCGCCGCGGAAGGATCCGTCAGAACCCTCGATCTGGGTAAAGTACTCGAAAATGTGGAGGGAGCGGCAGAGGTTAAGGAATTGCTGGAAAAAGGAGGGTCCGATATCCTTGAGAAAAATGCCAAAGGACTTGGAAATGCCGTCAAAGGGTTAATGGGAAAATAAATTTAATCCCTGTAAACCGCAGTTAAAGAGTTTTGACATTTGAAAAGTTTTCCTTCATTCTATATAAGAAAAGAATTGCACTTGGGGAACCAGGGGAGCCTTGAGTGCGGATGTGCACCCCCTGATCGAAAGGAGGTGATCCCTTGTCTAACCATAGTATAAGGGGAGCTTCCGGAGGCATCGGTTAATCCCGATGACCGGAAGCTCCTTACTGTTGGTTGGCCCTGCTCAAACGAGCAGGGCCTTTTTTTTGCAAAATTTATTGGCGAATGGAAAAAGGATTCAATTAATCTTCCAATTCGCCAGCGGGGGAGCCGTCTCCGGCAGAGTCTGAAAAAGGCAGAGAAAAGTGGGTTTGAACGAACAGCCAGTGGCCTTCGCGGTTGGCTAAAACCCCGGTGAATCGAAGAAACACATGCATGGCCTTTTCCTGCGCGGTGAAGTAAACATGTGTGTCTCCGGCGACCCAGCACACCGACCCCAGCTGCGATACGGAAACATTTTTAAACTCCACGATCAATTGATCCGATTGGTTAAAATCACGCTCAAACTGAATTTTGATTTCTTCGAGACCGGTTCGCTTTTCGTCTTCGCCGGTGCCGATGACCAGGACATTCGGATCTGAATCAAAAAGACTCAGTAAAATGTCCATGTCTTTATTTCCATACCCTTCACGAAATTTATCCAGGACGGATTGAATTTCGGCGACCGTTTGCCGTGCGGCTTGCATTTGCCTCTCCAGGCTTGGGGAAACTGTTGTGAATATTTTGGATGTGTTCCAGGAGATCGCCTATAACTTAACCAAACCGGGCTAAGAAATCAAATTTGGAGATCGGCGGGAGTGGAAGCGCGCCGGGAAGTTTGCTTCCGTCTATTTGAAATGATTGAGAGTAATTGATTTTAGGCGCAGAGCGTTATTTTGCCAAAGGGGTATTTTGTCGCAGGTAAATGGCAAAAAGCAGAATGGCCAGGGAGAGAATCCATATCAGGATGTATATCCCCATCGATTGGCGGGCTTTTTGTTTTTCCAGCCAGGTTCGCGGTTTGATGCCGCGATACAAGAACGAAATTTTTGCGGCCAGGTTGACGCAAACGATGTTGACGGCGAGAAGCAGTCCCGCGCCTGTGGCAAGTTCCCACTTGCCCGCGCCCAGCATCAAGCCGAGAGTGGCTGTCGGCGGCAAAAGCGCGACTGCCACCATCACGCCGACTAAAACGCTGGGCAGTCCTGTCGTCAGCGATAAAACCGCCGCCGCGCCGGAAGCAAAGGCAAGAGCGGCGGAATCCAGCCCCACGTAAGTTCTGGTGAGCAGTTCCTTACTCTCAAAGTTCAATGGCCAGAGTTTGCCGATTAAAAAACTCAGTCCCAACGCCAGGGTCAATCCGGCCAGGGTGGTTTTAAGAGATTTTAACATCAGGGAAGTGTCGCCGAGAGCTGTGCCAAGGGCCAGGGCGATATTGGGTCCGAGCAGGGGAGCGATCACCATGGCGCCGATCACCACCGCGACGTTGTCTTCTAAAAGGCCGATCGCCACAACGATTGTTGAAAGAAGTACCAGCAAAAGATAATTGCTTTCCAGCCGGGCGCTTTTTTCGACGCTGTTGTACAGTTCCTCGCGGCTGGCTGTTACTAAATCGACTTTTTCCTTTTTTTCGGGTTCTTTTTCTTCCGGGCGCGGAAGCGCGGCCTCGATGGACAACAAAAACCATTTGGCGGTGTCGCTGTGCCCCAATGTCGCCTGCAAAGCGTCCAGCGTATCCTGGCGTTTTTCCGGAGTGACTAAAAGACGCACTTCCTGGCGGCCGTCTTCCCCCTCGGGACCGGCCCAATAGTCCGCGGCATCGTGTTTCTCGGCGATATTTTTTAAGGCCGGCAGGTAACTGCTGTCAGCCAGGATTTGGATGATTTTCATGGGATCCTTTGTAATACGAACACTTTGTCGCCAATGATATCGATGTCATAGTTCCCTATATCGGCCATTTTGGAGAGAACGTGATTGCAAAAAAAACTGACATGGGTGGGATCGTCTTTGTACCACCAGCTTTTGAAATGATCCGCCGCGTCGGGGCGGTGGATGAATTCGTTGGTGAGCAGAGTAGAAAAAATGACAATGCCCCGGGGGGCCAGAACTTTTTCAATTTCGCGGATTTCATGCCAGGGGTCCAACAGGTGTTCGAGAACTTCTACGGCGATCACCACGTCAAACCGAGCCGGATAATTTTGATCTTCAAGATATCCGTGGATCATGGGTTCCAAAGGAGTGATAGCATAACCTCTCTTTAGAAATTCGCGGGTCATTTCTCCGGAGCCGGAGCCAAAATCCAAAATGTGTTTGGGCGTCCGGTAATTGTTTATCAGTTGCAATAACACATCCACCTGGCTTTTCCAGAAATCCGGGTCAGTCGTTTCCCACTGAGTTTTGTAATGCTTTTCTTCATCGGCTTTGTCGGGAAAATCCACTGAAAAAATTAAGTGACATTCCGGGCATTTATAAAACGATCTGTCATCCTGAAAAAATGGGGCAGAAGGGAAATCACAAATCCGGCAGGATTTTTTGTGGCTCGTCAGAGTCATGCCCCGAGGGTCATTTCGTGGGGCTCCAGGCTGACAAGGCGCAACGCTGAGCCAGTAACGGGATAAAATTTGGAAGATCGTCGGCCACGGTGTTCATGACCTCGTGCGCCAGTGCCTGGTCTTCAAAACATTCGTAGGCGTCTTCTAAAAAACCGCCGCGCAGCAGGGGATGATTGAGAAATGCCTGGCCCGGACCGGATTCGATTTCCAAAGGCCATTCGGTGACTTCGACTTGTTCCATGCCAATTTCTTCAAGCCATTTTCGGGCCTGCCCGGCGGAAGGCCGCTCGGCAATATATTCCTGAAGAGCGTTTTGCTCTTTTTTGAGTCCGCGGGAAGCCATTTCCCGATCCACCCGGTGCCAGATGGAATCAAAGGTGCCCAATGAAGGGAAGGTCAACACAATCTGCCCACCGGGTTTTAGGAACCCGGTCAATTGGTGCAGGGCTTCAAAACGGTGGGGACGAAAAAACATGAAAGAAATGTTGCCGGTGATGCGGTCAAATTTTCCAAGATCGTTTGGCAGGGCCCTCATGTCCGCCTGCTCGAAGCGGAGCCAGGGAAGATGCTGTCCCTGAGTCGTGCGGCAGCGAAGCACCTGTCCCGGGTGCAGGTCCACTCCCAGTACCTGTCCGGTCGGGCCGACCTGTTCGGCGATGTGAAACGCCGGAACTCCGGAACCGGAAGCGACGTCGAGAACCGATGCGCCCGGAAAAAGATCCAGATGATGCATCAGTTTTTCGGCGAACGGAGTCGACCAGTAATCTTTTTTCGGTAACGGCCAGTTCTGTTTTTCCGGCGGCACCAATGGTTTTTGAGTGTTCATGGTTTTTTATTCTGTCCGTTGCGCCCAGAATTCCGCGATCTCTCCATTCCGGGCGCTGTAACGAATTTCAATGGGGCGGCAACAAACTTCGCAGTCCTCAGTATAGGTTTGTTGGTTCACTGAAAGATCCAGGACCATTGAAATGGTTTCGCCACAATAAGGGCAGGTGAAATGTTTTTCCGCTTGTTGCATAGATTCTAGAATTTCCAGTTTGAACGCTTTATTCTGTTCCTACCCCTGCATACGGAACGCCTGAAAGATCAGCCATGTCTTTTTTCCAGGTGGTCAAATCATCGAGGCTCAATTGGTCCAATCGTGTGTGACCGCAAGCGCGGCAAAGGATTTTCATCAGTTCCACCGAAGCATCAAAAAACCGGGAAAGCCTGTCCGCCGATTCGTCAATGATCAGGCGGGCGCGTAAATCTTTTTTCTGGGTGGCAATGCCCACCGGACAGTTGTTGGTGTGGCAGGCGCGCATCCCCAGGCATCCGATGGCTTGCAGAGCGGAGTTGGACACGGCTACTGCATCGGCTCCCAGGGCCAGGGCTTTAAAAAAATCGTCTGCCGTTCGCAAGCCGCCGGTGATGATTAAACTGATGTCCTTTTGCCCGATGCGATCCAGGTGTCTTCTGGCCCGGGCCAGCGCTGGAATGGTGGGTACGGAAATATTATCTCGAAAAATCAAGGGCGCCGCTCCCGTCCCGCCGCCGCGGCCATCCAGGATAATATAATCCACACCGATCCTCAAGGCGGCGTCGATATCCTGTTCGATGTGCTGAGCGGAAAGTTTGAAGCCGATGGGGATTCCGCCTGTGGCCTTACGCACTTCTTCGGCAAACTCGCGAAAGTTTTCTTCACTTTCCCAGTCGGGAAAACGGGAAGGTGAAATTGCGGCTTCTCCAGGCTTCAGATTTCGCACGGCGGCGATTTTTTCATCCACTTTACAACCGGGCAAATGGCCGCCGGTTCCAGTTTTTGCCCCCTGACCTCCCTTGAAATGGAAGGCCTGGCACTTTTTAACCTTGTCCATGGAATACCCGAATCGGGCGGAGGCCAGCTCATAAAAGTAGCGGGAGTTGGCCTCTTGTTCTTCGGGAAGCATTCCCCCTTCCCCGGAACAAATTCCCGTTCCCGCCAGTTCGGCTCCCTTTGCCAGGGCGACCTTGGCTTCCAGGGATAAGGCGCCAAAGCTCATGTCCGAAACGAAAAGGGGGATTTTTAAATGCAGGGGTTTTTTGGCTCTTGGACCGATGACGACCCCGGTCTTCACGTCCACTTCATCCAGTTGCGGCAGGCGGGCGAGTTGGCCGGTGACGACCTGAAGGTCTTTCCACTCTGGGAGCTCGTCATGGGGGACTCCCATGGCTGAAACCGGACCGTGGGGGCCGAATTTAGACAAGCCATTTTTGGCTAAATTCTGGATCAGGTGGACGTGCGGTTCCGCATCCGTGCCATGAATATCCTGATACAATCCTTGATAGCTGTCGCGGTCGTAGGGCTGGGGGTTTTCGTCCTGCCAGCTGGAAATTTCATCTTCGTCCACCAGGACCTGGTCATTTTCCACCCAGGCCTGGAATTTGTGGAGTGATTCATCATTGTTGTATTCGCTGACGCCGGTGTCGTAACGAAAATCCCAGCCGTGGACTCCGCAAATCAGATTGTGGCCATTTACAGTTCCGTCGGCCATTAGGGCCCCGCGATGAGGACAGCGTCCAAATAACACCGACGCCTGATCGTCATGACGGATCACCACGAGATCGACGTTGGCGACCAGGGCATAAACGGGTTCCAGGGGTTTGAGTGTGGTCCAATCGGCGACGCTGACTTTATTCATTGAATTTTTCCCCTATTTGTTAATTGATGTTTAAATTTTCCCGCTGACCTGGGGGGCAGGAGAGTTAAACTGTGAGCGTATTTCCTCCATTCGCTTGCGGTTCACACCCAGATCAGAGCGCCCGATTCGGGACGCCGAGCGAAAATGGATCTTGCCTTCTTCGATGGCAAAATAAAATTCCACGTCATCCACAAAGCGGAAGATTCTGGATGTGAACTCGACATGGGAGTAATCGTCCTTTTCCGCAACGACCCGTGTGCGGGGAAGGGAATGGACGATTGCAAGCAAGCGCTTTTTCGCGGTTTCCCTATCATCGCTGTATGTGATGGGGGCGATGGCGTGGGTTTCATCCTGCGCTTGTGTCGAAACGCAATTGGGAGACTCGGGGCACGGGGCAAATTGGCCGAGGCTTATGGGCGCTTTCCCGGTGCAGGCCGAAACCAAAAGGATTCCCGTTGTCGACAAATACAAAAACAGTCTTTTTCCTGGCATGTCAAACTCCTGAAACAACCTTCCAACCACCGTGGGTGATTAACGGCAGGGGTGAGACCTTATAAAACCTTAATGGCTAATAAAGTCAAATCATCTTGCGGCGTTGCCCTGTGGGTGAATTTTTTAATGGATTCCTGGGTTTTTTTTATGAGCTCCCTGGGAGAACTGACGTTCTTTGCGAGGACTTGATACAGCCGTTTCAACCCAAAGGATTCTTTCTGTTCATTAAATGTTTCCGTCGCGCCATCGGTGTAAAGCAAGACGGTGTTCCCCTTGCGCAGTTGTACTTCTTCAGTGGAATACTCAGCTTCAGAAAGAATCCCCAGCGGGATTCCCCCTTTATGCCCTTTCAGACTGATTGTGTTGTCTGCACTTTTGATCAGAACAGGATGATGCCCCGCATTGGCGATCTTTAGTTTTTTGTTTGTTCTGTCCAGCAAAAGAAAAAGAGCGGTGGCGAACATTCCCTGGCGAGACCGTTCGCACAGGATTTGATTGACCTGATGCAGTACCTTTTCAGGCGCCGGATCGAACTGGGCGATGTAGCGGAAATCACTCAACAGACGCGCCATGTAAAGGGCGGCGGAAACCCCTTTGCCGGAGACGTCGCCGAGGACAATCCCCATTTGATCATTTTTGAGCGGAATGAAATCATAAAAATCACCACCCACAAATTTTGCGGGGACCATCGCCGCGGCAAAGTCGTAATTGGCGACGTTCGGCGGTTCCTGCGGTAAAAATCCTTCCTGAACCAGTTTGGCGAATTTCAGTTCGCTTTCGATGCGTTCTTTTTCGGCGGTTACTTTTTCCAATTCCTCGAAAGCTCTGGCGTTGGCGATTGCGGCGGCGATATGATCGGCTATGATTCTCCCCCACATCCGACCCTCTCCTTCACTTTCGGAATCGAGAACGAGGCGGGTGAATAGCACCGATACGCCTAAAACCTGACCTTTATAAATCAGCGGGAACCCGCGTACACCGCGAATGTCGTTTTGTTTCGCCCAGGCACGGCTCGATTCTCTATTGGAATCCTGTGCCATGTTCGTGATCGAGATGGCTCGTGCTTCTTGAGCAATGCGTCCGATTTTACGGGCGCCAAGGGGGATACGCTTGAATTCGTCATCCAAAATCTGGGTGGGCTTTCCGTTTTTCAAAATGGGATGGCTTTTACTGGCGACAAGATGAAGGCATTCTGTTTGATCCGGGCATTCCTGCCGCATGGGGCAGGTGGGGCAGATATCTCCGGGCAGGATGAGCCAGATACGCCCCATCACCATGTGCGGGCGCTCCATCAACCGATCGCCAATCATATTGAGGAGGGCTTTCCAGGAACGTTCCTGGGCCATGTCCAGCAATAGTTTTTTTAAGGAATCAAATTCCGGTTCATAATTGGGGTCGAGATCCATGCCAAAGAGTTTAAACGATTTTTCCTTAGCTGGAAAATTTTTGTAGGTGCGTTTGGACTGCCTTGAGAAAACCGGCTGGAGAGGAAGGCGCTAAATTTAAAAATAAAAAGCAAAAACAGAAGGTTTATAAATTTTGAAGATGCCCAGGCGGGTTACATCAGGCATCCGTCAGCTTCCAGGATGCAGTCCTCAATTTCCATGGTTTCGTCGCTGTAAGCACCGGCTCGAAAACTCATGGTTACGGGGATGGTTTGATCCGGGTGGGGAAATCCTCCCGATTCAATTTTTGCACAAAGCTTTTCAATAAGAACGGTGGCCCCTTCCAATCCGGTTTCCGGCAGAAGGAGGAGAAACCGCTCCTTTCCCCAATAGCTGACGACGTCCTGCTTTCTGGAATTGAAGTCGAGGAATTTGCCTGTCTGAGCCATGACTTCATTGACTTTTCTGGCATCGTAGGATTGGTGGATGACGGAAAAATTATCGATGTCCGCCATGATCATGGAAAAAGGTTTTTTATTGCGTTCGAACCGGCATTTTTCATAATGCAGTTTGCCCAACATGTTGGTGCGGTTGGGCAATCCGGTGAGAGGGTCGATTCCAGATGAAGTTTCCAGTTTTTCTTTAAGATTTTGAATTTCAGAAATCAGCTCCACTTTTTTCTTTTTATTCCAGTCGGCTTTGGATAAAGCCCCCACTGAATTCGCTGAGCCGCTTATTTTAATGCAATGAAAAAGGTTGGTCTTGAGGGAAGCCGGAGTCAGTGCGCCTTTGACGAGGTAGTTGCTCGCGCCTTCTTTCATCGCTAAAACAGCGACGGTTTCATCCCCCTGGCCGGTCAGCATAACGACGGGAAGAGAAGGTGTGGCTGAAATTTTTTTCATCTGGAGCAAGAATTCCAGTCCGTCGATATCCGGTAAAATGTAATCCAGAAGAACACAGTCGGGTTTTTCCAGCTTGAAAAGATCGAGCCCCTCGTCTCCGGTTTCCGCCTCCAGGACGGTCCAATTGGCGCCATTGATCTGCTTGAGCATCCGCTTATACGCGTATCGGTCTTCAGGATCATCGTCGACGATCAGTAGTTTAATATTTTGAGCTTTATTATTCACGAGCGGTTCCTTAAGCCGATAAATTCCTTGGGCGGAAAGCCTATAAAAAAGCCGGTGTCGCTATCTATGAAAATAAACATTAAATGTAAACTATTGCCTTTTAAGATTAACGTATAGTGGCATAAAAGTCAAAAAATTAGTATGTTATGGGTTATGTGCTGAGCCTGGCCCGAAGAAGAGTTTTTGAGAATATTTTGGATCACTGGTTTTAAAAAAGGCATAATAGTCAGCATTTTTACAACGATTTTACGGATTTTCAGGACCTTTGGGTTTTCTGCGAATCCGTTTGGAACGGTTTTTTGGGCGATTAGAAAAGAGGACGCTAGGGGGTTGTCTGAGAGGGGTTGTGATTTTTCCAGCGACTGGTATGATTTGAAAACGGTGGTTCCAATTTTTCAGCTGGTTTGCAGATTCCATGAACGCTTTTCCTTTTGACGGCCGATCGGATTATTTTATAAAGAAGGTGAGCACAATGTTTCCCTGGATTCGGGCGGGGGTTTTCGTCTTTTTGCTGGTGGGTGCGCAAGGTTGCGCCACTTCGAAAATTACCGATGGTACCTTCGTTCAGGCGGCTAAAAGTTATTCATTTAGCGTCCCCGAAGTGGGCTGGCAAAAAGATAAAGATGCCTGGGTCTACGAGCGGGAATTGGGTCATGTGATCATCAAGAAGCATCGATCCAGATATGCCCTTGAGCGAAGTAACCGGCAGAGGACAAACAATAGAGATGACATAGAGATCAGGCCCCGGCCGCCCAAAACTTATGAGAAATTAATATGGGATCTGGATGTCGGTTTTCAGCACCCGACCCAGCCCATGCAAATTCTTGTGGGTACGATTCCGGAAAGTGATTTGATAAAGTTTCTCAAAGGGAAGTTCATCAAAACAGACAGTGACTTACCCGACAACCTTTTGGCTGGCTATATGGAACGCCTGCAGTTTTTACATCCGCCGGACCGCCCGGCGCAAATCACCACGAAAAATCTTCCGTCGCCTAAAATGGCGAAGCGCCTGGAATGGGCTGATGGAAAGTACTTCCGAGCGTTGTATGGTGTGGCCCTTCACAGAGAATACTTGTTTGTTCTGCTGCGGGCGAATCAGAAAGTTCCGGTAAGGGAGTGGGAAGAGGGCACGCAGACCCTGGACCGGTTAATCGAAACCCTGCGGTTTGGCAATCCATTGATGGATCCGGTAAAAAATTAGCCGGCCTGAAGCGGGACATTGGTTTGAATGTTTCTGTGAAATGAGTGTGGGTATCCCCGCAAGTTAATTTTTAAAGATTTTCGCCAGCAAAGTGGTATTATGTTTTGCGTTTTTGTTATTGATTTATAACCTGATGCAGGTAATTCATTCCTGATGAGATGTTGACGGAAAATTATGGGCGGGGAAAGTATCTATGAAAAAAAATCTTTTTAAAGAAATCATCAAGCTGGCCGTTCTCTTTATTTCAATTGCTGTCGCGTTGGGTTTTTTTGCCAGTATCGGCATCTGGGCCGCGGTTTCTTTTTTGAAATTTTTTGGCATAGAAACGCTATAACTCCAGCGCTCCTCTTAAGAACTTTTTCTTTCAAGCCCGCTTTTTGGAAACGACTCGGTTTTTCATCCGATTCAACCCATCGGCCCGCTCAGGTCCGCATGAATGTGCGCGTAATTTTCTCCTTGAGCCATTTCTTTTTCCTTTCTTTCGACAATCCATTTTGCGGCGTAAATTTTCCTCCCCACCTCCTTCAGAGTGGAACAAGGAAACCAGAAGTTTTCGGTCCGCCCGTTGGTCAGTTTTACTGCAAGCAGGCGGGCTCTCTGAGTGCGTTTCAGGATCACGGCATCTTTTAACCCGATAAACCCGGAGCTAAGGCGGGGTTCACAGGATGGAGTCCGGGACTTTTGAATCACCTCATTCCAGGAAGCCCCGTGGGTTTTCAAATAACGGGAAGCGCATTTTGCCGCGGCCAACACCTCTCCTTCCATGGGGCTGTCCAGAAGATTCAAAATCCTTATCAGTTTATTTTCGTTGAATTGTCTTTTTGTCCGAATCGTCATAAAACCCGCCTGAGCTGAAACCGCTGAGCAATATGTCTTAACGGGCTATGATGGGCCGGGAGATTCTGGCTTCATTTCAATTTCATATCCCGTGCATACCCATATTATGATGTCTTTGCGAAGGAGGGTCTATTCAAAATAAATTAAAAAAATTTAATATGCCGTATTCCTGAAAGGTAAGGTGGGCGGGCGTTCGATATGATTCAATTTTTTTGGGGTGAGAAACTGAAGAAAGGAAGATTGTTCCGCCGCAGTGAGCGGTTAATTGTCAGGCCAACGATGCTGGACAGCCAGCTTGCGGTCTTGGAATCGCGGCTGAATCTTCAATGCACTTCGATTCCAAAACCAGGGGGTCGGTGGTCTGGCAAAGATATTATCCTGTTCTGCCAAAAGATCAGCAAGCGATGGCCTGTCCAGGGTGTTCGTTGTTGATTTTATTGGCGCGTTCGTAAAGCGACTCGGATCGAGTGAAATCATTGATTTTTTCATACAACCCTGCCAACCGGGTGAGAGAATCGGCGACATGAGGGTGCTTCGGTCCAAAAACGTCCTCGCGGATTTGTAGTGACCGGACATAAAAAAGTTCTGCCTTGGCCGTATTGCCTTTGGTGCTGTACTGCCTGCCAAGGTAAGTGAGATATTTGGCAACCAGGGGATGATGATGACCAAGAATCGCTTCCAGAAACCTTAAAAGGATCTTTCGAAAAAACAGTGACTTTGCCATAACTTGAATCTCCTAAAAATGAGTCAATCTAATCCAATGGATAAATCGTGTGGTTCCGGGTCGCATCCATTGGAATGACTTTCATGTTTGTCTAACAGCAATAGCCATGCCATGAAAATTAAGGCCAACAAAAACAAAGGTAAAGATTTATGCCTGGAGGGGAGAGGCGAGAAGGAGGTTTAAATGGCGACTTTAGCTCACCAATTGGACGAGAAAAAGCATACCCGGCTAACAAAAAATGTCACTTTATGGTTTTTTGGACAAACAGCCTGGTCGCAATGTTAAGCACTTTTGTGTTCCTTAGTCTAAATCTCCTTCCAACGATTAAAATAGAGTCACAGAGTTGCATTTCTGTCAGAGGAATATTTTGCTCACAGGCTAGAATAGGGTGGTTGGCTTTTTCTAAAAAATAACTGCTTATTAGTCACTTTTGAGGGTTTTTTCCTAAACAGGCGCGTTTTTTGACCTCATAATTAGCCTTTTATGTCTTTTTTCTGCATTATTTTTTTGGGGATAAACTGTGAACAACAGCCAAAATGAGTAAGAAAATTATGGGCGAATTTTTTTATAAGTCTTTGCTTTTCAAATAGTCTGTTTGGCACAGAGGTTGCTATTCTAAAATGACTGGAAGGGAGAGGTGTTTTTTCGTTTGAGCCGGGAAAGGGTGGGACGGATTATTTTTCCTGCCTTGGATGGGACTGAAAAAAACTTTTGGAAAAGTGAGGAGAAATCGTTTATGGGAGCGTCGTTTGAGAAATTCCAATGGAATTATAAGGTGTTAAAAGAACCCATTCCCAACTCCGAGGGTGAAATTCAGGAGTTGGAGAAAAAGCTGTCGAACTGGGGAAGCCAGTATTGGGAAGTGGTGTCCGTGAATCACATGACGCATTCCCCTAATATGCTCATCTATTTAAAAAACACCAAATGGAGAACCGTTGTTTCAAAGGATTAACCATTCCCTGGCGGTTTCTTAAGGTTCTATCTCCAGCATAGGTCCTGTGCGCGTCTTAGCCTCGGCTTCAGGTTTCCGAGTGACAGGAGGTTATTCTGCGGTCTATTTTTCTAATCTTGCTTGATGCCTAGTTTTTTGATTCGCGAATACAGCGTGGTGGGTTTCATTTCCAGAACCTCCGCCGCGCTTTTGGGCCCCGTGATCTTCCAATTGCATTGAATCAGCGCATTTAGAATGTTCTCCCGCTCCTGTTCAAGCATGTCCCTTTTAGTCAGTATCCGGCTTGTGCCTGGGGATTTTGGCCTGCCGGAGTCTTTTTGCTCTACACGAACTTTACTTTTGCGGTCCGGCAGATCAAACTGGACCTTGCCGCCCTGCGAAACAATCACCGCGCGCTCTATAGCGTTCACCAGCTCACGAACGTTCCCCGGCCAGTCGTACTCCTGGAGATCCAGCACATTGGCCTGTGTCAGATGGGGCAACGGGGCGTTCAACTTCCTCGCGGCGATTTTAATAAAATGGGCAGCCAGCATGGGAATGTCTTCTTTTCGTTGTCTAAGAGCGGGGACTTCAATGGGAAATACGTTCAACCGGTAATACAGGTCCTGGCGAAACCGTTTTTCTTGTACGTCTTCTTTTAAATTCTGATTGGTGGCGGCGATGACGCGAACGTCCGCGTGCAGGGTTTTTTCATCGCCGACCCTTTCGTACGTTCCTTCCTGCAACACCCGAAGCAGTTTGCTCTGCAGATCGAGCGGAATTTCTCCCACTTCGTCCAGAAAGAGGGTTCCTCCCTGCGCCAGTTCAAAGCGGCCGGTACGGTTCTTGATCGCGCCCGTGAATGCTCCTTTCACATGGCCGAAAAACTCGCTCTCGTAAAGTTCTCTGGGAATGGAAGCGCAGTTCACTTTGATCATCGAGCGTTCGCTTCTGGGACTGCGTTTGTGAATTTCCCGGGCCACCAGCTCCTTTCCGGTTCCGGATTCGCCGGTGATCAGGACACTGGCATTGGTGGGAGCCACCATTTCAATTTGCGCGAGGATGTTTCCCAACGCCGGGCTTCTTCCGACGATTTCTCCATAGGCCTTGGCTTCTAAAACTTCTTCGTTGAGGTAGGCATTTTCCAATTCCAGTTGATTCTTTAGCCGCTGGATTTCTTTCTCCGCCTGTTTGCGTTCGGAAATATCCTTGAACACCACAACCGCGCCCACCAGTTTATCCTTCTCCCACATGGGCGTGCTGACGTATTCCACCGGAAAGCAGGTGCCGTCCTTTCGCCAAAATACTTCGTTGGAAACGTGGTGGACCGCGCCGTCCTTGAAGGCGGCATAGATGGGGCAATCGTCAACCGGATACGGAGTGCCGTCGTCTTTGGAATGATGGGTCAGTTTGTGCTGGCATTCACCGATCATTTCCCGGGCGGTGTAACCGGTCATCTTTTCCGCGGCAGGGTTCACGAAAGTCATGAATCCTTTAGCATCCAGCCCATAGATGCCTTCGCCTGCGGCGGTCAGAATGAGCTCGATCGGATAATTCATCTTCATGATTTGTTCCCTTCGATGGACACGGAGCCATACTTGTCGCAAAATTTATTATACGAAATATCGCAAAGGAAAATTGAAATTTTATGATTCTCGAAATTTCGAATCCCGTTATATCACTTGCATGTCAATATAGTTCACTAAATTTCAATGCTTTACCGAACGCCCTCCTGTTGGCATGGAAACTGCTCTCTAGGGTTTCACTTGGCCGGGAAAAATTTTCAACCCCGTTTCCTAAACATTTTTAGACGTAAAAGGAGAACATCATGAAAAAATTAACCGCTAAATGGCTGGCGCTCGTCATAGCCGTTTTGATTGCGGGGGCCGCTTTCATCACGGGAACCCCCTCCGCCAAAAAGGAAGAACCCGTTCCTAAACATCCCACGCTTCATAAGACCATTGAAGTCGATGGCGTGAAAATATTTTACCGCGAAGCGGGTCGAAAAGATGCTCCGACTCTTTTGTTACTGCACGGCTATCCCACGTCATCGCATATGTTCCGCCATCTCATCGAAGATTTATCGCACCGCTATCACCTGCTGGCTCCCGATTATCCTGGATTTGGCCAGAGTGCACAGCCGCCGATGGCTGACTTCTCTTACACGTTCGATAACATAGCAAAGATCGTGGAAGGTTTCCTGCAAGCGTTAAACGTAGAGAAGTTCAGTGTCTACCTGATGGACTACGGCGCTCCCATTGGATACCGCATTGCAGCAAAATATCCTGAGCGCATAGAGTCCCTGATCGTGCAAAACGGCGGCGCTTATGAGGAAGGTCTGAGAGAATTCTGGGACCCTATCAAAAAATACTGGAACGAATACACGGAAGAAAACGGCAAGGCCCTGGAAGGATTTCATGCCCCGGACGGATTGAAATGGCAGTACACGCATGGCGTGCAGAATGTCGAAACCATCAGCCCGGATAATTGGAACATCGATTTGCAACATTTGACTCGGCCCGGGAACAACGCCATCCAGTTGGCGATGTTTTACGACTACCGCACCAATGTGGCTCTTTACCCTGAGTGGCAGGCTTATTTTCGCGAACATCAGCCGCCGACGCTCGTCGTCTGGGGGAAAAACGATCATATTTTTCCAGCGGACGGGGCGCATTCCTACAAGCAGGATTTAAAGAACATCGAATTTCATTTGCTGGATACCGGCCACTTTGCGTTGGAGGAGGAAGGAGATGCCATTGCTGATCATATTCTTCGATTTCTGGCCAAGAACAATATCGAATGATGTGTCCATAGAAAAGCGTCCGTCCGTGGTTTATAAAAGGTCCGGCAAAAGCCTGGGCTTTTTAAATTCATGAGGAAAGTTAAAGACAGTATCTCCTAGCTTTTTAACTCAATGGGTCCATTCTCACCTGACGGGGTTCATGTTGCTAAGGCCGAATCATGCTAGGGGAAGGTATTTCACTGCGAGGAAGGCGGATGTGGCTACCCATAAATTGCGCTGGTGCCATTGCCATTTTTTAAATTGTTCCCAGTCGTCCTTGCCGGGCTCGTACAGAAACCAGTTTTCAATCATGAGCCACACCACAGGCGCAAAGAGCCAGCCGCCAAGAATGACTTCATGCGGGCACGCGTTGAAATGCGACCGGATGGTGTATAAAATCCCGATCACCCAAACCGCCGGGGTCAAAACCCTGCGAATGCTCTGCCGGTTCCATTTATCGTTGTTCATTTTTTACTGCCACAGTATTTGTTTTTAATTTCATAACATAATTTAAGCATACCATTAAGCTTATACACCGCATCCTGTTTTCCGCCAGCTGAAAGTGGACCCAATAAGCCAGCCTTACTTAGTCGTATGACTATCCATGATAGATGTTCGCCCTTGAGTTGATGGGAAACGGGGTGTGCTCTTTTGACGGAAGCCCGAATCCGGTCATTCGAGATATGACACTGTCTATCGGATAAAGTTTGAGTTGCACGATCTAAAAAGGCGGGCCCTTCAACTCCACCGTGTTGCCGTCGGGGTCTTGAATGTAGATGGAGGGTCCCTGCCCCTCGGCGCCATAACGGGAAGCGACTTCGCTGACCTTCACTCCGTGGCTTTCAAGATGGTTCCGTAACGCATTTTCTTCAAACGGGTCGATGCGAAGGGCGAAGTGGTCCATGTTTCGTCCGCCGTCTTTCGATTTGGATTCTTTCTGCATCAAGTCGATCAGCGATTGGCCCGCCCGCATCTGCACCATGTTGATCGATTCCACGCGCCTCTCCTCTTGACACCCCAGCACCTCGCAATAGAACTTCACCGCCCGCTCGAGATCGGAAGCGTACAAAACCACATGGTCCAAATTTTTAATGGAAAACGTCATTTGCAAATCACCTCATTGGTTCGACAGGGGATCTTTTCCTTAACTATAACGCCGACCTCGCTCCGATGCATCGCTTCTTTTTAGAGAGCTTTGCGCCATCTGGGAAAGACAGGACCTAAATCCTTTCCCCCTTAGGGGAGAGGACGACCGAGTTTTTTACCCTGAATTCTATCATACGAAATCTCGAATAACAGTTTGAAAAATTGAAATATCCGAAATTTCGAATCACCCTGAAGATGATTGTCTTAGCGGTAAATGTTTATAAATAAATGAGCTATCCGACATCCCATGTTATGGCACGCAACCTGCTCTATAGGAGTTGTCCGTCTGAGGGGAACTCGCTTCCCTAACCTGATTTGATTGGAGAAAACGATGCAGCGCATTAAAGCCGTCGGGCTCGAACAAAGCTCTGGAAAAACCAAAGAGCTGATTGAGAAGGTGGAGAACCAACTGGGAATGATTCCGGTGATGTTGACCACGTTAGCCAATTCGCCGGTGGCGCTTGAGGCTTATATCCATTTCTGGGACGCACTGGACCGGGGAATTCTTCCGGCTGATTTGCGGCAGAAAATCGCGTTGTGTGTCGCGGAGTTCAACGGCGCCGATTATTGCGTGTCCGCCCGTTGTGCCATGGGTAAATGCACAGGGCTGACCGACGAAGAAATTCAGGACAGCCGCCTGGGGCAATCCCCGGATAGAAAAACCGAAGCGGTGCTTCGTTTCGTCAGGAAAGTTCTCGACAGCAAGGGAAATGTCTCTTCCGATGAAATCAAGCGGCTGAAAAATCTGGGGTTCACGGATGAGGCGATCACTGAAATCATTGCGAACGGGGTCTTTGTCCTATTCAGCAATTATTTCAACAACGTTGCCGGGACAGTGATCGATTTTCCAAAGGCGAAAAAACTTGAGGATCACTAGGTTCTGACACTCAAAGCTGGAAAAAACACGACAAACTTTAACCCTTTAAAACCTGGAGGAAGAACAATGACAACGCAAACACTCGAAACTTCAAAAACACAAACGCCGGAGAAAAAGGTTCTGGCGAAAGCCGCGGTGATTCGCGAATTTGGCGGACCCGATGTTTTTCGAATTGAGGATGTGGAAGTGCCGGAACGGCGACCCGGGCATGTTCTCGTCAAGGTTCTTGCCGCCGGCATCAACCGTTTGGATCATTACATCCGTGAAGGCGGGATCGTTCCGACGTTGCCGTTCCCGCACATATTGGGCATCGATGCCGTGGGCGAGGTGGAGGCGCTCGGTGACGACGTCACAAAATTTTCTCCAGGAGAGCGGGTGATCGTCGTTCCGGGGTACGCGCAAAAAAAAGAAGAAACCGAGGTCCGTCCCACGATAGGGGCTTCAAGCTTCGCCCTGCCCGGTCTTCACATTGCCGGGACCTACACCTCTTACATGGAAGTTCCCGAACACGGGCTCATAAAGGACGACACCGGGTTCAGTCCGGAAGAGGCGGCCACTTTGCCGGTGGTGCTGTCAACCAGCGTTCACGCCGTTCATGGCATTGGCCAGGTAACAGAAGGCGACCGGGTGCTGGTCCGTTCGGGCGCCTCCGGTTCGGGAAGCATGCTGATTCAGGTCGCAAAAGCTCTGGGTGCAAGCGTCATCGCTACGGTGCGCGGCGATGCGAAAGCAGAATTTGTCCGTCAATCAGGTGCTGATCTTGTGATCGATTCCACTCGCGAAGATTGGGTGGAACAAGTTAAGGAATGGACCGGCGGCAAGGGCGTGGACGTGGTTATCGATAATCTAGGCGGCGACGAGATGGCCAAGAGCATTGACGCCGTCAAAGCCGGGGGTGTGGTCGTCGCTTACGGTTTTTCCGCCGGGCCGGAGGTTCGCTTTGATATCCGCAATCTGTTTTTCACACAGAAGCAGATCAGGGGAACCATGGCCAGCGATATCGAAGATTTAACGTTTGGTTTGGAGCTTGTCCGGCAGGGAAAGATTCGACCGTTACTCGACCGTGTATTTCCTTTGCTGGAAGCGGCTAAGGCTCATCGTCTGCTGGCGGACAATAAGGTGCGCGGCAATCTGGTGCTGCTTCCCTGGAGCCTTGCAAATTAAATGTAATGTTTATGCTGAAAGTTCTACCAACAACAAACTTTAATAGTTAACCCATGGAGATAAAAAATGAAAACCAAAAAGAAAATCGAATTCCCGGATTTAACACGGACCTTTCCCCGCAGTTCCACAGATATGATAGCGGGAATCGTCCATCTGCCGAGGATGATCGACAAGGCACGGGCGGCAAATAATAACGCTCTGGGTGAATATGTTTATCCCTGCCCGCTCGATAAGATCGTGCTTGGATTTTTAAAATCCAATGCTGAAATTTTTTCGGACGTGGTCAACCGGGAAGAAGACCCTAAAGTACTTCAATGGGCTCAAGAAATGACCCGGTTTCGCACCCCTACGGAAAAAGAGATTCTCAACCGTCAGATTCTTGAAAGAAGGCCGGGATCCGCCGAACAATGGGAATATTTCAATGAAATGCGCGATCAGATCGATCCGTCTCGAACAGACATCGAAACCTGGGTGGAGTTGAGCGATCTGGAAGAGGGACGGGATGTGGCCCTCCTTCAAAGCTGAGGATTCTTCATGTCAAACTCGCGATGGTCACAAGGCCCCGATCGGGCTCAAAACGATTCTAAAATCGGGATTTAACAATCCAGAGGGCCCATCGGGGCGGGTTTGCCGGGCCAAAAAAAATTTACAGGACTAAAACCGGGTGATAACATGGGTAAATCTAATAAATCAGGTAACATTCACCTTTCCAGACAATCTAATATGATTCAGGTTGCAGGACGTCCCTCATGAACAAGCCGCGCTCACGAACCACAACAGATGCCCTGGTTAGGGTTTCAAGTAAAGACCTTGGACCCGGCAGTTTGTATGACATGTTTAGGGCGGGAGCGAAGGGTGTGGTTTTGGAAAATGATGCTCGAATGCGGCCGCTTTGGGATTCGCTTTTCGGTAACGAGGACGGGAAAAAAGAAGGTAACGAGGATGAAGTTTTGCCCTGGGACGGCAATCTTTTGGACATGTCCCGGAACCACCAAAGCAGGAAGGATGTGGGTGACCATTTTGGCGACTGCCTGTTCTACAGTCAAGGTAACCTTGCCTACACCGCCCGCAAACTGATTCTGGTTGCAGACGCAAGCAGCAAAAAAGTGACGACGATTCCGGAAATTTTTTACCATAAAGACCGTCAGTATGTTTTCCCTGAAAAAATCAGCCAGGCCGTCTGGGATTTAGGATCGGAAATTTTTAAAAGTTCCCTGCCGGCAGAAGAGGAAATTCCCCCTTACAGCATGGTGATTGAGAGGCTCAAATACGAAGAGAGTTTTGCCGACGTTGAAAAGATCACCACGCTTCTTAAAAACTCATCCGGCATCTGGGCGCGGATGGGTCGAAAAGTGGATGACAGCAAAAAAACCGCCCTTGGCCCATTAAACCGTCGCTATGTCAGCGATCTTTACGGTGTACTGTGCCAGATACCGGGCCTTCGCTTTTTCGCCCGCCAGTTGAATGAAGTCTGCCAGTCATCCCGCAAGGCGTCTATAGATGACAATGCAAAAATCATCGGCAATGCCCACACCGATGGCAGGCTCATTACCTGCCTGCTCAGTTTGAGGACCTCCATCAAGACCGAAATATTTGATGGAAAAAAATGGATAGAACTGCCCTTATCTACCGGTTCGCTCGCGATCTTTCCGGGAAGAGGCCTGGAACGGTATGGCATTCAAGGCACATGGCACCGTATTTTGAATTTAACCAAGGCGCCAACGGGACCCAATAAAACCCTAATTTTAGGGCTCAACCAACCGACCCAGGAAACCCCGATTCCATTCCCTTCCTGAGCCACGCTTCAGCGGCATTGTGGAAATATTCCGAAGAAGAAACGTGCAATCCATTTATAAGACGATCTGGCCTGAGTTCTGCTTTTTTTCAGTGGCGGAATAATCATGCAGAGTTTTTAGAAGTGTGGATTTGACAATGGGCTTGGAAACATAATCCGAACACCCGGCCGCCAGGCATTTTTCCATGTCCCCTTTCAAAGCGTGAGAGGTCAATGCGATGATGGGTGTTGACAGGCGATGGTGTTGTTCTTCCCACTCCCGTATTTTTTGCGTGGCCGTGTATCCATCCATGACCGGCATTTGCATGTCCATCAATACGAGATCGTAATCCCCTTTGGTAAACAGGTCGACGGCCGCCTTGCCGTCCTCGGCGGTGTCGAGCTGGTGCCGGGTTTTGTTCAGGTACAGTTGCACCAGCAACCGGTTGTCTTCCGAATCTTCCACTAAAAGAATCTTTAAAGGGTTGGTGTTCTTAGGGTCTTCCTTCGGCGCGGTGCTCGAGTCTGCCGGTTCGGGAATCTCTTCATAGCCCAAAGCGGCATATACTTTATTCAGAAGCGCTTGCGGTTGAATGAATTTGGTCATGTAATCCACCACTCCCATTTTGTGGCACTGGTCGATGTCCCCCTTGCGGGTGTCGATGGGCATCATCATGATGGTGGGGAGATAAAGATCCGTATCCGAGAAAACCTTGTTCAGGAACCCAAAGCCGCCAATGATGGGAAGCCGGCTGTTGATCAGGAGCAGCTGGTAGGGATGTTGCGTGTTTTGGGATTTTTTGATCTCCGAGAAGCCTTCTTCGGCGTTTTCCAGGGTTTTGACGGCCATCCCCCAGTCTAAAAGCTGATCGTTGATCATTCCCCGGATGGAGGGACGATGCTCAATCAAAAGGGTTTTGACACCCTCCAGTTTTTCGGGCTTATCTGTGGGAGCCTTTACCGGCTGGTCCGGCACGGCAAACCGTACGGTGAAGCAAAATTTACTGCCTTCGTTGACCTTACTTTCTACCCAGATGCTTCCGCCCATCAGCTCAACCAGTTTCTTGCAAATGGCGAGTCCCAGTCCAGTGCCCCCGTATTTACGGGTGGTCGAGGAATCTGCCTGGGAAAAACTGGCGAATATCGATTCCAGTTTTTCGTCAGGAATTCCAACCCCAGTGTCCGAGACGGAAAACAGCAGACCCCCTGGACTCTCAGATTCCGGATCCAGTTCCGCTCTCAATAGAACCTCGCCCTGTTCGGTGAACTTGATCGCATTTCCGATGAGATTGGTCAGCACCTGGCGAAGCCGGTGGGGGTCCCCCAGGAGCAGGCTGGGTATGTCCGGGGCGATGTGATGATTGAGCGCGAGGCCTTTCTCCTGGGATTTTAATTCCAGGATTTCGATGTTTTTTTCCACCAGTTTGCGGGGGTTGAAGTCAATGTTTTCTAGCTCGATCTGGCCCGCTTCAATTTTAGACAGGTCGAGAATATCATTGATCAGCGTCAGCAGATTGTCTCCCGCTCCCCGGAAAACTTTCAGTAGCTGCATTTGCTCGGCATTGAGAGGGGTTTCCGACATCAAATCGCTCATGCCTATTATGGCGTTCATGGGAGTGCGGATTTCATGGCTCATGTTTGCGAGAAACTCACTCTTGGATTGACTGGCGCGGTCGGCGCCCCTTTGAGCTTTTTCAGCCTTTTCCTTGGCTTTTATGATGGCGTCTTCCGAGCGTTTGCGTTCGACGACCCTGCCAAGCTGAGTCCCTATCTGATCCACCACATCGAGCAACCGTTGATCGGGAGGAACGGGATAGGTGGAATAGAATTCCATGATCCCGACCACTTCCCTGCCGATCAATACCGGGAAGGCAAATCCACTGACAATGCCGCAATCTTCATTGAAACGTTCATGCTGGGAGCGTGTGTCTTTGGCGACCTCGCGAATCCAGGTATGCTTTCCGGTGGCTAGAACCCGCCCGGGGAGACCTTCTCCATACTTGATGACGTTTGCATCCGTGGCCTCTTTAAATTTTGTCAATCGGTCCGAATCTTTGAGGTACCAGATATCGGTTGATTTCAGATTGGGGGGAGAATCCTCAGTGGGCACGAAGAGGTGCCCTACAGCCCACCCGGTCAAATGGCATATTTTTTTCAGGCAGACCTGGATGGCATGCTCAAACGTAGCCGCCTCATTGGCGGCGCTGGAGACATCGTGAAGGAGCTGGACATAAGCAGATTCCTGCTTTAACGCTTCTTCCTGTTGCTTCCGCTCGGTTATGTCACGGATCACAGCGGTATAAGTCCGGCGGTTGTCATGGATGATCTGGCTCACGGCGAAATCCATGGGAAAGGTTGACCCGTCTTTTTTTAATCCTTGCAACTCACTTTGAATTCCGGAAACCTGCAGGAGCCCGGTTCTTTTGAGATTTTGAAAAAATGATTCCAGTTTCTTAGCAGATTCTTGAGGAAGCAACGAACCTACGTTTTCACCGATCACCTCAGAGGCTTTGTAATCAAAAATGAGTTCGGCGGCGGGATTGAAGGTTTCAATGGTTCCGGATTCATCCATCGAAAAAATCCCATCGATAACGTGGTCTAAAATTTTCTCAAACCGGATTTCGCTTTCGCGGATTTTCGACTCCGCCCGGGATCGTTCTTTTTTAACGGTTTCTTTCCTGAGACGGAAAAAAACCAGGACCAGAGCGATCAGCGCCAGCAGTTGGAAAATCAGGGAGGCCGTGTTGCTCATGTTTTACAAAATCGGAAAGGCGGTTAAAAGGTTTATAGATTCAGAGCCCGCTGAAAATTTATCTTTCGTCGTCATCATAAGACTAAAAGGATTTCAATGGTGTCTCGAGTAGTGCAATTGATAAACGAGCCAACTCATAAAACCGTTTTTATGACTTTGGCCTGAAGAACAAGGATCTCAGAGAATGGGTTTGAGAAAAATATTCATCATTCCGGTTTTTTAAACGGTTTTAAAACAGTTTAATTCAAATGCCGGTGCAATTCCAGTAATCCATTGAATTTATTGAATTTTTCCATTTTTTCAGGTGGTTTCAATCAACAGGCTGGGAGGGTTTCCCGAAATAAAGCGCCGGTTTTTCACAGGGTTTGCAAGAAAGGGAGTTGAAGGGGCAGGCTGTCATCCGGCGGATTGGATTAACTCGTTACATCATCGGGTGTGAATTTGAATTTCTTAGCGATCACGCGTCTGACGTCCCTGGTTTTTCCCACCCAGGGCTTATTTTCTGCCTGAGTGTAAAGCAGTTCCGCCCGGCTGATGTGCCTTATGGCTTTTTGCCCATTCTGTAGATGGGCGTAAACCAGAGCCAGATTGAAATGCACCCCGGGGAGATCGGGATCGATTTCCTGGGCTTTGAGCAGGACGGGCAGGGCTTTTTTGAATTGCTTGGCTTTAATGAAACCGGAACCAAGAAGATTTGCTATTTCCGGATCGTTGGGTTTCAATTTTACCGCCTCTTTTAAAACGGCCAGGGCGTCCTGGTTCAATCCCTGCCGTAAATAAACCTCACCGATCACCCGGTAAGCCAGCGGGGTTTCGGGATCGATCAACAGGGCTTTTCTCGCCAGGTCCAGCGCCTTACTGAAATGAGAGGTTTGAAAATTCACTCTTGCCTGAACCACATAGGGCATGGCTTGATCTGGATCGAGCTCCAAGGATCGCTTGGCTAAACTGTGAGCATCCGCCAGGCGATCCTGCTTGACATAGATATAGCTCATGAGCGAGAGAGCTTCCGTGTCGTCCTGATTTTTGGCGATGACCGCGAAAATTGTCCGCATGGCCTCTTCATAATTGTCTTCACGAAGAAACTTAAGACCTTTAGCGATTTCGGGACGCAGGGGTTCACGGGAACCAGGGGTTTTGGCATCTTCCCGGGTTTCTGAATTTCCGCAGGCGATCATGAAAATCAAAGTGAAGAGGATCGCTGCCAACCACTCTATTTTTATGATCTGAGGCCATTTTTTTTGCATGGTTGAGTTTCCTTTCAATTGCCAGAAATATGAAGAACCACTTCCCGTCTTTGCGGTGAGAGGCGGTGCTCAAAGATATAAACGTCCTGCCACGTTCCCAGCGCGAGACGTCCGTCGATGATGGGAACGGAAAGCTGTGTTTGCGTCAGTGCGGAGCGAATATGCGCTGACATATCGTCCGGTCCTTCTGACCGGTGACGGAAAGCCGGGTCGCCATCGGGAACCAGCCGGTTAAAAAAATCGTTCAAATCGTGAAGAACATCCGGATCGGCGTTTTCCTGAATGACCAGGGAAGCCGACGTGTGTCTTAGAAAAATGGTCAGGAGCCCGGACTGTATTTCTTGCTCTGCCGTCCAGTCGACCAGCTTCCGGTTGATATTGTGCAGTCCTTTCCCGTCGGTGGTGACGGAAAACCGATGGGTGGCTTGTTTCATGGCAACAAATTAGGTAAAAAACCGAAAAAAAATCAGATGAAATTGATAATTATGGGTATATGGATATTGTAGCGCAATTTGGGGGAAATATGTATATCTATCAGAATTTTTTGACTTTATTTGCCTTTCAGGTAGAAATAACCCTTCTTAAATCAAAAATTTTGGTTATACTGATTGAATAAGGATGTAATTGAAAACATTGCTTTTCGGCAGACGGAATTGCCCGTTTGCACCGTTTGAACCATTTCCCATGGAAAGGGCAGGGATATGAATTTACCACCGGACCGGGAGGTCAGTTTTAAAGAAAGTGTCAATCTGACTTTCGATTTAGCTCGCGCGACACTGGATATTCCTGATGGGATGGCTCAATACATTAGAAATGTGAGTAATGTTTATCAGGTGCGGTTTCCGGTCAAGATCAACGGCGAGGTCGAAACTTTTATCGGCTGGCGGGCGGTGCACAGCGATCACAAACTCCCCGCCAAGGGAGGCATCCGTTTTTCACCGCTGGTGGATCAAAACGAAGTGGAAGCGCTGGCGGCCTTGATGTCCTATAAATGCGCTTTGGTGGATGTTCCCTTCGGAGGGTCCAAAGGCGGGTTGCTCATCGACACGACAAAATACGACCGCGAACACATGGAAAAAATCACCCGGCGGTTTGCTTTTGAATTGATTCAAAAAGATTATATCGGATCGGGAACCAATGTCCCCGCCCCGGATATGGGAACCGGGCAAAGAGAGATGGCGTGGATCGTCAGCACCTACATATCTCACTGCCCTGGAGATATCAACCACCTGGCCTGCGTGACCGGAAAGCCTGTCTCTATGGGAGGGATTCAGGGACGTGTGGAGGCGACAGGACGCGGGGTGGTTTTTGGTTTGCGGGAATTTTTTAGAAACCCGGAAGATTCGAAACGGGCCGGATTGTCGGGAACGCTGGAAGGTAAAAAAATAATCGTTCAGGGGCTGGGCAATGTCGGTTATTACACGGCAAAGATTCTTCAGGAAGAAGACGGCGCGAAGATCATCGGCGCCCTGGAATACGATGGCGGGGTGATGGACCCCAACGGTCTGGATGTCGAGCATGTGTACCGCTATAAGGTGGCGAACAAGGGCCTTAGAGGATATTCTGAGGCGCCCTTTTTTGAAGATAGCAAAGCGCTTTTGGAAGAGGAATGTGACATTCTGATTCCCGCTGCGATGGAGGGGGTCATTAATCAGGAAAACGCTCCCAGAATCAAAGCGAAAATGATCGCCGAGGCGGCGAACGGGCCGGTCACGTTTGCGGCGGAAGCCATCCTGCATGAAAGGGGCGTGGTCAACATTCCCGACGTCTATCTCAATGCTGGAGGCGTTATCGTCTCTTATTTTGAATGGATAAAAAATCTGTCCCATATTCGTTTCGGCAGAATTCAAAGGCGCTATGAAGAAGGGAAGAGCGCCTTGATGGTTCAGGCCATCGAGGGTTCCGGCCATCAGGTGCCCAGAGCTCTGACCGAGCAGATCCTACAGGGGTCAGAGGAAATCGATCTCGTGCGATCCGGCCTCGACGACACCATGCGTAAAGCCTGGCAGGCCATCCGTGAGCGTTACTGGAGCCACGACGGCATCGAAAGTTACCGGGTCGCCGCCATGTCTTTGGCCATCGAAAAAATTTACACAAGCTACCGCACGATGGGGGTTTACCCTTAAAACGGCGGATTACTTTCTACCTTCATCTACTGTTCCATTTCTTCCATGAAACACAAACCTGGAAGGCCCAGGGAATCTTCTCAACCTCAACTGAAGCGTTTGGACCCCGCAACCCAACCCTGGGTCTGGGTGGGGTTCGGTTTGTTGTTTGCCGCCGCGATTCCGATATGGCCGATCCCCGGCGACTGGTGGGGAATTCCGGCATGGGCGGTGTTTGCCGTGGCTGTAAGCGCCCTGACCAGCGCGTTCACGGCGTTTGTCATCTTTCGTGTCTGGAGGGATCCTAAGACAACGGTTTCTTCTCGGGATGATGATGGAAACTGAAGCGCTGCCATTTGGTCCGGGAGCCCTGGTGGTCGTGGGGTTTTACGTTCTGACCTTGCTCGCCATCGGTGGTCTTGCCTATACCAAAAGAAAAGATGAAAGTCTCGGGGACTTTTTTCTCGCCGGGCGGAGCATGGGGTTTGTTGTTCTCATTTTGACCCTGTACGCCACCCAGTACAGCGGCAATACGTTTTTCGGTTTCAGCGGGGCCGCCTACCGCGAAGGATTGGGGTTCCTCTTTTCCATTCATTTCATGACCGCGATTGTGGTCGCCTACCTCTTATTTGCACCGAAATTATACCGCCTGAGTCAGGAAAAACGGTTTATCACCCCTGGGGATTTTATTTATCACCGTTTTCAGAGCCGCGCTCTTTGCATTCTGGTGACTCTGCTCATGGTTTACGCGTTGTGCAACTTCACGCTGGCGCAAATGAAGACCCTGGGCACGGCGTTTGAAGGAATTTCTCAAGGACGGATTCCTCTGTGGGTCGGGGTGGTGGGCCTGGCCGGGGTCATGCTCATTTACGAATCACTGGGAGGGATGCGCAGTGTCGCGTGGACCGATGCGGTGCAAGGAGGAATTTTATTGCTGGGGTTTGGCATTCTTCTCTATTTGGCAGTGACTGAAATCGGAACCCTGCCCTCAGCGGTTGCTACGCTGGCCTCCAATCCGGAAACCGTCCATAAAATCAGGTCTCCCGATTCGGAAGGCGTGCGCCGCTGGATCAGCTTCATTTTGATGGTGGGATTGGGGGCGGCGATCTACCCTCAGGCGATACAGCGGATTTATGCCGCCCGCAATGTCAATGTCCTGAAACGTTCCCTGGCGGTCATGGCGTTTTTACCGCTAACGACAACGATGATCGCTGTTCTGGTCGGGGTTCTCATGGCGGCGCACGTCCCCGACCTTAAGGTATTGGTTCAAGGGGCTGGGTCCACCGCGGTGCCTTCGGAAACGGTTTTCACTCTGCTGTGCCTGGAAGTCATGCAGGGGTCGGAATTTGGTTACTGGCTGGTGGTTCTGCTTTTTGCGGCTCTCTTAGCGGCGGTGATGTCGACGGCGGATTCGGCGCTTCTCAGTATCAGTTCCATGATCACCCAGGACATTTATGGACGGTTCATTTCTCCGGAAGCGAACCAGGCCCGCTTGACACATGTCGGCCGATGGGTCACCTGGGCGTTGATGATTCCCATTGTGTGGATCGCCATCACCTATGAAGGAAATTTGATCGAGCTTTTGAAGTTGAAATTTGAACTGTTGATCCAATGCGTTCCGGTCATCTACCTGGGCATCCACTGCCGCTGGCTGACAGCGCGCACGGTGATCCTCGGTATCCTCGTGGGCCTTGCGGTGACGCTCGGGCTCACCTGGTCGGGAAGCCTGGGGCTTTCAGAGACCAACCATCCCATGGTCTGGGGATTTCATTCCGGTGTGATCGGATTGCTGGTCAACGGTCTCGTCTGCTTTTCCGATTACTTTCGTTCTTCAAGAAACCTGCCCGCCTGATTGCTGCATCGCACTTTCTTTTTATAAAACTCCCCCGCTGACGATCTCAACGTTTAGTGGTATGATGTGCCGCAAAATCCAACAGAACATTTTTTATAGGGACAAAATTTTTAATGGCTAAACCTGAATCCTCCGGAAAATCCCAATATGCCAGTAGCGGGGTGGATAGCGGCGGGGCGGAAAGCGCTCTTGCCAGTCTCCTGCATCATGTCCTGCCGACCCGGAAATACAACGAGCGTTATCCGCTGGCGGCGGACATCGGTTATTTCGCCAACGTCATCGATATTGGCAACGGCGAAGGCATCGCCTTTGGCACCGACGGTGTGGGAACGAAAATCATCGTCGCCGAACTATTGGGGAAATACGACACCATCGGCATCGACTGCGTCGCCATGAATGTCAACGACATCATCTGCGTTGGCGCCAAACCGGTCAGCATGGTGGACTACATCGCCTGCTCATTCACCGATGAAGAGGCATTCGATCAACTGGGAAAAGGCCTGGCGCAAGGAGCCTGGCAGGCGGGGATCAGCATCTCCGGCGGTGAGATTTCGCAGATCCGGGAAATCATCAGCGGCATCGACCTCATCGGCGCCTGCATCGGGCACGTGAAAATTGACCGGATCAACACCGGGAAACACATTCAACCGGGAAATCTGATCGTCGGTCTCGCCTCCAGCGGCGTGCACTCAAACGGACTGACCCTGGCGCGGAAGATCCTGCTTGGAGAAAACTGGGAAGACCAGAAAGCCCACGTCAACCAATTTGAAGATAAACTCAGCCGCACTCTGGGGGAAGAACTGCTCGAACCCACCCGCATCTACGTCAATCCGGTCATGGAAATGCTCGACGCCGGCATCGACTTAAAAGCGATGGTGCACATCACCAGCGGCGGATTCTGCAACCTGAACCGTGTGGAGCGGGAGAATATTCGCTTCGTCATCGATCCTTTGCCGCCGGTTCCGCCGGTGTTCAACCTGATTCAGGACTGGGGCGAGGTGAGTGACGCCGAAATGTTCGAAGTGTTCAATATGGGAACCGGGTTCTGCGTGATCGTGGAAGGGACGCAGGAAGTGGAAGACGTCGTTAGAATCTGCCAGTCTCACAACGTGGTCAGTCATGTGATCGGACAGGTGGAAGCCTGCCACGGCAAGGAGGTCACCATCCCCTCAAAAAATCTGGTGGGCAAAGGGCAGAAATTTCGGGCGACAACCGAAGGAGATGTTTGACCGGAGGGATGGGTTTTTTTAATGGGATCATGATAAAAATTATCGGTTTCATTTTTATCGGATTGTTTATTCATTCAGACTCATTGGCCCACTCGGGAGGGACGAATGCCGAGGGGTGCCATCACAACCGGAAAACCGGCGAGTATCATTGCCACAATAAAAAATCAAAATCCCCGCCGATCGAAAAAACTGAGACCCCCTCTGAAGTTGAAAGCACGGGGATGGCTTCCAGTCAAAAACCATCCGGCCTGAAAAATAAAAACCGCATTTTCCAATGGGTCGATGACCAGGGAGAAATCCACTACTCTAAGGAAATGAGTGACCTGCCAACTAGCGGTGAAGAATCGAAAAACTCTGAATAGACTTTCCCCGGCCAAGCGTAATACAATTTAAAACTCTTTCATTTGATCAAAATCGAGAATGAACTTCCTGAGAAGAAAATCCCTGGGTGTTGTTTGTTTTTTTGCGGCTGCCTTTCTGGCATGGAGTCTGGCTGTTTCTGATTTTGTGTTTGCGGAAACGCTGTATGTGAAAAAGTCCGGGACCAAACTGCAGGCGGAAGGATCGGCGAAATCCGCTGTGGTCAAGCTGCTCGACCAAGGGACGGCGGTTGACGTGAAGGAAAAATCCGCAAGGTTTTATAAGGTTTCCGCCGCCGGAGCCGAAGGGTTTGTGTTCAAGTTCAGGTTGACGAGCAAGAAACCGGCAAAAAAAGATGCAGGCGGCGGCTTGCTCGATGTTCTGGGGAAAAGCCAGAAAATCGCCGCGCGTGAGGCCAGCTCGAGTTCCAGCATTCGCGGTCTCAGTCCGATGTCGGAAGAGCACGCCAGGAAAAAAGGCGTGTCCAGTGAATCCATCCGGGCAGTGAAGCAAATGGAAGCATTTAAAGTCAGCCCCGACGAGATAGAAAACTTTCTCGCCCAACGCAAACTGGGGGAATACGGTGAGTGAAATGAAAATCAACCGGTTTTTTGTTTTAGCGTTCTTCATGGCATTCATGGGTTGTGCGGCCCCCGTGGTTACGGAAACCTACCGAAAGTACGGTCTGGGTAAGGGCGGAACGGACGCCGCGCAATCGTTACAGCCCATCGGTGTGGAGGAAGAAAAAACCATCGGCGGGTCGCTGGCCATTCAGGTGTTCGACCGCTATGGCGGCCTATACGACAACCCGGAACTCCAGCGCTATATCACGCTGGTCGGCCAAAGTCTGGCGGATGTTTCGGACCGCCCGGAACTGGACTACCATTTTGCGGTGGTGAATTCGGAGCACCCGAATGCGTTTGCCACGCCAGGCGGCTATGTGTTTGTCAGTGTGGGTCTTCT
This sequence comes from Nitrospinaceae bacterium, assembly GCA_021604505.1. Classification (NCBI taxonomy): domain Bacteria; kingdom Pseudomonadati; phylum Nitrospinota; class Nitrospinia; order Nitrospinales; family Nitrospinaceae; species Nitrospinaceae bacterium. Next base: position 202,261 of record BQJC01000002.1, on the reverse strand, counting down.
GAGGACCCTGGAAAACGAAGCCCAGCTTGCAGGAGTTCTGGGGCACGAAATCGCCCACATCACGCACCGGCATGCATTAGAGACACTCGAGCGCAATAAGAAGGTTGCCGGTTTCGGCGCGTTGTCGGTCAGCATGCTGGGGCAGAGCCCGGATGTGTTCGACAAAGTAATTGAGCAAGCGGCGGAGATCATCTTCACGTACGGGTTGGATAAGAACCTGGAATATGAAGCCGATAAGATGGCAGCGGAATATGCCAATCGATTGGGGTACAACTCCGGCGGGTTAAAAAGTTTTCTGGATATTCTGAATAAAACGCAACCGGGAAAAGATTCCGTGTTTCTCAGCACCCACCCTTCGCCACAGGACCGATTGGCGGAACTTTCCGGGGGCGCATCTGATAATTCGAAATCGCTGTTTGCCGCCGAGTTCAAACAAGCCACTCGGGGAAAACTTTAACCCGCTTTTTCAGAGATGGTTTTTTCCCCGCGCTTTTTTTCCGCCTCGTCAAAATCCTCGAACGTCGCGTCCTTGCACCCCTGAGAAAACATCCAGGTCGATTGCACCAGTTCGGTCAACTCCTGCTTGAAGGGTTTATGACATTTATCCGAAGCCGTTGCGAGGTAGTCCAGCGTTTTCGAGTAATTGATCAGCAGCTTAAAAATATTCGTCGGTTGGTACGGAGGTGAGCAGCCAGCATCTTTGCCGGCAAACGCCGGGGCGGAAAAAACAAAAATCAGAAAAAACGAGATTGAGAGAATTCGTTTCATGACGTTCAACCCTCTTGGAAGAATATGCAAGGAGCGGAATATAAAAATAATTGCTACTTCTTTCCCTTTTCAAATTTCTGCTTGTAGTAAGAAATGAAATTATTTATCGAGAGAACTCCGATAATCATATCGTCCTCAGTAACCGCAATATGTCGAATATTGTGGCTGCCCATTTTCACGAAGGCCTTCATCATCGTTGAATTGCTATCGATGGAAACAATGGGTTTGTTCATTATAAATTTGACCTTGGTTTCTTTAGGGTTGAGCTCTTCGGCAATAACTTTTCTGGATAAATCGGTTTCAGTGACTATTCCCCAATTCTCACCGCCTTTGACAACGATCAGAGAGCTCAATTTACTATCGAGCATCTTTTTTGCCGCTTCCATGGCCGAGGCCTCGGCGCTGATGCTCAAAATCGATTCGTCCATATAGGCAACGTGGTCTTTTACATTGTCCATTTAATGATCCTTTCGAGTTTGCAGGAAGATTTAGCAAATCGCAGACGACCCGCCGACTCTGAATCCCATACCTATTTCCCAATTAAAGGAATATGAAAATTATACCAAGTCTCTGTGCGCAAGGATTAGAAGAATTTGGCGAGAAAAACAGCCGCCACTCCCACCGGGGTGATGTAGCGGATCAGGAATCCCCACAGGTGGGCCCAGTGAAATATGGTTTCGTGTTTTTCGATTTCTTCCTCAGCGTTTTTTGTGCCCCACACCCAGCCGACGAATAGAGCGGTCAACATTCCCCCTAACGGTAGCAGGTAATTCGAGGCGATGTTGTCCACATTATCGAAGAAGGTCATTCCCATGAATTTGACGTCGCTCATCACCCCGAAGGACAGCCCGGAGGGAATTCCTAAACCAAAAATCACCCCGCCGACAATCAGCACGGCTTTTTTTCTTGACCAGTTGCGTTGGTCGATAAAATAGGCGACGACCACTTCGAGCAGGGAAATTCCCGAGGTGACGGCGGCAATGGCCAGTAGAATAAAAAAGATGATGGAGACCACGGAGCCAAACGGCATGCTGGAAAAAACCGCTGGCAAGACGCTGAACACCAGGCTCGGTCCTTCCGCCGGTTCCAGCCCCATCGCAAAGACGGCGGGAAAGATGACCATCCCGACCAGGAGGGCAATCATGGTGTCGAAAAGAACCACAAAGACGGTTGCGGCCGTCAGGTTTTCCTTCGCAGGCAGATAGCTTCCATAAGTCAGCATGGCGCCCATTCCCAGGCTGAGAGAAAAGAACGCCTGGCCCATGGCGATGAGAATGACGGAGGGAGATATTTTGCTGAAATCCGGATATAAATAAAATTCGATTCCTTTGATGGCTCCCGGAAGCGTGAGGGAACGTATCATGAGAATAATGAGGATCACAAACAGAGTCGGCATCAGAATGTCGCAGGCTTTTTCGATGCCTCCGTGAACCCCCTTGATGACGATCCCCATGCAGATGCCCATGAACAGTGCATGGTAAATAATGACTTCTGTGGGATTGGCGATGAAGGCGCCGAAGAACTGGCCCGCATCCTTAGGGGATTGAAATTCAAGAACCGATTGACTGATGGACTTCACGATGTAAGCGAGGGTCCAGCCACCCACCACTCCGTAAAAAGAGAGGATCAGAAACCCTGCTAGAACCCCCATGTATCCGACGCCGATCCAGGGTGATTTGGGTTTGAGTGTTTTAAAAGCGCCTACGGGGTTGAGATTGGTTTTTCGTCCGAGAGTGAATTCGGCCAGCATGATGGGCAGGCCGACGGAAAAAATACAGACGAGATAAATCAGAACAAATGCGCCTCCGCCATTCTGGCCGGTGACGTAGGGAAACTTCCAAATGTTTCCAAGACCGATGGCGGAACCGGATGCGGCAAGGATAAAACCCACCCGGTTCACCCAAAATCCGCGGTTGTTGTTGGTTGCTGGTTTCATCAGCGCGAGAGTATAACGCGAACGTTTTTCATTATCAATGCGGCTGCGACTTCTAATTGTAAATCAAATAAGTTCATTCCGGCAGGTCGAGCAGAAACATGCAGAATCCATCGTAGAAAACGGCTTCTTTCCGGTCGCACTTCTTTAGACTTTAAAACCTGTAACGTTATAAAAACTGCCAGGGTGGTGAAAAGCATCCGATGCCGGGAAAATTTATTGGGCGACCTTGTAACTCAGCCAAAGGCAGACCAGGCCGGCGGAAAATGCCGGAAAACGAAGGGCCAGGGTATTTTCTTCTCCAAACAGGACCACTACCATGCGTAAAATGAGGGTGTGAAATATGTGGTGGCCTCCAAAACTGTGCGAAATGGTGGTGACGATGTAGCTGATAGGAGAATAGACACCTTCCAGCAACCCCTGATTTTCATCGCCAAAGCGCCTGAGATTGGAAGAGCGGGTAGGCGTCCCGGAACAGCCTGTTCTACGTTATAATCGAACGAACCTTAAAAATCCTTGAGTTGCGGGAAGGCTGCATCTTTTTACCTCAGTAACTGACATGCAAAAACACCTCACTGAAATTTTGGAGAAAATTCCCAGGCTTCCGGGAATTTACATCATGAAGGACGGGAAAGACGGCATCCTTTACATCGGTAAGGCCAAATCCCTGCAAACCCGGGTGCGGTCCTATTTTCAGAATGCGAGAGCGCTTCCTCCGAGAACGCGGGTTTTCCTGGACAAGGTGAGGGATATCAAATTCCTGATCACAAAGACGGAAGCCGAAGCGTTGATTCTGGAAAGCAACTTCATCAAGAAGCACCAGCCCCGTTACAACGTTCTTTTAAAAGACGACAAACACTACCCCTACCTTCGCCTGACAACACAGGAACTGTTCCCCAAACTGGAAGTGGTGCGGAAAGTGAAAAAGGACGGTGCGACTTATTTCGGCCCCTACACCATGGTCAAGGAGGTGCGGGAAACCATTCGTCTGATTTACAAAATCTTTCCCTTAAGACAAAGCAAGGACAGGCTGGACGGCAACCCGCAGAGGCGGCCCTGCCTCAATTACCAGATGGGCCGGTGCCACGCCCCATGCGCGGGGTATATTTCTCCTGAGGAATACTCGCAGGTGGTCCATGATGTCGTCATGTTCCTGAAGGGCAAGAACTCGGAATTGATCGATCGTCTCAAAACCAAAATGCAGCAGGCCTCTCAAGAGTTGCGCTACGAAGAGGCCGGTGTCTTGCGCGACAAGATCGCCGCGGTCATGACGGTGCTCGACAAACAGAAAATCATTTCCACCTCGCTGGAGGATCAGGACGTGATCGGGTATTGCAAGGAACATGGATTTGCCATGGTTCAGGTGCTTGTCATACGAGGCGGAAAAATGGTCGGGGAAAAAATCTATAAAATGAAAAGTCTGAACGAATTGGAAGAGAACGAAACCTTGTCCTCGTTTATCAAGCAATATTATGCCGAGGAAGTGATGCTGCCAAAGGAAATTCTTCTTCCGCATTCGATCGAAGAAACGGATCTGGTGTCCGCCTGGTTGTCGGAAAGAAAAAAAACCAGGGTTTTACTGGAAACGCCGGTGCGCGGCAAAAAACGCGACCTGGTGCGGATGGCGGAGGAAAATGCGCGTTTTGCCATGCGCACGGAACTGGATAAGGGGGAGACGGCCACCCGCATGCTGGAAGAGTTGCAGGAGGCGTTGAGTCTGAAAAATTTCCCGGAAGTGATCGAGGGGTTTGATATTTCAAATATTTCAGGAACCCATTCCGTGGGGTCGATGGTGGCGTTTAAGAGCGGTCAGGCCGACAAGGCTTCCTACCGCCGCTACAAAATCGGGGAGGTTGAAGGCATCGACGACTACGCCATGATGCGCGAGGTGCTGGGGCGAAGGTACAAACGACTCGTCGAGGAGGGCAAGGAACTTCCCAGTCTGGTGTTGATAGACGGAGGACGGGGGCATTTGAATACCGCAGAGCAAGCGCTTAAGGAGGCGGGGGTTTTAGGCAAGGTGGATCTGGCCTGCATCGCCAAGGGAAAGCAACGCAACAACCTCAATACCGACGAAGTCCTGCTACTCAATCGCAAGTCCTCCGTTTTGTTCAAGGAAAATTCTCCTTCGCGGTTTTTACTTCAAAGAGTCCGCGACGAGGCGCACCGCTTTGCGATCACCTACCATCGAAAACTGAGGGGCAAACGTTCCCTCGCTTCGCCGCTTGAGTCGGTGCCGGGAATTGGTAAAAAACGCCGGTTGCAACTCCTGAAAAGGTTCGGCAGTCTGGAAAATATTCGCACGGCTTCTCTGGAGGAGCTTAAAGAACAACCTGGAATCACTGAGGCGTTAGCGCAGAAAATTTCAACCCACCTCAGAGAATCCCTTTCGTGATCGCCGGATCATTTTTTCCTCATCCTTTTTTTTTACCCGTCGATAAGCAGTAAAGTTGAAGGATAATTTTTTTCAGGAGATAGCATTCTATGGATGTCAAAGTTCGAACCGCCGCAACTTGCTTTTTCGCTGTGTTGGCATTGCAGTTTTTTTATCTACCGGGAGAAGGATGGTCGGCCTCGGAAAAATTTTATTTACAGGAGGTCGCTAAGCTGGCGGCTTTGGAAAAGGATTATTTTCAAAAAAAAATCAATAATGACCTCAAAGGGGTTTATAGCTACCAGCATCCGGAATTCAAGAAACATGTTTCCGTTGAGGAATTCCAGTTCTTTGACGGCCGCGTGGTTTACAATTATCGCATGGCCACAGAGCATCATATTTCCGGCGGGTTGATGCCGTCGCTCGCGTTTATCAAGGCCAACCCGGTAAAAAAAGACGCTCTCGGATTTCCGCAACAAAGAAAATTCAGATGGTTTGCCAATCCTTTCATCACCGTTCAAAACTACGACCTCAAAAAAATCTCGATCAGTGAAGATGGAAACTATGCGATGGTCGCGGTGGAGTTGAAAGCCCGTGAGAGGTTGAATCCTGCCATGGTTCGCGGCGATATTGAGTTTGACACCCAGCAACCCTTCGTCGATTACTGGGAAAAAGTTGACGGCAAATGGAAAATCACTCTTTTAGCGGATGCCGCGGCCATCAGCGGTGGATCCAAGGTGCGGTATTTTATTCCCAACAATAATGCTGGCTGGGAGAAAACAAAATTCATCGTTTATGTCCCCCGTTCTTCGATAAAAAACAGGAAAAAATAGCTTTTTTAATCCCTTCTTTTTCTTTCGTTATCTTTCCTTTAAATACTAAAATTGATCGGTTGCGGGTTTTCCAAAAGCTTTGATTTTTTGTTTCAATTTTCGAAATGACGGCTACTCTATTGATCCGAAGCGTTTTATTTGGATAATGGGGAGACGCTTTATCAATCCGGTCGGTTTTGAAGTAAAGCCCTTGACGGATAAAGAGGGAATCGTTCAAGTGAAGCCATTGATTTCATCCATAAAGCTGTTTTTGGGAAAACTGTTTTCCAGGAAACCCAAAACCCCTCCCAAAAAAGAACCGCCCAAACGATCGCAGGAAGAACTGCTGGCCTTGCTCGAAAAATACAAGGAGGCGGTTCGCGTCAACCCTCAGGATGGGATGGGACATTACAATCTCGGTGAGGTGTACATCGAACTTTCGCGTTTTTCGGAAGCCCTGCCTTCACTGAAGGAAGCGATACGAATCAACCCCAAGCTCAGAAGCGCGTACTATCAGCTTGGATTTGCGCTGGTGCAAATGGGACGGGATGAAGATGCCCTGGAACCGCTTGGACAAGCCCTGCAGTTGGACCCTAAAACCCAGGTCACCCGCAAGATGTTGGCGGAAGCGCACACCAATCTCTCGGTCATGCTGGGAAAAAGCAAGCAGCACAAAAACGCGATAAGCCACATTCAGAAAGCGATCGAAGTTTTGCCGGGTTACGGGCCCGCCTATTTGTCGCTGGGAATTTGTTTTACCGAAATGGGCCGCTATCAGGAAGCGCTGGCAAAAATCCAGGAGGCGTTAAAACTCGACAAAAACCTGATGGTGGATGCGCATTTTAATTTCGCGATCATTCACTCGAAGTTAGGGGACACGGCAAAGGCTGTCAAACATTATCAGGAAGCGGTCAAAGTGAACCCCAAATCCGCGTTGCCCAATTTGAACCTGGGCATGCTGTATGCCAAACTCGGGAAATATAAGGAAGCCGTGCAACCTTTGCGCACCGCGATCAAGGTGAGTCCGAAGATGGCTTTGGAGGCCCACTTCAAACTGGGAGTGGTGCTGGTCAAGTTGAAACGCTACAAGGAAGCGGTAAAGCCGTTACAGGAGGCGGTCAAACTCACTCCCCACAATCAAAAAGTAAAGGATTTTCTGGCGGAAGCGTTGTATCAAACCAGCCTGTCTTACCGGGAGCCCGATGACGCCGATCGGGAAATTGAATTACTCAAGCAGGCGGTGGAGCATAACCCGGAGCATGTCCTGTCCCATTATTGGCTGGGACAGGCCTTTGATAAAACGCACCAGGGTTATTACGCCATCGTCCACACGATGATCGCCAAGCAGTTTTTTGTGGAGGCGCATAAAGACGATTGGATCGGAAAGTCCCTGCGGGTCCTCCAGCTAATGCTTAAAAAATACAAATACACACAGAAGGATTTCGCCAAAGTGCGGGTTCCGAGGAAACCAGCCTAGGGCTGGCGCAAAATTAACGTTCGATGGGTTTGGCGGATTGAATTTTGCTTTGCCCCTGCGGAGCATGAGGGCAAGGGTGGAATATCACACAGACAGAGCTTTTATCCGGACATTTTTCGCAAGAGTTTATGAGCGTCGTCAGGGTTTACCGGGCATCCGCTCCAGGCCGGGGCCCAGTCGCCCTCCGCGGAGGAGCCAGCGGCACGCTGGTTCTCATTTTAATTCCTTTAAAATCCGCAGGAGTTCGGTCATCGCATCCGACCTGGCGGCTTCTGCCAGACGGTCCACTTCGCGAGCGAGGGATTTTGTGTCGCGGCCTTTGATTTCAATTTTGATGTCGTCGATCTCCAGGCTTTCCTGAATTCGGATTTTGGTCTGCGGACCCAGGGAAAGTTTGTCCAGGGTTTGCGCTATTTTTTTTCTCAACCCGGCTAAAACCGGGGTGCGCCAGGGAATGATGGTTTGGACGATCTGGTCGTATTTTTCGTGTGCCTGCAGGTCGTTTTGAGCAAGAACCGTCTGGATTTCCTCGCGATGCAGTAGTTCCGCCGGCGACAGGTTTTCGATCCGGGCGGTTTCGTCCAGCAGTTCCAGCAAGTCCCTCCATTTGTTGATTCCCGGACGAACAACCGCGAAAAGGCTTTCAGCCGCGTCACAGCTTGCGGCATCCCATTTCAGCAAAGGATAAAAATTTCTGACCGGCACGTTCGACTCGTGCAGGAGTTTTTGCAGGGCGGGGCTCAAACGGTCGATCGCGGATAAATCCTCATACCATTTTTTACTTCGCTCCATACCCATAAGGGGCATATACTTCTCAATAATAATCTTTTCGGAAACATCCGCTCCCCGAAGTTTGCGGAGGACCCGTGCCTTTTCAACGTCGCTGTAGGATCGATGAGCGCGGTTCTCGGTCAAATTGAGTTTTATAAGCGTTTCGTCGGAAAGGTCGGATTGAGCGGTGAGGGTTGGAATTTCGGTGAGGCTCAGCGATTCGCAAGCGGCCACCCGGCGGTGACCGCAAATGATTCGGAAGCGGTCCCCCGAATTTGCCAGGAGAACCGGGTGAATGACCCCGATTTCCTGAATCGAATCCTTCAGCGCATCCGGCACGGGGTTAAGAGAAAAATCCGTCAGCGAATCCTGACGGTCGATGGCTTGCAACGGGATGTTCTCTAAATTGTTATTGGTGATTGGCATATTGAAATTAACAAAAATTTTTAGCCATTTAAAACTCGGGCTCTGTTTATCAGGCGTGCTTTGGCTGTCCGGTTGTCTGTTGCAATCGGCGCCTGACGGGATGGTCCTGATTCCTTCAGGCGATTTCACCATGGGCACCGATGCGGTGGACAGTGAAAATCATGCGCTCAGCGTCGGTCTGACCAAGCCGTGGTTCGCCGATGAGTTTCCCGAACACCGTGTGTATACCCGGGATTTTTTTATCGACAAGTATGAAGTGACCAATCGACAATATTATATTTTCTGCCAGGCGACCGACCACAAACCGCCGCGCACCTGGGCGGGGCCAAAATACGCGGACGGTGACGACGATCTACCGGTCACAAACGTCAACTTTTTCGATGCCGCCGCCTATGCCGAGTGGACGGGTAAACGCCTGCCCACTGAAGCGGAATGGGAAAAAGCCGCCCGCGGTTCCCTGGGAAATGTTTTTCCCTGGGGGAACAGTTTTAACTGGGATGCTGCGAATATCAGCCATTCTTCTAAAAAAAGGGTCGGGCATCAATTGAGACCTGTCGGCAGTTTTCCCGCCGGCGCAAGCCCTTATGGGGTTCACGATATGATCGGCAACGCCTGGGAATGGGTTTGGGATTATTACCTTCCCTACCCGGACAATGAATACGCGTCCCCGGACTATGGCAAAAAATACGTCGTGGTTCGCGGCTTATCCTATATGGGTGTCGGGCATTTCCCGAAAAAGAGTTACAAAAAAGTGGTGGCGTTAAAAGCCAGGGCGTCTTACCGGGAAAAACTCAACCCCTTCGCCCGGAATAAAGATGTCGGTTTCCGTTGTGCTAAAGATAGGGCGCCCCTGTTTCAAAAGAAACCTGAGAAAAAAGAAGCCATCTGAATCCGTTTATTTCCCAGTGATCCGATACACCGCACCCAGGTAGTCGTCGGAAAGATAAAGGTCCCCGCTGGGCGACTGTTCGATATCCACCGGGCGACCGTTTTTACCGCCGTCCGGTTGCAGCCAGCCGGTGATGAAATCTTCGTGGGAAAGAATTTCTCCTTTCGCGTTCAGCTTAATGCGAACCACCTTGTAACCCGCCGGGACCGATCGGTTCCAGGACCCGTGAAAGGCTACGAACACGCTGTCGTTAAAGCGTTCCGGCAGCGTTCCTTGTTGATAAAAGGCAAGACCCAAAGGCGCCATGTGTGCTGTAAATGTGTGAGCTGGCGGTACAGTCGTTGCGCAATCGTATTTTTTTCCGAAATCCACATCCCAGGTTCGGTTTTCATAGCAGTAAGGCCAGCCGTAATGATTTCCCTGGCGAATGATGTTTAGTTCTTCTCTCGGATGATCGTCGCCGATGTTGTCGCGCCCATTGTTGACTCCCCACAACTCGCCGGAGTACGGAGAAAATTCGATCCCCACCGAGTTTCTAAGCCCTGATGCAAAAATTTCTTTTCCCGACCCGTCGAGATTGAAACGTGAAATTGCCGCGCGCAAAGGATCCTCCTCGACGCAGACATTGCAGGATGAGCCCACCGAGAGATATATTTTCTGATCCTTTATTTTAATCGTGCGGGTGTAGTGGCCTCCGGTGGGAATTCCCCGGATGACGACTTCCGGTTTTCCATAGGTAAACGGTTTGCCGGTTCGCTTCATGCGGACAACCTGGTGTTCCTCGGCAACGTATAAATAATACCCGGAATCCAATTGTGCAAAAGCCAGTCCGTGCGGTACTTGCCGGCTTTTGAGAAGGGTTACGGTTTGATCGGATTTTCCGTCGCCGTCTTTGTCTGGCAAGACGACCACCTTTCCTGTTTTACGCTGGGAAAGAAACAAAATTCCCTGGTCATCGAAGGCCATGTGCCGTGCGCTGGGAACGCCATCGGCAAATAAGTTGATCTTAACATCCTGCGGGTATTTCAGATTGAGTTCTTCAAGGGTTCCTTTGCGTGATGCGGCACAGGATACAGAGGTCGCAAAAAATAACGCACTCAACGTAACGATCAAGAAATAAAAACAACGAACTCTTCTTTGGCCAGCCGAATAAAAAAGATGATTTGCCATGTTTATTTCGGAACTCCTAACGGTGTGTGAGGGTTGAGGACTGCAGTATATATTATCCAATTGAAAACAGAAATATAAGCCTGTACTTTGAGTTTATCGAAGACAAAAAGGTTTTCCCGCATGGTTGCGACGGTTGAAAGAATAAGAGGCCGGGATTTGATTCTTGTCCTTGGCGGTGTTTTGCTAATGGCAGACGCCCTGGGCCTGGATTTGGCGGTGTCTCTGGATCTGGCCATGGGTGTGCCTTACGCGCTTGTGGTTTTACTTGGGTTGTGGTGGCCGGGACGGGGGTATATCTACACGGCGGCTATCGCAGGGTCCGTTTTGTGCCTGGCCGGTTTTTACTTTTCCTTCCCTGGCGGGGAGTGGGTTACGGCGGCGACCAACCGGGGTTTTGCTTTGTTGACCATCTGGCTGGTGGCGGTGCTTTGCCTGTTTCAAAAACGCACGCAAAACAAAAAGCAGGAACTGCACCAATTGATTCATCATATGGGACAGGTCCATTCCGGCGAAAAAATCCCGCGCGAAGAACAGCATTTATTTAAAAATATCCTCGACTCCCTGCTTTCGTTCACCCAAAGCCGGTTTGGAGTGATTGGCGAAGTGTTTGAAAACGAAGAGAAACGTCTTTTGTTTCAGAAACAAGCGGGCGTGGCATGGCACTCTTTTCGGGAGGAGTCTAGGGAGTTGAGCCGTGAACAACCGCCCCTTCCTTCCGAGCTCGACGACTACAACGTGGAACCTTTGTTCGATGAAGTGGTCCAATCCGGGAAACCTTTGTTGGTAAAGTACGTCTCCCCAGCCGTCAGCAAACATCCGCTTCCTGCAGGGCATCGACCGATGGAATCGTTTATGGGGCTTCCGTTTTACCATGAGGGCCGAATGCTGGGTGTGGTCGGGGTGGCCAACCGCGCAGGAGGGTACGACAGCACCTGGGTGGAAACTTTGAAACCGTTTCTTGCCGCTTGCGGCAGTCGTATTCATTTACTCAATGTGGAAAGAGAGAAGCGGGAAACGGAAAACGCCTTATTGGAAATGGAGAGGAATGTGGGGCTGTTGCAGTCCGATATAGAGGGTAAAGATGTTCGCCTGGACCAGGTCGAAAAAGAACTTCGCGAAATGGAAGAAACGTTGAAAAAAAGTGAAAAACGCATTGCGTCTCTGGTTGAGGAAAGAGAGCGGGGCGATGAAGAGTTAAATCCTTTAAAAGAGAGTCTGAACCGGGTTCAGGGAGAACTTGAAAAAACCCAAGAAGCTCTCCTGAAAAAAGAGGCTGAGTTTGCAAAATCCGAAACCTATCGAAATCAAACCGCCGATGCTCTTTGGGAAAAAGAAGAGCGACTGATGGCCGTTCTTGGCGACTTCAACGAGTTGGAAAAGGATCTTTCGGAAAAGAATGAAAGGATCGCCGAGATAGAAGAAGACCTGCTACGGTCCCGCGATCAACTCAGGACGAAAGGCCATCGGCTGGAAGAAATGGAAACCCGGCTTCAAGAAACCCTGGACGAGTTGCAAAATACCCAAAGACACACCGCCCAGGTTGAAGATCAAATGTTTCAGATGGAAAAAAGTTCGCAGGAAAAGGATCAGCGGCTCAGACAGATGGATCTGGTTAAAACTGATTTAGAAAGTCATTTGCGGGATTATGAGCTTCGTTTGTCGCGGGTGGAAAAGGAGTTGGATCGAACCAGAAAAACATTGCGGGACCGGGAAGGACATCTGGAAAGAATCGGACGGGAAATTCAGGAAACCCTGACTCAAAAGGAAACCGATTATTTACCCATTGAAACCGCTGAAACCGGGCCGGTGCCCGTGGAACCTGCACCGCAAGATTTCCAGTACGAGAAAGACCCGCCGCCCAAGGAACCGGATATAAACGATGCTCCCTCCGTCCAGGAAAAAGACTTGATTTCCCATGCAGCGGGCCAGGGCGTTTTTGGTTTGGACATGCAGGGGAACATCACCTTTATCAACCACGAAGGCGCGGACCTGCTGGGCTATGCTTCCCAGGAACTCATTGGAAAAAATCAACACAACGCGATGCATCACTCGCGTGTCGACGGCAGGCCCTATCCTCAGAAAGAATGCCACATCTGCAATACCCTGGTAGAGGGGGTGGTGAGCCATGTTGTCGATGAGGTGTTTTGGCGAAAGGACGGCTCGCATTTTTCAGTGGAATTCTTGAGCACTCCCATCTGGAAAAATAATCAACAAGTTGGAGCCGTTGTCACCTTCACCGACGCCAGCCGCCGAAACGGTGATGAAAAGGAACAAAAAGTCTTCAGAATCGATTTCGAGACGCAGGACGATGAACCGCCAAAAGTGCAGAAAGAAAATAAGGAACGCCGGGACACTGAATTTAACGAGAGAAATCAAACCACGGAAAGCCCCCGGTTGCAGATGGGCGGAATGGAATCCGGCAATCAGGAATTTCGAGAGTTTGCCTCCATCGCTTCTCATGACCTTCAGGAACCTTTACGGAAAATCATCGGTTTCGGGTCGCGACTGCAAAAAGATTGCGCGCCCGCGCTGGACGATCGGGGAAAGGATTACTTGACCCGCATGGAAAAAGCGGCGCATCATATGCAGAAATTTATCGAGGATCTTTTGCACTATTCAAAGGTGACCCTCTTTTCCATTCCTTTGCGTCCGGTCGATTTGAAGGAGGTGGTCGCTGATGTCCTGGCCCTCTTTGAAGAACGGATTGATGAAACCCAGGCGGTCATTGATGTGGGGGCGCTTCCAACCCTAAAGGCAGACGCGACGCAAATGCATCAATTGTTTCAAAACCTGATATCCAACGCGCTCAAATTTCATAAGCATGGAGAGTCTCCTGCGATCAGCGTCAGCCACCGAATTCAGGAAAACGGGTGGCACGAAATTCGAGTGGCGGACCAGGGAATTGGTTTTGATGTGCGGCATCTGAAAAGAATATTCAAACCTTTTGAGCGTCTTCATGGCAAAATGGAGTATGAAGGCACCGGCATGGGGCTTGCTATTTGTCAAAAAATCGTTCACAGGCATGGTGGTGAAATTACCGCTACCAGTTCTCCGCAAAATGGGTCCACTTTTATTATCACTCTTCCTGACCAGTAACCTGAAAAACAGTTTCTTTTTATAATTAAGTTTTATTCTGCCGTGAAGCTTTCGTTTTTCTGAGCAAACCAGAGTTAAATTTTTTAACAACGTGAAGGGATGACTCCCATCCTATTTATGCGGGCGATTTCTCGATTTTGCAAATTTCTGTTAATCTTAACTGTTGATCCCGTCGAGCTGCAATGGCGAGGCGCTAAGATAGAAAACCCGTTAATTTAAATTGAGTAAAGGCTGATAATGACGTTTCAAGATGAACTGAAAAAGCAGGTTTTGATTCTAGATGGGGCCATGGGAACCATGGTTCAGGATCTGGGTTTGACCGACGCGGCGTTTGGCGGGCCGGATTTCAAAATGCTGACCGATCTATTAATATTTTCCCGGCCTGCTGACTTAGAAGGCATTCACCTGAAATACCTGAAAGCCGGCGCCAATATCATAGAGACCAACACGTTCGGCGCGTCCCCCTTGCGTTTGAAGGAATTCGACTTTTCCAAACTGGACCCGTCGGACATGCAAGCCGTTCCCGAGGAACTGGACTTTTCGCAATGCGATTATGAGGCCATCACCTACCACTTAAACGTTGCCGGCGCGAAAATTGCAAAACAGGCCGTGGATACATACCGTTCGCTTCCCGAATACGACGGTCGCCCTCTTTTTGTGGCCGGGTCCATCGGCCCTTCCAATTATGTTTTGTCCAGCACAGAAGCCGATCTAAAAAAAGCCGTGTTCGCGCAAATTGTAGACAACAACCGTCGGCAGGTCTTGGGATTGCTGGACGGCGGCGCCGATCTTCTCTTATTTGAAACCCAGCAGGATATTCTGGAATTGAAAGCCTCGATCATTGGAGCCAAGCGCGCCTTTCAGGAGCTAGGACGGCCGCTTCCGATCATGGCTCAGGTGACGGTGGATCAGTTTTCGAAAATGCAGATTTTCAATACCGACATTCACGCCGCCTACACCGCAGTTTCAGGCATGGGAATCGATGTGTTCGGGATCAACTGTAATGTGGGACCGGAGCTCATGGGCGGCACGGTGGAGAAACTGAGCCGGTTCTGTCACCATCCCATCTCTATTGTTCCCAATGCTGGCCAGCCGATCTCGGAGGACGGCAAGACTTGTTACAAGCTGGAACCGGAAGCGATGGCGGAAATGGTAGGAGCTTTTGTCAGCGAATCTGGTGTCGCCATCGTTGGCGGTTGTTGCGGCACCAGGCCGGATCATATCGAGGCCCTCAGAAAACGAATTGACGGCATTGAACGAAAGAGCCGTCAACCCGATTCCGGAGTTTACGTTTCAGGCCCGCAGGAGGCGGTGCCCCTCGACAGTTCCCAGGGGCTGATACGGATCGGCGAGCGTCTCAACGTGCGCGGCAGCAAGGTCATTCGAGATGCGGTGGAATCCGAAGGCGGATTGCAGTTTCCACCGTTGGAAGAGGTCGTCCGCGAGCAGGTCAAGGACCTGGGAATCGAAATCATCGACGTGTGCATGGACAGCAACATTGTAGAAACAGAAAAGGTTCTGCCTGAGGTGATCCACCATCTCACCAGCGATTTTCAAGGGGCCATGTGCCTGGACTCCTTTTCCGTGGAAGCACTTAAGGAGGCGATCGAGGTGTATCCCGGCCGCCCGATCATCAACTCCATCAGTCTGGAAGAATATAGTAAGGGGCAAAGCAAACTGGAAGCGGTGCTGTCTCTCACCGAGGAGCATCACCCGGTTTACGTGGCCCTGGTCAATGGCCCCCAAGGCCCAGGGCAGACGGCGGATGAGAAATATGAGTTGGCCGCGGAAATCGTCAAGCAGGCGGAAGAAAAGTTTGGCGTGACGCCCGACCAGTTGTTGATCGACGTGAATGCCTACCCCATCGGCAGTGAATCGGTGGAAGGGTTGAATTTTTGCGCCGAGACTTTGAAATGTCTGCCCCGCATCAAGGCGATTCATCCCGATCTTAAAACCAGCATCGGTGTGGGTAATCTGACCAACGGGTTGGCGCAAAAACCCTATATGCGAAAAGTGCTCACCAGTGTGTTCTTAGATGAAGCGGAACGTGCAGGCTTGGATTGCGCCATTCTCAACCCCAACCACTACGTTCCCCTGGAAAGTCTCAAACAGCACGATGTGGATCTGGCCAGGAAAGTCATCCTGCACAGAGATATGGATGCTTTTGAAGAACTGGAGCAGATCGCTCTGACCAAAAAAACCGGCGCCGTGCAAAAGAAAGTCGACTATGAAGACCTTTCTTTGGAGGACCGCATCTGCCAGAAAATCAGGGACGGATTCAAGCAAAAAGAGCAGGGGCAGGTGGAAAAGGACGGCGGCCGTTTTGATTATCATGACCGGATCGTTTTAGAAGTTGCCCAAATTGTCGATAAACACGAACCGCTGGAGTTCATCAGCAGTTATCTCATGAAAACCATGCGGCAGTTGGGCGATGCGTTCGGGCGCGGAGAAGTCAGCCTTCCGCATTTGTTGAAAAGCGCCGATGTGATGCGCAATGTCATGGGTTTTCTGGAAGGGTTCATGCGCATGAAAACCGGCGCCCCGGAAGGCGCCGCTCTTGAATACAAGGGAGTGGTGGTGATCGGCACGGTCTATCAGGACGTGCACAGCATCGGCAAGGATCTGGCCAAGACCTTGCTGGAAAACTACGGCTACCGGGTCATCGACCTTGGCGTGCAGGTTCCTTTGGAAAATTTTATTGAGACCGCTGAAAAAGAGAAAGCCGATGCCATCGGTATGAGCGCGCTTCTTGTGCAAACCTCGAATCATATGATCACGGTGGCCCGCATGTTGAAGGAAGCGTCCCGCAATTTCCCGATTCTCATCGGAGGCGCCCCGGTCAACCACCGCCACGCCGGTTTCGTGGCCATGCACGGGCAGGCCGACACGGATACCATTCTCGATAATGTTTTTTACTGCGAGAGCGGAATGGATGGCGTCAACACCATGAACGCTCTCAAGGAAAATGGCAACCGCGATTCTCTGCTTCAGGAAAACCGCGAGAAACTTCTCATTGAGTATCAACGGGCCAAGGGCCTTCAGGAAACCAAAGATAAGTTGCTGGAAACGCTTCCGCGCCGCAAGGTGAGTTTTAAAAAACATGAAGTTCCGTGTAATGATTTTGGGGTGCATCGTGTTGAGTTCAAAGTCAGCAAGTTGAGCCCCAATCTGGATGACAAGAGCTTGTTTTCCCTGAACTGGAAGTTTGGCAAAAAATCCTCCTGGCCGCAGAAGGGAGTCACCCCAGAGCATCTTGAGGCATTGAAAAATGAATGGGTGGAAAAAGCGGAGGCCAACCAGTGGATCAAACCGCGCGCCCGGTTCGCGCTCCTGCCGGCCCAGTCTGAAGGGGACGAGGTGATCATTTACGACGCCGGCGACTTGAAAAAAGAGATCGCCAGGGTTCATTTCACACCTTGTATTGGGAAGGGAAGGAAGGATAAATTTTCCGTCGCTCAATATTTCCATCCAAAATCATCGGGGCAGATGGATGTCATTGGATTGCAGATCACCACCGCCGGACTGCAGGTGGAGTCCGTCATCGAAGAGTTTAAAAGCCGGCACGATTCTGAATCGGCGCTTTTTTTACAGGGTTTGTGCGACCGGATCGTGGAAGATCTTGCTGAATATATTCATAATCTTCTCAGGGGGCGGGTGGGACAGAAAAAGGGGAAGCAGGGTCAAAGATACAGTCCGGGCTATCCCGCGATTGTGGATTTAATCAACAACCGGGTTATTTGGGAAACCCTGCAGGCAGAAGACATTGGAGTGACTTTGACCGGGTCCAATGAATTTGACCCGCCCAGCTCAACGGCCGCCGTGGTGTGCTTTCATAAGGAAGCCGGATACTCATAAAGCCAATAAAACCAGTCATTTTTTTGACATTGGCGGAGGATTTGACGGAAAAAACCAATCCCGCCCGCTAGGTTTTATTCGATCAAAATATTTTTTTGAGATTTTTTTTGGTTTTTTTGATCGCCTTGGAAGGAGCCTGAAGCGGTTTTCTCACCTGGCTTTTTTTCGCCAAAACGTTTTAAAAAAAGAAGGCAACTTTCCTCGTAAATGGAAAATAAAAACGGTCGAATTTCACCCATCCGGGGTAGAAAAATATGTCTGGTGCGGAAATCACAGACTGCAATCAAAAAGACACAATTTCCGGTAGATGAATGATTATAGAAACCTTAACTGTTGTAAGGGGTTGAGATGGTTGGGTCGAAGGAAAATAAATCCTTGTAAAATTGGTGCCTTTTGCTAGAATAAATAAGGTATCAAACAAAAAAACAGAGTGCTTCTTCAGCCCGGAAACCAACCCGCCGGCCTTCTCAAGCACATTCCGCAAAATTTTAAACGAGGTGGTTGAATCATGTTCAAACGATTCACAGAAAGAGCCCGTAGGGTCATAATTCTTGCACGTGAAGAAGCGGAACTCTACCGCCATGAATACCTTGGAACGGAACACATATTGCAAGGTGTTGTGAAAGATGGCGGCGGAATCGCAGTTGCGATCATGCAAAAATCGGGAGCCGATCTCAGAGAGCTCAAAAAGGAGCTAGAGAAAAATCTTCCGCGCAGTTCCAATTCGCTGATTATCGGGGATATCCCGTTTACATCCCGGGCTAAAAAAGTCTTAGAGTTTGCGGTGGAGGAAGCCAGATCCCTGAATCATAATTACATTGGGACGGAGCATTTGCTCTTGGGGTTGCTTAAGGAAAAAGAAGGGGTTGCGTGCAGGGTTCTTAACAGCTTTGGAATGTTTTTTGATGACGTGAAGGAGAAAATTGCTGAAATGTTCAAGGAGCCTACAGAGAGTTCGCGGGAAGTCGGTAAAACACCGACTCTGGACGAGTTCAGCCGGGACCTCACTAAGATGGCGGTCGATGGAAAACTGGACCCCATTATAGGACGCGCCAAGGAAATTGAACGGGTGATTCAGATTTTGAGCCGACGTACAAAAAATAATCCGGTTTTAATCGGCGAGCCGGGAGTCGGTAAGACGGCTATCGTCGAAGGATTGGCCCAGTTGGTCGTTGAAAAGGAAGTTCCGGATACTCTGTTTGATAAGAGAGTTGTTTCTTTGGATCTCGGTTCGTTGATTGCGGGAACGAAATACCGGGGACAGTTTGAAGCTCGTCTCAAGGGAATCATGAAAGAAATCGTGCAAAATGAAAAAATCATTCTTTTTATCGATGAGTTGCACACTCTGGTTGGCGCTGGAGCCGCAGAGGGTTCGGTGGATGCCTCCAACATGTTGAAACCTGCTTTGTCGCGTGGGGAAATTCAGTGCATAGGCGCAACGACCTTGGAAGAATACCGGAAATACATCGAGAAAAACGGAGCTCTGGAACGGCGGTTCCAGCCGATCGTTGTGAATCCGCCCACGGTGGAAGAGACCGTCGAAATCATCAAGGGTTTAAAAGTTCCGTATGAAATGCATCATAAAGCCAAAATCACCGATGAGGCCATCGTCATGGCGGTGCGATTTTCGGATAGATACATCAGCGATCGGTTCTTGCCCGATAAGGCGATCGATGTGATCGACGAAGCGGGTTCCCGTGTGCGTTTGCGTAAAGTGACTCAGTCGCCAAATATGCGCCAGATTCAACGGGATATCGACGCTGTCATCAGGGAGAAGAAAATCTGCATTGAAAGCCAGGAGTTCGAGAAAGCGGTCGATCTTCGTGATAAGGAAGAAAGTCTCCGCGAAGCGCTTGAAAAAGAAAAAGAAAGTTGGGAGAGCGATCAGGATTTGGGTGAGCCTTCCATCACGGAAGAAGACATCGCCGCTGTTGTTTCCAGCATGACAGGAGTGCCGCTTTCCAGGATCGAGGAAAAAGAAAGCGCGCGTCTGATGAATATGGAAGCGGAGCTGGCCAACAAAATTGTGGGTCAGACCGAGGCTATCAAGGTGATCACTAAGGCGATACGCCGGTCCCGCTCAGGGTTGAAAGATCTGCGGCGGCCAATAGGAACTTTCCTTTTTCTTGGGCCGACAGGCGTGGGGAAAACGGAATTGGCGGGTGTTCTCGCCGAGTTTCTGTTTGGTCAAAGAGATGCTTTGGTGCGTCTTGACATGTCAGAGTACATGGAGAAATTCAATGTGTCCCGCTTGACGGGAGCGCCTCCCGGTTATGTCGGCTATGAAGAAGGCGGGCAGTTGACGGAGAAAGTGCGAAGAAAGCCTTATTCCGTGGTGCTGTTCGACGAGATCGAAAAAGCCAATCCGGATGTGTTCCATCTTTTGTTGCAGATCATGGATGACGGCCGTTTGACGGACAGCTATGGCCGGGTGATCGATTTTAAAAACACCGTGATCATCATGACCTCCAATATCAGTTCCAAGAGTCTTGATAAAGGCACTTCTCTGGGATTTCATAAAGACGATGACGAGCTGAATTATGAAAAGATGCAAAAAGAAATCAAGCAGGATTTGAAGCGAACGTTTAATCCTGAGTTTTTGAACCGGATCAGCGAAATGGTGGTCTTCCGGCCTCTGGATTTGGATCATATCGTGAAAATCCTGGACGTGCAGTTGGCGCAAGTGAACGAACAGCTCATTCAGCAAGGACTCACAATGGAAATGACAGCGGAAGCCAAAAGGTGGCTTGCGGAAAAAGGATACGACAAAACGTTTGGAGCGCGGCCCTTGAAGCGCGCCATTCAAAAATATCTCGAAGACAAACTTTCCGATGAAATGTTGAAGGGGCGGTTTAAAGCAGACGGACATATCAAGGTTGGTTTGCAAGGGGATGAACTTGTGTTCACCGAAAAATCTGCCGGCGCTCTAAATGCTTGTTGAGCAGGGCTAGGATCCCGCTGGGATTCTCACATTAATTTCAGCGGTCATGGATTCCAATCATTAAAAAGTATTAAGCTTTCCCAACTTTAACTTTTTGAAAGCTTAGTACTTTTTTTTGGTCCAAGCTTACGATACCCAACGTTCCGATTCATTTTAGGAATTTTACAATACACCAATCGAGGGAAATGACGAAAGTCTCCAGGTTTTTTTTATCCATTTGGGTCATTCAATGCTCTCTCTTTTTTTCTGTTTTGGGTTTTGCCCAGGAAGGCGAGATCGTTCAGTCCCTTCAGGTTCAAGGAAATAAACGGGTCGACGACTCGACCATTCTCTATTACATCAAGACCGAAATCGGTAAACCTCTCTCCCGCGTACAAATCCGTAAAGACATCGAACAGATTTACGACCTCGGGCAATTTAAAGACATTCAAGTAGACACTCAATCAACGGCCGGCGGGCTGGTGGTGATTTTCAAAGTGGTGGAGATCGCTTCCATCGGTGATTTGAGAATCGTCGGAAATAAAGTGCTCGACTCGGAGGATATCTTTGAAAAAATAGGATTGAAACGGGGAGCCGCCTTTCACGACCAGCAAATTTCAGAAAGTATCAATGAGATCAATAAGCTCTATGAAGCCAAGGGCTATTTTTTCGCGGAAGCCAAAATTGCAACGGAGGTCACGCCTGACAACCTGGTGGACGTCACCATCCGCGTTCAGGAGGGAGAGAAAGTAGGCGTTAAAAAGATCCGATTCTCCGGAAACAAAACCTTTAAGGATAAAGAGCTGCGGAAGCAAATGGAGACCAAGGAGAAAACCTGGTACTCCTGGCTGGATGATTCGGGTGTGTATCAAAAAGACATCCTGAAACTGGACTTGTTCCGTATTGAGGCATTTTATCAAGACCGCGGTTTTATCCGGATAAGCGTGCTGGACCCGAAAATTGATGTGAATAAAAAAGACCGCGCCATTTATATTACGATTCCCGTGGTGGAAGGGGTGAGGTATAAAGTAGGGAATATTGAGATTAAAGGGGATGGCACATTTACCAATGAGGAACTCTTTGCGGCCGTTCAGTCAAAGAAGGGTGAGTGGTACAATGTGTCAAAACTTCGCGAAGACGTATTAAAAATTTCCGACCTTTATTCGACTCAGGGGTTTGCCTATGCCGACGTCAATCCCGTCACGAAAATCGATGATGCTAAAAAGACGGTTGACCTTGGCATGGAAATCGAAAAGGGCAAAAAGGTTTACGTCGGTAAAATCTCGATTCTGGGAAACGTCAGTTCACGAGACAATGTTATACGCAGAGAGTTTCGTTTGCGTGAAGGCGATTTGTTCGACAGTGAAAAGCTGAGGCGCAGCAAACAGCGGATCAACAACACGCAGTTTTTTGAAGACGTCAAAATTGATACCGGCCGCGGGGAAAAACCGGATTTAATCGATATCACCACAACCGTTACCGAACGTCCCACTGGGTCCATTTCAGTGGGTGCCGGGTTCAGTTCGGTTGAGAAGGTGATTTTTACCGGTTCGGTTTCCCAGAACAACCTGTTTGGCCGGGGACAACGGCTCAACTTTTCCACCAGTCTGTCGTCCAGACGTAGTGATTTCAATCTTGCCTTTACGGAGCCCCGTATATTTGACACGGAAATCCTGGGGGGAATCGATTTATTCAATCGAGATTCTGATTTTTTCAGTTTTGAATCAAGGAGGCGGGGCGGCGGGCTCCGTCTCGGCAAGTCTCTGACAGAATACGATTGGGTGGGGCTCAACTACCGCTATGAAAATGTCAAGGTTTCTGATGTGAACCCTGCGGATATCACCGAATTTCTGAAGAATGAAACTCGAACGACCAGCCGAATATCCCCGAGCTATGTGCGCGACACAAGGGACGATTTTTTAAACCCTTCCAAGGGAATGAGGCATGTGGTACGATTTGAATTTGCGGGGGGGCCTCTCGGCGGCTCAGATTTCGTCAAAACCGGATATGAATTTACGTATTATCGCCCCATAATTGGGAAGCTGGTGGGGGCCTTTCATGCAGAATTCAATTATGCGGAAGATTATAACGGCGATACCCTTCCTGCGTTTGAACGGTTTTTTATGGGAGGCGCCAACAGTTTGAGAGGTTTTGACATTCGTGACGTCGGTCCCAAAAATGCCACCGGGGATCCCGTTGGCGGATCGCAAGCGCTGTTGTTCAACTTTGAACTTCAGTACCCCTTTTCCAAGTCCTTCCGCGGTTTTGTGTTCTATGACCGGGGCAATGTTTATGGAAATGGTATCGACCTTTCCACAACCGGAAAAAATATCGACCTGGCGGAAATGCGGCATAGCATTGGTGCGGGATTGCGTTTCTTAAGCCCCTTCGGGCCTGTTGGTTTTGCCTATGGGATCAAGCTTGACCAGGAAGACGGTGAGGACTTAGCGGAGTTTCATTTCACTGCCGGCAGTTCTTTTTAGGAACGCCGCAAGCCATTCAAATATGATAATGAGCCGGTCTTTATCCAGGAGGATCGGTAGAAAGAAAAAACAGTAAACGTTTGAGGTCCTTAGTTTATTACCATCCAGTATTTCTATTTTTAGAGGGACAATATTCATGCAGTTCATAATGATTCAGTTCAGGAAAAAGCTTGGCTGCCTTTTGTCGATCACGGCATTGGCATGGTTGTTGACACTGAATACGGCGATGGCCGCGGAATCAAAAATTGGTTTTATTGATGTTCAGAAGGCTATCTCCAGTACCAAAGATTGGAAAAAGGGATTCGCTGCTTTCAAAGCCAATTTTCAACAGCAAAAAGGTTTGATTTCCAAAAAAGAAAAAAAGATCAAAAAGATGTTAGAGGATCTGAATAAGCAAAGTTTTATTTTGGACCCGAAACTAAAGAAGAAGAAGGAAGATGACTTCAGAAAAGAAAAAGTCGCGTTCGAGCGCTACGTGGAAGACCAAAACAATGAATTCGGAAAAAAAGAAAAAGAAATGACCCGGAAATTTTTACAACAAATGATAGAAGTCATCCAAAAATTAGGCAAAGACCGTAAATACACCATGATATTAGAGAAAAAATCGGTTCTCTACCACGACCAGGGAAACGACCTCACCAATTTGGCTGTCAAAGCCTACGATATGAAATACAAATAAATTTGCCGAGAATGAACCGGGCTGATACGAGAACTTTTGGGGTTGCAATCAATAATAAAGCCCGGATGGGTTGCGATTTAAAAAATTCATATTTACCTAACACCTCTTTGTAGATTTATTTTTTGCCATGATGGACATAAATGAAATTAAACGCATCATTCCCCATCGCTATCCTTTTTTGTTGGTCGATCGAGTGACTGAGTGTGATATGGAATCCCGAATTGTGGGGATCAAGAACGTGACTGCCGATGAGCCCTTTTTCCAAGGGCATTTCCCCGAGTATCCAGTGATGCCGGGAGTGTTGATCATTGAAGCTCTGGCCCAGGTCGCGTGCATTCTGGCCCTAAAAATTCTTAAGAAAGAAGGGCATGGTTCCGTTTTTTTTACGGGGATCGACGGCGCCAAATTCCGCAAACCTGTGGTTCCGGGGGATCAGTTACGGTTGGAATTGAACAAGCTCAAACAGAGAGGAACTATATTCCGGTTTCAAGCTGAGGCCTACGTCGGCGAGACGCTGGCTACTGAATGCACTTTACAGGCGATGTTGGGGAAAACTGAATAGAACCCCCTATTGATTGCTATTATCCCTACCGTCCCCACCACGTGTGTGTTCCCGGCGGGTTTGGACTTCTTCATCAAAGAGCAACCTCTCAGAGTCGTTTAAGGTGACAATTCATAAGAGTGCTGAGATCGATTCGCGTGTGTCTTTGGGTAAAAATGTTTCCGTAGGGGCGTTTTCAATTCTCGGGCCCAATGTGACCATTGGCGACGACACCGAAATCGGCTCCCACGTTGTGGTCTTTCAAAATTCGGTGATCGGCCGCGATTGCCGGATTTTTCAAGGCGCCTCTATTGGGGGCGATCCGCAGATTTTGAACTTTAGGGACATTTCCTCATCTGTGGAAATCGGCGATGGTACGGTCATTCGCGAATTCGTGACCATTCACCGTGGGGCGAAGGAATCCCAGAAGACGAAGATTGGCGATCACTGCATGCTCATGAACTACGTGCATGTCGCGCACGACTGCCAAATAGGTGACCACGTTGTGATCGTAAATTATACCGGGTTGTCGGGGCATGTTGAAGTGGAAGACCACGCGTTTGTATCCGGTCAGGTGGGGGTGCATCAATTTGTCCGCATCGGAAAGTTTGCGATGGTGGGCGGTAAAGCCGCTGTCAGTAAAGATATTCTACCCTTTTCCCTTGTCGAAGGCGCACCGGCCCGGTTGGTCAGTACCAATTCGGTGGGCCTTAGGAGGCGGGATGTAAAACCTCCGGTAAGGGCCGCCTTGAAAAAAGCATTGAAGATTCTGCTGGATCCCGAGCACAATACGTCGCAGGCCATTGAAAAAATCGAAGCAGAAATTGAAATGCTGGACGAAATTCGATATCTTATCCACTTCATAAAACAATCATCGCGAGGAATTACGAAATAATGGGTGAGGTCAAAGCAGGCGTTATCGGTGTGGGCAAAATGGGAGAGTATCATGTCGGTGTCTTATCGGAAATGAGTGAAGTCACCCTTGTCGGGGTGGTGGATATTGATGAGGACCGGGCCCGCTCCATCGCCAAAAACTTTGGTTGTTCTTATTATACCGACTACCGGGATATCTTCGAAAAAGTGGATGTGGTTGTCATTGCCGTTCCCACTTCATTGCATTATTCCGTTGCCAAAGATTCTCTTATTGCAGGAACCCATGCGCTTCTGGAGAAACCTTGCGCCGATAACCTGGACCAGGCGAGAGAACTTTTTGACCTTGCAACTGATAAAGGGTTGACCCTTCATGTTGGCCATATCGAGCGGTTCAACGGTGCGGTTCAGGAACTTCATAAAATTGTGTCCGATCCGATTTATGTGGAATGCAAGCGGATGAGTTCTTTTAATGAACGGATCAAGGATGATGGGGTCGTGCTTGACGTCATGATCCACGATATTGATATTATTCTAAACCTCATCAATTCCAAGGTTGTAAAAACTCACGTGCTGGGGACATCTGTTTTTTCCAAGAAAGATGATTTAGTGAGCGTGCAACTGGAATTTGAAAACGGATGCATAGCAAGCATTGTCGCCAGCCGCGCATCGCAGAATAAAGAAAGAACCCTTTCAGTCACGCAGAAGGATTCTTACGTTCTTTTGGACTACACCGACCAGGAAATATATGTTCACAGGCAGTCTTCCTCAGAGCATCAACTCAGTAAAGGATCGCTCAGGTACAAGCAGGAATCCCTGGTGGAACGTATTTTTGTTCATAAGGAAAATCCGCTCAAGCTGGAACTCCAGCATTTCATCGACTGCGCTAAAAATGGAAGTCCCCGGAAAGTGGGAGTCGACAGCGAGCTTTATTCTCTGGAGATCGCCTTGAACATCCTCGAGAATTACAATCAGCTTGGAAATAAACCGGGTGCATGAGCAACCTCCAACCGTTGCGCATTGGCCTCATTGCCGGTGCCGGCGAGATTCCCATCTATTTTGCGCGTAAGGCATCAAAAAATGGTGCCCGGCTCGTATCCATCGGGTTCACAGATGACATTCAGGCGCAACTGGCCCCCTTTGCCGAGAAATCCTACTCCATCGGCCTCGGTAAGACTTCAAAAATAATAAGCACCTTGAAAGAGGAAAGCATTCGGGATGTGTTGATCCTCGGAAAGGTGGATAAAAGTGTTATTTTCCGCCTTCAGATGTTCGATATGCGGACGCTGAAGTTTCTGAAGAATTTAAAAAATAAAGAAGACAAAACCCTCATGCTTGGAGTCATCGAAGAAATGAACAAGGAAGGGTTCCAGGTGCTTGACCAACGTGAATTTTTAAGGGAAATTTTTCCCGCGCGGAAAATTTTATCGCGCCGTCCGCCCTCCAAAAGTGAAATGGAAGATGTCGAGTTTGGGTTGCCGATCGCAAAAAAACTGGCGGACATGGAAATCGGTCAAACCCTGGTGGTTTCTAATAAGACGGTTATCGCTGTGGAAGCGATCGAGGGGACCGACCGTACGATTGAAAGAGGATGCTCCCTGGCGAAGGAAAGCGCCGTGGTCGTCAAGGTCAGTCGAACCGATCAGGATTACCGCTTTGACAGTCCGGGAGTGGGGCCGAAAACCATTGAGGGACTCATAAAAGGCGGGGCCAGGGTTTTGGCTCTGGAAGCGGAACGGGTGATGATGGTCGATCAGGCAAGGGTTGTGGAGATGGCCGATCGGGCCGGATTGTCGGTGATTTGTGTCTGATGCCTGGTTTCAGGTCTCTTTTGTATTCCCATAAATTACGAAAAACTGAATGTCGAAAAAATCCTATCGCATACTTATTGTCGCCGGGGAAGCTTCCGGGGATCTCCATGGAAGCCACTTGGTGGAAGCTCTCAATTTGCTGCATCCCGACAGTCGGTTTTTTGGTATGGGTGGAAAGAAAATGCGTTCCGAAGGGGTGGATACATTTTTTGACATCGAACGGATGGGAGCCGTTGGCGCCATCGAAATTCTGGGAGAATTGCCGCTCTATATCAAAGTTTACCGCAAGCTGGCCGCGGAGATATCTTCAGGAAGCTACGATGCCGCTATCCTCATCGATTACCCTACGCTGAATCTGCGTCTGGCCAAGTTGTGCAAACGGGCGAACGTTCCGGTGTTTTATTTTATCAGTCCGCAAATCTGGGCCTGGCGCAAAGGGCGGATCAAACAGATTCGTGAAACCGTCAACCGCATGTTTGTGGTTCTGCCATTTGAGGAGAGCCTGTACCTCGATGCCGGTGTGGACGCCGAGTTTTTAGGTCATCCTTTTGCCGACAAAGTGTTTCCAAGTATGGAAAAGGAAGTTGCGTGTAAGGAATTTCGTCTGGACTCCGGTAAAAAAATCATTGGTTTGCTTCCGGGCAGCCGCAAAAATGAAATACAGTCTCTGTTGCAGGTGATGGTTGAAGCGGCTGAAAAGATTCAAAAGGAATTGTCAAATTGCCAGTTTGTCTTACCAATTGCGGACTCTATTGATCCTGAAATGATACGTCAGAAATTAAACGGAAACCCATTAGACATTCGCCTCGTCACCGGAAAAACCTACGATGTCATGAATTGTTGTGACTTTGTCATCATCGCGTCCGGTTCTGCCACACTGGAGGCAGGAATACTGGGGTGTCCGATGGTGATCGTTTACAAGCTCAACCCGATCACTTATTATCTGGCGAGAATCCTGATCGACACGGAGATGATCGGCCTGGTCAATATTGTCGCCGGGGAACCGGTGGCTGCCGAATTGATTCAGGGAGAAGCGAATGCCGAGAACATCAAACAGGAAGCGGTGGACCTTCTCAATAACCCTGAACGGTTGAAAGCGGTGAAATCGCGGCTTCTAAAAATTCGCGAATCTCTGGGAGAACCTGGAGTGATGAAACGTGTGGCGGAAAGCATATGCCAGTATCTCGATCAGCCTGCCGGACATGAAAAAATTTCTCAATAATTATTTGATCCCCTATTTTTTATTTGTCGTCTTCCATCTTTGGTGCTTCACACTCCGGATAAACAACAAAAATCCGGAAGGCGAAAGATATATCCGGGGGAAGAGCGGGCGATATATTCTCACCCTGTGGCATGGGCAGATTTTCTATATTTTTTATCATTGCCGCAAACTGCCCGATTTGTACCTGTTGATCAGCCCCAGTCAGGACGGGGATATTCTGGCGCGTCTGGCACAATTGATGGGATATTCGGTGATTCGCGGATCCTCCTTTAAAAAAGCGGTCCCCTCCGCCCGGTCACTGATCAAGGTGCTGAGGCGGCAGGGAAACATTGCCATCATTGCCGACGGGTCGCGTGGACCCCGTTTAAAAGTGCAACCGGGACTCCTGCAAATCGCCGGAATGACAGAAACCCAGGTGATCCCTCTGGCATTTTCGGCCCGGCACAAATGGGTTCTCAACAGTTGGGACCGTTTTATCCTGCCTCTGCCTTTTGCTCGTTGCACGGTGAAATTTGGCAACCCCCTGCACATTGGCCGCCAAGGTGGTGAGCCCGCTCTTCGGGAAAAACAGCAGGAACTGGAAAATAGTCTGAACCAACTTACATCGGACTGCGAATCGCCGGCCTAAAAACAGCCTCATTTTTTGTCATTTTTTTGATCGACTGATTAAAAACCGGGCAATTCTAGCAATTGAAAATCTCTGCCCAATAAGGTATAGTTCCGGTTATTTTAAAACCCATTAAAAAATAGTTATTTAGAGTTTTATTCCGGCTTTCAGGGTTTTCTCTGTTGGCATGATAATTGAATATCATGTAACAAGGGAAACTACCATTTTGGGGTCTCAATACTCCGAAAGTAATTTCGGGACACAGGGTCCGGGGAAAGGATGCTCTTTGTGAAACTTAGCCTGTTTGGTGACTTTTGGGAAGTGGTACTCGTTTAATAAAAATGTGGAGATTTTGTTGCCCAGGCCAGATATTAGAATCTCGGGTGTGAAAAAAGGGGAAAAATTTATGAAGAAGGTGGAAGCCATTATTAAACCGTTCAAGCTCGACGAAGTGAAAGATAAGTTAAATGAGATCGGGGTCAAGGGTATCACGGTGAGCGAAGTTAAGGGATTTGGCCGCCAAAAAGGGCACACCGAATTGTACCGCGGCGCCGAATATGTCGTTGATTTTCTTCCTAAAATCAAGCTGGAAATCATCATCAGCGACGGTCAGGTGGAAGATGTGATCAATACCATTATGTCCGCCGCCCAAACGGGAAGAATCGGCGACGGAAAGATCTTTGTGACTGACCTGCAGGATACCATCCGTATCCGGACTGGAGAGAGAGGCGAAGAAGCGATTTAAAGCAACACTTGCCGTTCACTGAAAAATACGGTATTTTCCTTTCCTGTAACTCCCTGACAGACTGAATTCGATTGATGGCGCCCGCTTCCTGAAAGCGGAGACCCAGAATAAAAATTTACCGATAATCATTGTATTGGTTTTTATCAAACTATTTTGTAAAAGGAGGGCTCGATGACCCCCAAGGAAGCGGTGGATTTGGCGAAGAAAAATAATGCCCGAATGGTGGATATGAAATTTATGGACCTTCTGGGCACGTGGCAGCATTTTACGGTTCCCGTCAGTGAGTTTGAGGAGCATCTCTTTGATGAAGGACTGGGGTTCGATGGCTCCAGTGTCCGTGGATGGCAGGCGATCAACGCCAGCGACATGCTGGTTATTCCCGATCCTGCGACTGCCATGATGGACCCTTTCATGGCGGCTCCCACAGTGAGTTTGCTCTGTAATATTGTCGACCCGATCACCAAGGAAAAATACACCCGCGACCCCCGGAATATTGCGCAAAAAGCCGAAGCCTACCTGAAGTCCACTGGCATTGGTGACACGGCTTATTTTGGTCCGGAAGCTGAGTTTTTTATTTTCGATGACGTTCGCTATGATATGGGCGCTAACCAATCGTTTTATCAAGTGGACTCTGTAGAAGGAACCTGGAATACCGGACGCGATGAAGGCCCGAACCTAGGTCATAAGCCTCGTCATAAGGAAGGCTATTTCCCGGTATCTCCTGGGGACAGCCTGCAGGATATTCGTACGGAAATGGTGCTGTTGATGGAGCAGGTAGGAATTTCCATGGAGTGCCATCATCACGAAGTTGCCACGGGTGGACAGTGTGAAATAGACATGCGTTTTTCTCCTCTGGTCAAATGCGCGGATAATTTGCAATGGTATAAATACATCGTCAAAAACGTCGCCAAACAACATAACAAAACCGCCACCTTCATGCCCAAACCCTTGTATGGAGATAACGGATCGGGAATGCACGTCCATCAAAGTATCTGGAAGGATGGCAAACCCCTTTTTGCGGGCAACGGTTATGCGGGTTTCAGTGAAATGGGCCTCCACTATATTGGCGGAATCCTAAAACATTCACGCGCCATCTGTGCTTTTACGGGGCCCACTACCAATTCCTACAAACGGTTGGTTCCAGGGTTTGAGGCTCCCGTCAATCTGGCCTATTCCAGCTCCAACCGCAGTGCGGCCTGTCGGATTCCCATGTATTCTCCGAGCCCGAAGGCCAAACGGGTGGAGGTGCGTTACCCCGATCCCTCGTGCAACGGGTACTTGGCTTTTTCAGTCATGCTCATGGCGGGGCTGGACGGTATTGAAAATAAAATCGACCCCGGTGAACCGCTTGATAAAAATATTTATGCGTTGGGTCCGGAAGAGCTCGCGGGAATTCCCACTCTTCCCCATTCGCTGGATGAGGCGTTAACTGCCTTGGAAGAGGACCACGATTTCCTTCTCAAAGGAGATGTGTTCACTCAGGATGTCGTCGATCAATGGATCGATTACAAACGGGAAAATGATATCGCCAACCTTCGGTTACGGCCTCATCCCATGGAATTCAAAATGTATTACGACGTTTAACCGAAGCGATTGGCTTTTGTTCAGGGTTCAGAAAAAGTTTGCCGGCCCCTTGGGAATATCCCCAAGGGGCTTTTTTGTTCAGGTTATAATCAGGTAACCTGGGAAAAGTGCGTTTTTTCTAGTGGATTTTTATGGCGCCACTTTAGGGATAAAAAATAGTGGGTGCAAAAATAATTCAAGTGGATGCTTTCACTTCGGAACCTTTTAAAGGCAATCCGGCGGCGGTTTGTATTCTGGATGAGCCACGGGATGAGAAATGGATGCAACATCTCGCCGAAGAGATGAATCTATCCGAAACCGCTTTTCTGGTTCCGGATGCCGAGGCTTTTCATTTGCGCTGGTTCACGCCCACGACGGAGGTGGATCTATGCGGGCATGCAACGTTGGCGAGTGCGCATGCATTGTGGGAGTCGGGCATATTGAAGCCAGAACAGCCGGCCCGGTTCGATACAAAAAGCGGCCGGTTGACAGCGCGTCTTAAAGGCGAATGGATTGAGCTGGATTTCCCGGCAAACACCGTTGAAAAAATTCAAGCGCCGAAGGGTTTGCTGGAGGCGCTTGGAGGGCATGGAAAATTTACCGGCTGGGATGGAACGGACTATCTGGTGGAGGTCGAATCGGAATCGCAGGTTCGCGCACTGACGCCCGATTTAAAGGCGTTAAAAAGATTTCCCGCAAGAGGGATCAGTGTGACCAGCAGGGCGGATTCGAAAGATTTCGATTTTGTCTCCCGGTTTTTTGCGCCGGCCGCCGGGATCGATGAAGACCCGGTGACGGGTTCCGCGCATTGCAGCTTAGGGCCTTTCTGGGCTATTAGGCTGGGCAGGCAAGAATTGCTGGGTTACCAGGCGTCATCGCGTGGTGGTTTTGTGCGGGTTTCTTTGAATGGGGGTCGGGTCTTACTTGGAGGGCAAGCGGTGACCGTGTTTCAAGGGGAGTTGTTCTAGGGGCCAGCATCACCTTTTGTTGTTAACAGGAACTTGTTCATTTTTTTAGTGTCCGATTTGGAGGGTACGAACATCAAGCCCGATTGGTTGCAATCTCTGTATCAAGGACTTTCCTGCCCTTCGGATGGGATTGCTGAACTCAAAAATTTTGGGTTTGAAGATGTGGAAAAAGCCTGGAAGACACTCGGGGTATTATCTGCACAGGCAAATTTTTCCAGACTGCTGCCTGGTTTTTTCCCTGCGTTAATGGAGTTGGTTTCCCAGTCCTACAATGCCGATCTGGCCTTGACCAACTTCGAACGGTTTGCGGATAAAATTCACGACAAAAATTATTTATATACTTTTCTTACGGAAAGCCCTGACCTTCTCCATGCGCTGATCACTCTTTTTTCAGGCAGTCAAATTCTAACGGACACTCTCCTTAAGGAACCTTCTCATTTTGACTGGTTGAAGCATCCGGATATCTTAAATAAACGACGGTCGAAGGATGCTCTCATGCGGGATTTTCATGAGATGTCCGAAGGCCATTCAGAAGATGTGCCCCGTCTTTTGCGACGATTTAAAAAAAGAGAATACATTCGCATTGGGTTGCGCGACCTGTTGGGAAAGGCGGAGATGCAGGAAACGGTGGGGGATATTTCCAATCTGGCGGATGTCTGCCTGCAGATCGCCTATGACTATGCCGACAAGGAGTGTGAAAAAAAATATGGAATTCCTTACTATCAGGATGCCGACGGAAACTGGAAGGTCTCGGAATTCACCATTCTCGGAATGGGCAAGCTGGGGGGCAGTGAGCTCAATTTCAGCTCAGACATCGATCTCATCTATATTTATACATCCAGCAAGGGAGAGACCCAGCCGGAGGAAGAATCCGGACACTCCACCGTACGCCTGAGCAATCACGAATACTTCACCAAGCTGGCGCAGTTGGTCACTAAAACCATTCACGAGATCACCTCGGAAGGCAACGTGTTTCGTGTGGATCTTGATCTTCGCCCGGAAGGGCCTAGTGGAGAAATCGCCAATTCGCTTGCAAGTTGTGAGATCTATTATCAATCCTGGGGGCGGACCTGGGAACGGCAAGCTCTTTTAAAGGCTCGTGTTTGTGCCGGGAGCATTCCCCTGGGCCAGGAATTCTTTTCTCTATTGTCCCCTTTTATCTACAGGCGAAGTCTCGATTTCTCGGCGATTGAAGAAATCAAGGCCATGAAAAACAAAATCAATGCGCACCTGAAAGGTAAGAAAATCGGCAAGGGTGATATCAAGCTCGGGTTTGGCGGCATCCGCGAAGTCGAATTTACCGTCCAGGCCTATCAACTATTGTTTGGCGGCCGAGACGAGACCCTGCGGGTGATTCCCACACTAAAGTTAATGGAGCGGTTGCGAGAATGTCAATATTTGACGGCGGAGGATTATGAAAACCTCCGGCAGGCGTATATTTTCTTGCGGAATTTGGAAAACCGTGTGCAAATTTCTTTTGGTTTGCAAACCCATGTATTGCCAAAGGATGATGTCCAACTTGCCGTTCTGGCCAGAAAAATGCGGCTGACGGGAGATCGCCCGCAGGTTCTGGTCGAGCGGTTGCTCGGCGAATTTGACCGTCATACGCGATTTGTTGGCAATATGTTTGCCAATTTGTTTGTTGAGGAAGCGAGACAGGAAGCGACTCAAATTGCTTCTAAAGAATCGGAGCGAAAATTATTGAAAGAAGAATGGCTCGCGGTAGACCAATTGGAAGAAAGGGGTTTTGCCGATCCCGAGCGGATCGCCCGGTTTTTAGAATCGTTGCGGGATGGACCGCAATTTTCTCATCCCACTGAAAAAAGCATTCAAAGTTTTTATTCCGTTCTTCCCCGAATCCTGGCTCTCAGCGTTGGTGTTCCCAAACCCGATTCAGCCGTTGAAAACCTTGTTAAATTTGTCGATGCCAGCGGCGCCCGGGAAACCTATTTGAACCTTTTTAATTCCACGGGCAAATTCCTCGAGCTTTTGATCATTTTGTTTGGAAGCAGCGATTTGCTTTCTCAAACTCTGATAAAACAACCGGATCTCGTTGATATTTTCATGGACCAGGAGTCCATTTACCGCTATAAACCCCCGGAACAAGTCGATGAAGATTGGACGCGGGTCTTGAAGTCCTGTAAGAATTTTGACGCAAAAAAAATCGCTCTTCGCCGTCTCAAACAAGGCGAGGAACTGAGAATAGGAATTCGCTACCTGATCAAAGAGGCCGATCTGATGGGGACGCTGGCCGATCTTTCTTCGCTGGCCGATTCGTATCTGCAAATTGTTGCCGACTTGGCCTATCAGGAACTGAATGGCAAATCATCGGACGCGCTTCCCAACGATTTCGCCATCTTCGGTTTGGGAAAATTGGGCGGCGGAGAGCTGAACTTTGGATCGGACCTCGATATTATTTTTGTTTACGATGAGCCGCAGTTTTCGGAGTCTCCTCTTACGCCAGCGGAATTGATTGCGCACTATGTGAGCTACTCGCAATTGATTTATCAACTGACTTCGGAAATGACCTCGGCTGGTTACGCCTACAAAGTCGATACCGATCTCAGGCCCGACGGCAGCAGGGGGGATCTCGCCCTTTCGGTCAAAGGCTATGAAGAATATTTTAAAACCCGTGCCCGGATCTGGGAACAACAGGCGATGACACGGGCGCGCTTTGTCGCGGGAAACGCGACTCTGGGAGAAAAGTTTCTTAAAGTCGCCCACGAATTTGCTTACCGGAAAAAATTTGAATATGGATCTTTGATCGAAATTTCCCGTTTGCGGGAACGCATGGAAAAGGAACTGGCAAAAGAATCGACGAAGGGCAAAAACATCAAGCTTGGCTTTGGCGGTCTGGTGGATATCGAATTTTCTCTGCAGATTTTGCAATTGATGCATGGCTATCAGAACCCGAAGCTACGCTGTACCAATATGCTCGACGTATTAAAAGTCGTTGCCGCGTATGGAATTCTCGATCAAAAGGCCGTGGACCAGATGTCGGAATACTATGTATTTTTAAGAAACCTGGAATGCGCTCTGCGTATCGTCGGCATCTCTTCTTCCAATCATCTTCCAAAAGATAAGTTTTCGCTGGCGGCTCTTTCCAGGTTGTTAGGTTATGAAGGAAAGAAGGTTGATCAACAGGCGGATGCGCTTCTTGTTGATTATGATGAAATCACAGGGCAGGTCCGTGCCTTGTACCGTAAAATGCTCGATACGTGGCTGCGAACGGCTCTATAGATTTATCTGGATAGAGTTTCTGTTTCCTGGATTATTTTTGAAGGGGAGGCCGTGGCCTGAATTTTTGGCAGAGTGAGGATAAACGTGGAACCTTTGCCCAGCTCGCTCTCAACCCGGATGGTTCCGCTATGCCGGGTCAACACCTTGGCGCAGATCGCCAGTCCGATTCCGGTGCCGCCATAGCGGTCGTTCGAATGCAAGCGTTCAAAGGGCTTAAAAATCTTGTTGAAGTATTTTGGATCCATTCCAATGCCATTATCTTCGACTCGAATATCCCATGCGCTATTGCCATGGCTTAAAGCCCTGATTTTAATTTCCGGGGTCACGTTTTCTTTGGAATATTTCAAAGCGTTGGAAATGAGGTTTTGGATCAACTGCCCGAGCTGAAACCGATCTCCTGTTACGGATGGCAGGGCGAGAACTTCAACCACCCCCTGAGTTCGCTTTATTTGTTCTTCTAAATTGCCCAAGCTTTCTTCAACGATGTCTTCCAGCCTCACTACGGTAAATTGACCCTGGGAACGGGTGACCCTGGAATATTCCAGAAGATCGCGAATGAAGTCCTGCATTTTATACATCGATTTTTGTAACCGGTCGATATAGTCTTTTCCCCGATCGTCTCCGCTGGAGGGATAGGTGCTTTTGATCCTGTCCCCAAAAAGCATCACCTTGCGAAGTGGTTCCTGCAAATCGTGCGAAGCAATGAAAGCAAAATCCTCCAGTTCCTGGTTGCTGCGTTCCAGTTCCCAGGCTTTCTGCTCCAGCTTTTCCTCAGCATCCTTGCGTTCCATCGCACTTCCTAAAATATTTGCCATGGATTGAAGAAAATTAATCTCATCATTCTTGAATACCCGTGCTCTTCGAGTGTGCCCACCGAGGATGCCGACCACCCGGGCTCCTGAATGAATGGTGACGCTCATGCCGCTGACGATTCCATGGTCCAATAAAAACGGGTGACTTCGAAAGCGGCTTTCGTGTTTTAAATCCGTAACCACCACCGGGCCATTGGTTTTTAAGATATAATTCGCCTGAGATCCCATATCACCCGGAATCCTGGTTTTGCCCACCAAGCCTTCTTTCCATCCACGACCGGCTTGCAAAAGAAAATAGTGATCTTCAGGGATAAATTTTAGTACGTTGGAAAACTCCAGATCTATGGTTTGACTGAGAAGATGGACTGCATGGTCCATCAACTCCTGAAAGTCCGGCCCTGACAACGCTAATTGGCTGAGCTTATTTATGGCCACCCGCAGTTTTGCATAGGTTAGAAGTTTCTCCTCGGCTTCCTTACGTTCTGTGATGTCCTGAGCATAGATGTTGACGTAACCCTCGTTTAAAATCGGGACCCATTGCAGGAGAAATGTCCGCTTGCCAACCTGGGTGGCTATTTCCTGAATGGATTTAGAAGAAAGGGCGTAGGCAGCGTTTGCCTGAAATTCAGGAAAAACCAGATCGCCCACTTGAATTGTCATGTCATTGAGCAGAGTGAACGCGGGTGCGTTGGCATAGAGCAATTTCCCATCTCCCGCGATACGAAGGACAGGATTGGGGTTTTCCGAGGGAAATTTTGCCAGGCTTTTTATTTTTTTTTCTGTTTCCCTTACGTGTTTATTCGCAAGGTTTTTCTCTTTTTGCAGGCGCATTTGGAAAAGGTGCATCAAAAAAGCAATCAAAGTGGCCACTGCCAACAGGCCTAAAACCGCGAGAAACCCTCTGGAGATGGCATAAAGCGGCCCAAAGGCTTCCGGCGCTTCGATTTCTGTGGCTATTCCCATATATTGGCCGGGAAGCCATATCCAAGCGCCTACTACCTGAACTCCCCGGTAGCCGAAGTAACCATTCACATCCACCCCCGATTCGCCTTTCACGGCGCTGGCCGCCATTCGAGTCAGGGGGGAAGGTTTTTTCCTTTGCCATTGGAAATTTGCTTTCGGGCTTGATTTTTTTCTCGGCTCCCGCAATTGAACATTTAAGATAGCGGAAGTATCTATATCATTCGGAAGCAGCCTTTGCTTTTTTAATTGATCGAGAAAACGGCTGTGAGTCAGCATAAGTCCTTCGATGTTGAAAGCGTAAGACTCTCCCGTTTTTCCAAAACGGCTGACCTCCAACATATGAGTGAACTCCATCTCAGGGCGAAAACGAAAAGCCAGAACTCCCATCACATTTCCGGAGTCATTCAATATCGGTGCGGAAGTGAACATAGTGGGTCTATCGGGCTGCCAATTTCCCTGGTTGTCCGGCAGGTCCACTTCACCGGGAAATGGGTGAGACACCACGGTATCGCCTTGCAGGGACCGGTAAAAAAAATCCGAACGTTGGATCAATTGGCGTTTGCCTAGGGCGTCGTCCAAATAAGAGCCGACTTGAAACCCGGTGGGGTCCAAAACGACAAACCCAACAAAACCATATTTTTTGCAGGCGTTGCCTAAATGTTCACGCAGCCATTTGAGTTCTTCAGTTTGTTTTAGAATCGTTGCGGGTAAATCCTCTTTTTTTGCAATATTTATCAGGGAAATTAGTTTTTCCCTGATTTCCGGTTGGCTGGCTAGAACCTCCGCATCTAATTTTTTTTCTTTAATCCAGAAGTTAAGAGATTCCACGTTTGAGGAAAGAATGGCTTGCAGTTGTTTGCTCAAGTTGTCCTTCATTTCCCGTTCCACGGAGGAGAATCCCAACCACCCGATGCCGGCAAGAAGGATAACGGTGACTATCGATAAAGTAAGGCCAGGAACCGCTGAGGGAAAAAAGCTT
Source organism: Nitrospinaceae bacterium (assembly GCA_021604505.1). Taxonomy (NCBI): domain Bacteria; kingdom Pseudomonadati; phylum Nitrospinota; class Nitrospinia; order Nitrospinales; family Nitrospinaceae; species Nitrospinaceae bacterium. Next base: position 164,287 of record BQJC01000002.1, on the reverse strand, counting down.
TTCCCCGGCAAAATCGAAGTTTGAGATGGAGCGGATTTAGGGTTTGAATTGGAGCTTTGCATACCACCAGTTTATCCAATAACTCTTTTAAAATCAATAGTTTTGGTGGTTTCTGGCCGCCCTCTTCCGAGAAAAGGATTGAAAAACCAGAGGGTGTGAGTGTGCTTGGCCCAGAGATTCGCGCAGGAATGGCCCGGTCAGGAGCGAACCTAGGAGGGTGTCTTGTTTTTAGAAAAGGAGTTGAGTTTGTATTCGATGCCGTCGATGAGGGCCTGCCAGCTGGCTTCGATGATGTTTTCCGAAACCCCGACCGTGCCCCATTTGGAATGATGGTCCCCGGACTCCACCAACACCCGGATTTTGGAACGGGTGCCTTTTTTTTCATCGAGGATTCTCACTTTGTAGTCGAATAAATTAACTTCTTCAAGTTCGGGATAAAATCTGATCAACGCTTTTTTGATGGCCTTGTCCAAAGCATTGACCGGTCCCGTTCCTTCGGCGGCAGTCACTTCCAGAACGCCGTTGACACGGACTTTGACGGTGGCTTCGGAAATCGGCTCCTCGTCCTCCTGGCGTTTTTCAACGATGACCCGGAATCCGACGAAATCAAAGAAAATTTCTTTGTCGCCCAACGCGTCGTGCATCAATAATTCGAAAGACCCTTCCGCACCCTCGTACTGGTACCCCAGATTCTCCAGGGCCTTTAAATTGTCGAGAATTTTTCGGACTTTCGGGTCGCTGCCGTTGACATCGATACCGAATTCCTTCGCCTTGAAAACGATATTGCTTTTTCCCGACAGGTCGGAGATCAGGATGCGCTGGCGATTGCCGACGGCTTCCGGGTCGATGTGTTCGTAAGTGAGACGGTTCTTCTGAATGGCGCTCACATGGATTCCGCCCTTATGGGCAAACGCGCTTTGCCCGACATATGGCTGGTGGTTCCAATGGGCTTTGTTGGCCAGTTCATCCACAAAGGAAGATACTTCTTTCAGGTTCTTCATCTGCTCGTCGGTCACGCAATCCAATCCCATTTTGAGTTTCAGATTGGGGATGATGGACACGAGATTGGCGTTGCCGCAGCGTTCTCCATAACCGTTGATGGTTCCCTGAACCTGCCCGGCGCCGCTTTCCACGGCTTTCAGGGAATTGGCCACGGCAAGTTCGGAATCGTTATGACAGTGAATTCCGAGACCCACGTTCACCGACCGTTTCACTTCTTCGAAAATTTTGCTGATTTCCCAGGGAAGAGAGCCGCCATTGGTGTCGCACAAAACGATCCAGTCGGCGCCTGCCGATTCGGCTTCCGCAACCACTTTCATTGCGTATTCCGGGTTGCATTTATAGCCGTCGAAAAAATGTTCCGCGTCAAATATCACTTCCCCGCTGTGTTTTTTTAAATGAGTCAGGCTTTCAGTGATCATGCGGAGATTTTCATCCTGATCCGTGGACAATGCGGCCTCTACATGCAGGTCCCAGGATTTTCCGAAGATGGTGATCACCTCCGTTTCCGCCTTGAGGAGATGTTGGATATTGCTGTCTTCCTCGACGGTCTTTCCCGGATAACGGGTGCTTCCAAATGCCACTACTTTTGAATTTTTCAAGGTGGCGTGCCGGACCTTTTCAAAAAATTCCATGTCCTTGGGATTGGACCCCGGCCATCCGCCTTCAATATAGTGAACTCCAAATTCGTCCAGCTTGTGGGCAATGCGAATTTTGTCTTCCACGGTGAAGGACACATCTTCCGATTGAGAACCGTCTCTTAAGGTTGTGTCGTATATTTTAATCAATCGCATGAGTCTATAACGCTTTCATTTTTTTTTCGGAAGCCCCCTGACCGGAAACCGGGACCGGCTCCGATTTTAAGCCAAAAGCCTCGTGCAGGGAGCGGGTGGCCAGTTCGGTGTACTTTTCGTCGATCACACAGGAGACCTTGATTTCGGATGTGCTGATCATCATGATGTTGATGTTCTCTTTCGAAAGCGTTTGGAACATGGTGGCCGCGATGCCTGAATGACTTTTCATCCCCGCCCCGACAATGGAGATTTTGCAGATGTCACTGTCGGATGTGATTTTGGCCGCTTTGATTTCACGGTCCACCCGATTGACTTCAGCCATGGCATCGGTCAAATGTTCGGTGGTGACCGTGAAGGAAATGTCCGTATGTCCTTCCTCGCTGATATTTTGAATGATCATGTCCACCGACACCGAGGCTTCCGCCAGCGCTTTAAACAGTTTGGCGGCAATGCCCGGCTGATCGGGAACCTCCTTGACCGTGATCTTGGCCTGATTTTTGTCGTACATGATTCCGGAAACGACCGGTTGTTCCATTTTCGGATCCTCCTCGGAGATCAAGGTTCCTGGGTTGTTATTGTATGAGGACCTCACGATGAGAGGCATATTGTACTTCTTGGCAAATTCCACGCAACGGATCTGTAGAACCTTTGCGCCTAAACTGGCCATTTCCAGCATTTCTTCATAGGAGATGGTGTCCAGTTTGCGCGCGTCCGGAACCACTCGCGGGTCGGCGGTGTAGACCCCGTCCACATCGGTATAGATCTCGCACTGTTCGGCTTTCAATGCGACGGCTAACGCAACGGCGGACGTGTCCGAGCCTCCGCGTCCTAGGGTGGTGACATCTCCGTGCTCGTTGATGCCCTGGAACCCGGCGACGACCACGACGTGATTATTCTGCAAATAATGTTTACACCGTTCTCCATCGATTTGCTTGATTCTCGCGCGGGTATGCGTGTTGTCGGTTTGCAGTCCGATCTGCCGTCCGGTCATCGAAACCGCAGGGCAACCGATCTCGTTTAAGGCAATGGTCAACAGAGCGCATGAAATCCGTTCGCCGGAGGAAAGCAGAAGATCGACCTCCCGCTGCTGAGGGGCGGAGGAAATTTCCTTGGCCATTTTCAGCAGCTTGTCGGTTTCCCCGGCCATGGCGGAAACCACCACCACGATGTCTTTGCCGGATTTTTCCACCTCGGCGATCCTCTGGGCCACGCGTTTGATCTGGTCGATGGTTCCGACCGAGGTCCCGCCATATTTTTGCACTATGAGTGAGCCCATTACAACTGGCCCTGTAAAAATGCTGTAATTAATTCCGGTCCGGTTTTAAAATGGACCTTCCCTGAATCCAGGATTTTCTCGTCAAAATTCTCGACCGTTTCCTTTTGTCCCGTTGGATGAACGAGGAAGGGAACGCTGTCCTTGGTGTATTTCATGAGAGCGGCTGACGATACATGATTCACCACAAATAGCATTTTAACATCATTGCGGTCCTTTAGAGCATTCAGCAGGGGGCCTGCGACCTCCTGGTCAAAATCTTCGATGGCAAACACTTTATCGTCCAAATCTCCTTTAAGGGAAATGTTTTCAATTTCTCCGACATGCAGGTAGACGACATCATGAGATTGAAGTTCGTTTAGAGCCGCATCCACCGTTCCTGCAAAACTTAACGGCGCGCTTCCGTTGGATTGCGAAGAATCTGCAATATGTAATCCTGCCGATTTACCCATGCCCTTAAACAGCAGGGAGGAAGTGACGACCGCCGCGCTCTTTTTGAAGACTTCAGAAAATAGCGGCAGGGCCTTCCCTGAGCCGTTGCCCCACAACCACACGCTGTTCACCGTGTCTTTGCTTTCTCTTTGCCGATTGCGGTTGTAAGGGTGGTTGTGAAGAATGATCTGCGCCTGGTTCATGATGTAGACCAATTCTTTAAATTCGTCCCCCTCCGGCATGAATTGGCGGATGCCTTCGCCGATGAGTTCCATGGGCGGATTCAAAGTACTTTTGAAGGGTGGACTTTTGATCACCATTAGATTGTGAGGCCCCCTTCCCGGATAAAACCGGACCGGAGCGTCGCCGACCTGTTCCTTAAGCGCATCCAGAAGAACCCGCGAGTCTTCGCTGGAAAGGTTGCCGGCGGTAAAATCCTTCATCACCATATCGTTGTGGCTGGATTGCAGTTGCACGAACGTACAGCACAGGGGAATTTCATCCTCCGCAAGCTTGACATCCAGGGCCAGGGCGTCAAACGGCGCCGTTCCGGAATGGTGCGCTTCCGGGGCATAGCCTAAAAGGGAAAGAAGGGAGACGTCGTTTCCCGCCTCGAAATTTTCCGGAATGGTTTGCACGCTTCCCGACCGGCTCGTTTGCGCCAACCGATCGAGATTCGGGGTGTCCGCGATCTCAAGCGGCGTGCGGTTATCCCTTTCCGCGATCGGGTGGTCAGTCAGACCGCTGGCGATGACAATTAAGTATTTCATATTCAAACAGTTGGGCTAAAAATGATCCAGAGTGTAACCGGGAATTATAGCTTATATTGCTGACAAGCTCAAATTTACCGGGGAAACCGCGGCAGGTGGATCTGAAAGGGCATCACCGGCGAAAAGCCGGGAGGAAAGCCCCGCCTCCATCCAGATTGTATGGTTTTAGATGGAGCCCTGCCCGGCGTACACCCTGAAATCGATTGCGGGAAAAAGATTGTCTTTGTGCTCAATGCCGGCCAGCCAGTCCTCATCCAGATTTTGGTTTTGCAGGTCATGAAAAATTCGTGTGAAACGATTGATGTGATCCCGGGTGCGCTTCACGGCGTATTCGACCATGGTCCCCGACGTCATGATGAAGGCCCAGTCGCTTCCCTGGGCGAGAAGAAGTTCCCTGGCGGCCTGATTGAGCGCTCGTTCTGCGAGGCCGGTCGCGTGTTGATGATTTCTGGCCATCTCCTCCATGCGTTCGGCGGCTTTATGCAGATGGCGGTAGATCCAGTCGTTGTCTTTACCCAGCCAGTACTCGTTATATCCCTTGTAACCCCAGCTCGATGTCGAGGGGGTTGCCATTTGATGGGTCGGAAACTTTTGTAAATAACTGCTTGGGTTGGTCAATTCAATGGTGTCCTGATCGAAAGCAATTTTGCGGATCAGAAAGTTCAGCCATTCGGGACCCTCAAACCACCAGTGGCCATACAGTTCTGCATCGTAGGGAGCGACGATCAAGGGTGGCCGGTCCATCAAACGGCCGAGATGCTCCACCTGTTGTTCCCGGTTGAACATGAAATTTCCGGCATGCTCTGCGGCCCTGGCAACGGCATTTTCCGGGTTGTAGGGCTCCTTGTGATCGCCCTTGCCGGTGATGCGGTGATATTTGAAGCCGGTCATTTTGCGCTCTCCGGTCGAGGCGATGTAAGGCCGGATGTAATCGTAATCCAGGTCGAACCCGATGTCCCGGTAGTATTCCCGGTAATTTCCATCTCCCGGATACCCTTCGTTGGCACTCCACACCTGCTTGGAGGACTCTGTATCGCGGCCAAACACCGCCACGCCGTTGGGGCAATAGATGGGGGCGAAGACGCCGTATTTGGGCCTGGGAGTTGCGTGCAGGACTCCATGCGTGTCGGTAAAAAAGAAACGGATTCCCGCTTCCTGCAGGTATTTTTCGATTCCCGGCTGGTAACCGCATTCGGGAAGCCAGATGCCGCGCGGTTTTCTGCCAAGAAACCTTTCGTGGGTCTGGGCGGCGGTTTGAATCTGCGCCCGCACGGCGTTGTCATTCACCGCCATCAGCGGAAGAAACCCGTGTGTGGCTCCACAGGTGATCAGTTCCAGGTGCCCCAGATCCTGGAATTTACGAAAACCCTGGATGAGGTTGTTCTGATAATGGTTGACGAACGTTTCCCGGACCCGGCTGAGCTGCCAGTGGTAGTGCAGGGCCAGATCGTGAAACTCCGGCTGGTTCCGGGTGCGATCGATTTCTTTACAGGACAATTCTATCAACCGGTCCAGATGCCGGCGGTACCGGTCTTGCAGTAAAGGGTCACTCAGCATGCTCAATAGGGTGGGAGTCAGAGTGAGGGTGAGTTTGAAGGGAACTTCGTCTTCCACCAAGCCTTCAAAGATATTCAGCAGGGGAATGTAAGTTTCGGTGATGGCTTCATAAAGCCAGTCTTCTTCCAGAAACTCTTCATATTCCGGATGCCGGACAAAGGGCAGGTGAGCGTGTAAAACCAGAGCGAGGTATCCTTTAGGAGTTGTCATTGTTTTTCCTCTTTTGAATTCGTTTCGTCAGGAAGAGCCTGTTCGGCATCGATCCGGTAACTGAACGTCTTTATATGGGGGTTTGGGGTTTGTCCGGAACTGAAACTGCTGACGGAAGATGAAGAAAAATCCATAGTCAGCCTTCGTTGCTCGCTTCTGATTTTTTGCAACTCTTCAGAGCTTCCAAAATTCAAACTCTCTGCCAACCTGCCGCCGGACAGGGCATAGATTTCTTCAAAGTTTTCACTGGTGGTCATCCACTTTTCATCGATGACGTCTGAAGGGCCGTCCAGGGGAAGCGTGATGGTGTTGGATATGGCCAGAGCGGCGAAGTGGCCCTCCGGGTCCAAAAGGCCGATTTCAGCGAAAAACGAAGCGCCGGGGGGAGACAGTTGGATGTAGTGACTTTCAGCCCGAAAGTCAACGTCCACATCAAAGTATGTTCCACCTGCTGAGGGGGAATGGATACGCAAAATATGGCGGACTTCGCTCTGGTTCCGGTGGAGCCTTTGCAGTCCTTCTGCAATTTTTTCGGATTGCAATTCCCAGTAAAGAAAACACCAGTAGGGATCGCGGACCAGGAGGACAAGTTTGTTGTCGCCGTAATTCGCGGGCAGTTCCTGGAATTGTTCTGCATGCGATTCGTCGCGAATGTCTGGTTTGCCGATGATGAATTTCGCCTCCTGAGCGCTGTCTTCCAGTTCAAATTTCGGGCGCAGTTCCTTAATGCTTGCAGAAGACGGTGACGACGGTGGGGAGGCTGTTTTTTTCCGGACCCTTTTCTTTGTCGCTGTCTTTGTCGCTGTCTTTTCTTTTTTTCGGGATGCGAGCGCTTTCGAAGGGGGGGGGGTCGATTTTGTTTTCCCTGCGCTGGACTTAGGTTTGGCGGTTGCGGTTATTTTTTTGGTCGTTCCCTTCGGTTTGGTTGTGAGCGCGGGTTTTTTGGATTTTGCCTTGGGTGACGTTTTGGGTTTTTCTTCTTTTCTTTTTGCTTTCGCCGGGGTTCTTCCAGCTTTTACAGCGGTTTTTTTCAAAGGTGTTTTTTTAGTTTTTACAGCCGCCTTTTTTGCGGCTGTGGCTTTTGCGATCTTTTTCATCTCTTTTTTAATAACCGCCTGAATTTCACTTTTAAGCATGGATTTTTTCACGGCAATTTTTCTTTTGGCGGCGAGTTTGAGCAAGTCGTCCTTGGTCATTTTGGATATATCGACAGTGGGCATGGCTTTCCTCGGATGGCAGGGACCGGAGCACCGGTTTTGGATTTTTTCCTCAAAAATCGAGGCTTATTGCCTTTTTAAAAGCAATTAATGTGCCAGTTTCAGCAAAGCTCATTGACCACTTGATTTAAAAGGAGTTTCTAGATTTTTTGAAATAGAGAAGGGCGGAGGTCTGTCCAAATTTGAGGTATTAAAGCTACATTATTTAATTTTATGGGGAATTTTATCAACAATTATCTATTTCTGTGGCTTGTAGGCTTTGGGGTCGATTCCGCAATGCGCAATTTTCCGGTAAAAGGTTTTTCGGTCGATTCCCGCGGATTTGGCGGTCCGGGAAATATGGCCCTTATGTTTCTTCAACAGGGCTTCAAAGTAGCGGGCTTCGGATTTTTTGAGGATCGTCGCCAGGTATTCTTTCAGGGTCATTTGCAAAGGGTCCCCTTCCTGAAGGGTTTCCTGGGAGGGAGGGAGGGGCTGCTGGACAGGCAAAGGAAAGCGGTCGATGCTGTCGGTTCTGCAAAGGATCACCGCCTGCTCGACGATGTTTTCCAGTTCTCTTATATTTCCCGGCCAGGAATATTGCTGCAGTTGTTCCATAGCCTTGGGAGCGATCTCAGGCGCCGGTTTGTTGTGGCGCTTGGATTTTTGGGTCAAAAAATGCTGCGCCAGGATGGGGATATCCTGCAAGCGGTTTTTCAGCGGGGGCAGGTCGATGGATATGACGTTGAGCCGGTAATAGAGATCTTCGCGGAACCCCCCAGCTTTTAAGGCTTCTGCAAAATCGATGTTGGAGGCGGCAATCACCCGGCAATGAACGATCAGGGTTTTGTTACCTCCGACCCGCTCGAACTGCCGGTCGTCGAGTACGCGAAGCATTTTGGCCTGAAGATGCGGAGAGATTTCGCCAATCTCATCGAGGAAAAGCGTACCGGAACCGGCATATTCGAATTTTCCCAGTTTTTGTCGATGGGCCCCGGTGAAGGCGCCTTTTTCGTGCCCGAACAATTCGCTCTCAAGGAGAGATTCCGTGAGAGCGGCGCAATTGACGGCCACAAACTGGTTCTGACTCCTTAAGCTGTGGGCGTGCAGGAAACGGGCGGCCAGTTCTTTTCCGGTTCCCGTTTCTCCGCGCAACAAGACCCCGGCGTCGGTGACCGCCACCGTCCGCAGGGTTTCGCGTAGATTTTGGATGGATGCGCTTTCTCCCAGCAGTTGAAAGGGTTTTTCCATCCAGGTTTCGGCATCAAAATGACCGCCCTCGGCATTCGCACATTTGAATATCTCGGCGATCAATTCCAGCAGTTCAGGCGTTCCCCGGGACCGGGGAAACAAATGAAAACCTGATTTTTCCGCGCTTTCTTCTATTTCGAGGGACAAGCCCTGGCGGGTGAGGAGGATGATTGGCAGGCCAGGGAATTTGCGGTGTAAATTGTCCAGAAATTTCTGTCCATTTTCTGCAACAATTTTTTCGTCGATGAGGGCCAGGTGAAAAACTTTTTCCAGCAGCCTTTTTTGCCCTTCATTGGCAGTGTACCCCGCAATAACTTCGTATTTTTGATGTTTGAGGGTTTGCCGCAGGGTTTCTACCGAAGGCCGGCTGGGGTCGAGGATCAGGATTTTTTGTTGCATGAATGCATCATAACATTTTAAAGAGGGTTTGTCCTGCAAAAGCCGGGGGGCCGCCTCTCTTTGCAAAAGGTTTCGCTTCCTAAAAGCAAGTGCCATAAATCCAAAGCTTTTTGAACTTATTGTTGCCGAGCGGAAAGAGGCTGTTTGGAGCCTGAATTTTTATCTGCCGGTATTTTGGGAAGGAAACTTTTATGGACTCCAAGTCGATCTTATGTTATTGTATTTTAATGGGTTAATGGTTATGTGAGATCGGTCTGGCCGATCTTTTTTCATGCGCGGGACGATTTTTTTTGAAACAAATTCTAGGGCGAAGGGAACGAACCCATGTATCAGGTGACGGAGATTTGTAAAAACGGCGAGCCTCTTCCCTTGCGGACGGACGGTCATCTGCGCGTGGTTTTTATTGGAACCGGTTCGGCCTTTGCCAAACGACGCCGGCAATCAAACATTCTTGTCATTCAGGGCGATTGTCATGTTCTCATTGATTGCGGGACCCAGGGTCCTTTGGCCCTTTCGGATATTGGACTGGATGTGATGAAGGTCCAGTGCTATTTGCCCACCCATAGTCATGCCGATCATATCGGCGGCCTGGAGGAGGTGGCTCTCGTCAACCGTTACGGCTCAATGGACGCAAATAAATCCAGGCCGGAAATGATCATTCTAAGCGATTACCAGGACAACCTTTGGAGTAAAAGCCTTGCGGGGGGCATGGAATATTGCGAATCGAAACAGGGACGGCCTCTGCAACTGGCGGATTTTTTCGACATCCTCCGGCCCACCCCGGCTGAAATCCAGGGCAGGAAATATTGGGCCTACCAGCACGGTCCCCTTGAAATTGCCATCATGAGAACTCGTCACTTTCCGGACTCGGCGTACAGTGCGGAGGAATCGCAATGGTGTTGTGGGGTGTTGATCAATCAACAGGTGTGGATTTCCGGCGACACCATGATCGATCGCGACTACATCAGCCGGTTCGCGGAGATATCCGAAGTCATGTTTCACGATTGCCAGTTGTTCCAAGGCGGGATTCATGCTTCCTATCACGAGTTGATGACGATGCCGGCAGACATCCGCAAAAAAATGTTTTTATACCACTATGGAGATAATTGGGATCAGCCCGAAACCTGGGTCAAGGAATCTGACGGATTTACCGGCAACCCGGTAGAAGACGGTTTTCTCGGCTGGACGGAACAGCAAGTGGCGTTTGATTTTTTTTGATCATGGAAGGTTAAAAAACCGATAATCAATCCATCGTTCTTACAATTTTTTAAAGGAAAAACAAGGAGAACTGCATGAGTCACCAAATAACGCTCAATTCCTGGTTTGGGTCGGACCCTGACCTGGCGGCGGACAAAATGGCCAAGGTGTTCAGGATAAGCCTTCAGCAGGGGGAAACCATTTTGGAACAATTGCAGGATGGGCGGGCCTGGAAGTTTGCTCAGAAAATTGCCGATCACCAGGCGGGACCGGCGGCGGCCTATCTGCAAAGTCTGGGATTCCAGGTGGATCTCAAGTCGCTCAGCAGTATGGAGGAAGAACCGGAGGACTCCGCCTATTCGTCGGATGCAACCGCTGACGAAGGCTTTGATGAGGAGCCCGGCAACGGTCTGCCTTTTGCTTTCAGGGGCAAGGGGGGGGAGTTGTTCGGCCTGTTTATCTCCAACTGGCTGAAAACAATATTTACTTTGGGAATCTATCGGTTCTGGGCCAAAACGCGGGTTCGTCAATACATGTGGTCCAACACCACTTTTGCGGGAGACCCTTTTTCTTACCATGGAACGGGTAAGGAGTTGTTTAAAGGATTTATGAAAATTTCTCCCATCTTGGTGGGGCTCATTGCCCTGATTATCGGGGTCGAAATTTATGGCGGTTTATGGGGGTCAGGGGTTTCCGCCCTGATCCAGATTTCCCTTTCGCTGTTCATCCCTGTTTTAATGGTGAGGGCGTGGCGTTACCGGCTATCTAGAACCGCCTGGCGCGGCATTCATTTTTCCTTTCGCGGCAAGGGGGCGGAAGCCGTGAAGATTTATCTGAAAGGGATCGTTTTAGTCATCCTCACCCTGGGCTTGTATATGCCCTATTTCCTCATGAGGGCGGAGGAATTCTGGCGTGAGAATTCCTATTTCGGCAATCTGCAAGGTAAATTCACCGGTGAAGCTAAGGAAATTTTTGGAAAATATGTGCTGGCTATTTTTCTTACCATTTTGACGATGGGCGTGTACTGGATCTGGTTTAACGCCTATTTAAAGCGTTATTATTGGGCGAACACGCGGTTTGGCGATGCCACTTTCCGGTTCAGCGCCACCGGCGGAGAATGGTTCGTGCTTAACTTGGTCAATACGTTGATTTTTGTTTTCACGCTTGGACTGGGTTATACCTGGGTGGTGGTCAGAAACCAGAAATTTTTTGCCGAGCATCTCACTTTGGAAGGGGACATGGACATGGATTCCGTGGTTCAGGAGATGAAACAAAGCGGCGCCATGGGTGAAGCCGCGGCGGATGTATTCGATGTCCCTGTCGATATCGGATAATATTGTTGAGGGTGATCTTTAAATCATGAGCACCCGGAGACTGCAATACACCGGCGCCTATTTCGATGGGTTGAGTGCCCGAAAACACGAGGTCGTCCTCAGTTTGTCTCCCCGGCAATTGGGGGTGACGCTTCCCGGCGGCCGGACCCTTGACTGGCAATACGCCGACCTGCGTCTGAATTCAGCGGATGCGCGCGGCAACCCACCGTTTCATTTAGAACACGTGGTAAACACGCCTGAGGGGAATCGGCTGGAGACGCTGTCTGTGGAAGATCCCGCGTTTCTCAGCGACCTCAGAGCGATTTCCGCGGTTTCCCTGCATCCAACCCTGAGACCGGCCAGCGGGATGAAACACGTGTTTCTGGCTCTGGCTGTCCTTGCTGTGCCGATTTTCCTGTATGGATTGTGGACGGTGGTGATTCCGAAATTGTCGGATCACGTGGCCATGCGGGTTCCGGTTTCCTGGGAAGAGAAACTGGGAGACCGAATATTGCAATCCCTGCCAACGATACTGGCGCCTTCCTCTCAGCCGGATCAGGAACAGGCTCTCAATGCCATTGCCCGGCGGCTTTTAGCCACCCATCCGGACCAGCCCTACAACATTCGCATTTATATATCTCAACTTGATGTAATCAACGCTGTGGCCTTTCCGGGAGGGAGTATCCTGGTGTTTCAAGGGTTGCTGAATGCGGCGGCGTCTCCTGAGGAGCTGGCGGGCATCCTGGCCCACGAAATTCAGCATGTGACGCTTCGGCACTCCACCCGGGGGATCATTCGGGCGATGGCCGCAAGCACTCTTTTAACGCTGTTCACCGGAGATATGAGCGGCACGATGGATGTCGTGTTGAATGTGGCGGGTGAGCTTCAAGGGTTGTCCTTTAGCCGCGATATGGAACGGGAAGCGGACGAGAAGGGAATGGATATGATTCTGGCCGCAAACATCGATCCCTCCGGCATGGTCCGTATGTTCGAAAAACTTCAACAGGAGGAGGGACGGTTGATTTTGGATGCACAATCCCAAAAAACCGGTTCGGAAGACGATTCGGAATCCTGGCTGGAGTATCTGTCCACGCATCCTGCGGGGAAGGGCCGGGTGAAGGAATTGAAAAAGCAGGTTGAAATGTCGGAGAAAAAATCATATACCCCTCTTTTACCCGATATCGATTGGAAGGCGCTCACGCACAGGGACATGCACCCCAAAGAGAGTGAGGAAGATCCTTCGGTACGGCAAACTTTTTTTTAGAGGCAACATGATCGTTGTAACGGGAGGGGCCGGGTTCATCGGCAGTGCGATTGGCCATGCACTCAATAAACGCGAGATGTCCAAAATTCTCATCGTCGACGACGTCGATCATCCGGAGAAAGAAAAAAACCTCGCCGCGTTAAAATTTGATGGTCTTCAAGGTAAAGACGCGTTCCTGCAATCTGTCCGGTCCCGTTCGCTGACTTCTTCCATAGAGGCCATCATCCACATGGGGGCGTGTTCCTCCACCACGGAAACCGATCAGGAATTTTTGAGAACAAATAATTTTGTATACACCCGCGAGCTGGCCGCGTTTTGCCTGGAACAGGGAACCCGTTTCATTTATGCATCAAGCGCCGCGACTTACGGCGATGGCGCCCAAGGTTACCGTGACGATGAATCGCAATTGGATGTACTCCGTCCGCTCAACCTTTACGGGGGGAGCAAGCACCAGTTTGACCTTTGGGCCAGAGACAAAGGCGCGTTTGATAAAATCGTCGGCTTGAAGTACTTCAACGTTTACGGCCCGAACGAATACCACAAGGGTGACATGCAGAGTCTGGCGCGCAAGGGGTTTTATCAGATTCAGGAAACCGGAAAGATGCGGCTGTTTAAATCCTATAAACCCGAATACAAAGACGGCGGGCAGGAGCGGGATTTTCTCTATATCAAGGACGCGGTGGCAATGACCTTATTTTTTCTCGATCGTCCGAAAATCGGCGGGTTGTTCAATGTGGGGTCAGGAAAGGCGAGAAACTGGAACGCCATGGCACGTGCGCTTTTTTCAGCGATGGATAAGGAACCCGATATCGAATACATTGAGATGCCGGCTTCCATCCGCGATCAATATCAATACCACACGCAAGCCGAAATGGGCAAAATCCAAAAAGCCGGTTACGATGCGCCCGGCACTTCTCTTGAAGACGGAATTCAAGACTACGTGCAGAACTATCTCGCCCCAGGAAAACGTTTGGGAGAGTGACGTGGACCTGAAGTTGAGAGAGGGGATTCTTTAATCAAGGTCAGTCAGTATTTTCCGTGGTGGATTATAATTTGGGGCATGATTAGCCCCATTACTCATGGATAAAATAGACGTCTGTTTCTTTGTCGTTATCCACCATTGAAACCTCAACAGATTCTAAATCATCGAGAATTTTGTTGAACTCCTGCTCAGTGAATTTTATGCCGTATACAGCATTGTATCTAATTCCAAGCTCTTTTCGTGTCACTATGATTTTATCAATACTCAAGAGGTTTTCTTCTTTTAATAGTTTTGCTAGTAACCTAACTTCTTCTGATGGCACCTCATTTTCCGGTATGCGCCAGCGAAACTCCTGTGCCTCATTAGGATCATCTGAGTTATAGATAACTTTCCCCGAAATGAGACTGTCATTCTCATGGTGCCTTTCTATTTTTACTGCCCCTAGCGCACCTAAAAATTCGCTGAGAAATTTTTTCCTTTTCATAAGCACCCAATAACATTTATTTTGTATCCTATAAAATCCTGAATTGACAAAGATAGTTAATTACCAATTATTACTTTGTAAATTTTTCTCAAGGTTACGGTAAGGCCATAAAAGCCAAGGGAAAAAAATATACATCCTAATAAATAGTTATAGTAGATTAAAAATTTTTTGCCAAAAAACTTCTTGAGTAAAGAATGAGAGTAGTAAGTCCACATTTTTTCGGGGGGATCAACAAGCATAGGCCACTTTTTGATTGTTCCAAAAATCAAACTGACTCCACATCCCAAGGGGATTAAAATAATTAAAAGCTGAAGCAAAAGTTCGAAAACATCAGGAGAGTTAGCTGGCATCTGGTTACTTTAATTCGATTAGTAGAATCAGGATTTCATCTGAGCACAATATTTATGAGCAATCCCCATGCCAAATAACAACCTTTGATAAACTGATAGTTGCTCAGTTCTTTGACTGATTGTTGGCTAATAAATATGATTGTTGGGGCAAAATTAGGCTATTGGCGGGGGAGGTAGAGTTTGCTCTGCCACTCACATCCATGTTCCCTGAGTGACCACAAAGTGCAGGGAAAATTATCTCAATCCAGCTTGTGGTTTTCGAGGATCTGCTCGACGGTGTTGGTGGTCGAGTGGCCTTTGACGATGGGGATGAGTTCGACCCGTGCGCCGTAACCTTCGACGATTTCCCGGCCGACCACTTCATCAATGGCGTAGTCGTCGCCCTTCACGAGAATATCCGGGCGGATTTCGCTGATCAGGTTGGCAGGCGTGCTTTCATCGAAGATGGTGATGTAGTCGACGTAGCGTAAGGCGGAAAGGATGTTGGCGCGTTCCTGCTGGGTTTTGATGGGCCGCCCGTCGCCCTTGATCGCGCGTACGGACGGGTCGCTGTTGAGCCCGACCACGAGGATGTCGCCCAGGGCCTTGGCCTTTTGCAGAAATTCGATGTGGCCGCCGTGAATCAGATCGAAACAACCGTTGGTGAAGACCACGGTCTTTCCGGTGCTCTTGGCGAGGCTGACCAGTTTTTTAAGCTCTTCTAATTCCAGGACGGTGTGCGAGGTGCGAAACGTCTCTTCCTGTAAAAATTCATTGATCTCGTTCAGAGTGACGACAGCGGTTCCCACTTTTCCCACCACGATACTGCCGGCCATGTTGGAAAGCCAGGCGGCTTCCTGAAAATTAAAACCGACAAAGACCGCCATTCCGAAAACGCTGACCACGGTGTCACCGGCGCCGGTGACGTCGAACACTTCCTTGGCCACGGTGGGAATGGCTACCGGTTTGCCCTTGTTTGGGTAAAGGGTCATGCCGTCCTTGCCGCGGGTGACCAGAAGCGCTTCCGCCCGTGTCAGAGTCAACAAGTATTCGGCGGCGCGCTCTAAATCTTCACTGCTGTTGATTTTTATGGGCACCGAGCGTTCGACTTCTTTTTCATTGGGGGTGAGGACGGTGGCTCCCTTGTAAAGAGAAAAATCGGCGCTCTTGGGATCGACGATGACGCTTTTTCTGGAATTTTGAGCGCGGTGCATCAGATTTTTGATCACCTTTTCGGTCAACACTCCTTTTTGGTAGTCGGAGCAGATGACGCCTTGCATCTTGGGCAGAACCTTGTTGGTGAACTGAATGATTTTCTTTTCGGTCTCTTCGGTGATCGGGCGGTTGTCTTCTTTGTCGATACGCAGGATTTGCTGGTTGTGTGCGATGATCCGCATTTTGGAGGTGGTCGGGCGGTGCACGAACCGGAAAATGCCTTCGGTGTTGACGCCCCGTTCGCGGATCAGCTCCAACAAGCGGTCGCCTTTTTCATCCTGGCCGATGGCGCCTATCAGGTAGACTTCGCACCCTAAAGCGGCGAGGTTGTTGGCGACGTTGGCGGCGCCACCTAAAGAGAGGTTTTCGGATTTGGTCTCGAGAATGGGAACCGGGGCTTCGGGAGAGATGCGGGTCACTCCGCCCCAGAGATATTCGTCGAGAATGAGGTCTCCCATGACCAGGACCTTGGGACGCTCTTTGCTGTCGAAGAAATATTTAAATTTGGTTCTCATTTAAAGCTCGTCTTCGATGATTTCGCAGATAATGTGACCGATGGTGATATGCACTTCCTGAATGCGGGCGGTGTCTTCTGAAGGGACCACGATGGCCAGGCGCACTTGCTCCTTGGCGCGGCCCCCTTCGTTACCCAGCAATGCGATGGTCGTCACCCCGAGTTCGTTGGCTACCTTGAAAGCGCGGATGATGTTTTCCGAATTGCCGCTGGTGCTGAAGCCCACCAAAACATCGCCTTTTCGGGCAATCGCTTCGATCTGGCGCGCGAAAATCGTTTCGAATCCGTAATCGTTGCCGAGCGCGGTGAGAGAGGAGGTGTCCACCGTCAGCGCGATGGCGGCAATCGCCGCTCGTTCTTTTTTGAAGCGGCCCACCAATTCGGCTGCGATGTGCTGGGCATCCGCCGCACTGCCGCCGTTTCCCATGAGAAGCAGTTTGCCGCCGCTTTTAAGACTCTCTTGAATCAGCCGTGCGGCTTCAAGAATTCTTTCCGACAGGGTCTCCGCCACCTGATATTTTAAATCGGCGCTGGCATTTAAAAAATTTTTTACTCGTTCCATAAAAAAAGATCAAATAGGTTTTTGTTAAGATCTGAAATCTTCACGGTTCATAACAGACCTTCATCTGAAAAACTAAAATATTTGTTGTCGCCGATAATGATGTGATCCACCATTTGAATGCCCACAATCTGTCCGGTTTTGTTGAGCCGGTGCGTGATTTCGATATCCTGCTGACTGGGAGAAGGATCGCCGCTTGGGTGGTTGTGGATCAGAGCGAAAGAAGCCGCGGATTCCTTGATGGCCGGTATCATGACCTCTCTTGGATGAACGATGCTGGCGTTTAAAATGCCTTCTGAAATGGTCAGGTCCTTGATCATATAGAGTTTGGGATTTAAAAGAACGACCTTGACGATTTCCTTTTTCAGGTGCTTCATAAACGGGGAGTAATACTCCACGAAACACCGGCTGGTGGCCATTTTTTCTTTTTTCCCCGATGACTGCGAGGACAGCCGTTTCCCCACTTCCAGCGCCGCCTTGATTTGCGCGGCCTTGGCGGCGCCGATGCCTTTGACCTGGCACAGTTCCGTCACCGATGCCTGATCGATTTGATAAAAATTACTGAACACGTTTAACAGGTCGCGGCTGAGATCAATGGCGTTTTTTTTGGCCGACCGGTCACCGGACCCGATCAAAATTCCCAATAGATGAGCGTCGGAAAGTTTGTCTTCACCAAATTTTATCAGCCTTTCCCTGGGCCGTTCGTCTTCGGGCCAATGTTTTATTGAGGAATCACTGTGATTGCCCATACGACCTTATTTGGTATTGGACGAGTTTACTTTGGCCTTGAAATATTCCAGGGTGGACTTTAAACCCTCATCCAATCCCACCTTCGGTTCCCAGCTCAGGACTTTCTTTGCCAGCGTGATATCCGGCTGTCTGACTTTCGGGTCGTCTACGGGAAGCGAAGTGTAAAGGATTTTACTCTTGCTTTGAGTGGCTTGCAAAATTTTCTCCGCCATCTCCTTGATCGTCATTTCCTTGGGGTTTCCTATGTTCACCGGTTCGTTCACGCTGGACATCATCAACCGGTAAATGCCTTCGATGAGATCCGAGACATAACAGAAACTCCGGGTTTGACTGCCGTCCCCGTATACGGTTATGTCTTCGCCCTTCAAAGCCTGGTGAATGAAGTTGGGGATGGCGCGGCCATCCTGCAGCCGCATGCGCGGACCGTAGGTGTTGAATATTCTGACGATCTTGGCGTCGAGTCCGTGCGCCCGGTGATACGCCATGGCCATTGCCTCGGAGAATCGTTTCGCTTCGTCGTAAACACCCCGGGGACCTACGGGGTTGACGTTTCCCCAATAATCTTCTTTTTGAGGATGCACCAAAGGATCGCCGTACACTTCCGAGGTGGAAGCGATGAGATAAACCGCGCGCTTGGCTTCCGCCAGTCCCAGGGTATTGTGAGTTCCTAAAGAACCCACCTTGAGAGTGGGAATGGGGTGCACCAGGTAATCGATGGGGCTTGCAGGTGACGCAAAATGCAGGACGAAATCCAGGGGACCCTCGATCTTGATGTGCTGGGTCACGTTGTGCTTGATAAAGGTGAATTTATCGTTTTTGATGTGGGCGATGTTTTGCAGGGAGCCTGTGATCACGTTGTCCATGCAGATCACTTCATGGCCTTTTTTCAGCAGGAAATCGCAAAAATGCGATCCCAGAAAACCCGCTCCTCCGGTGATTAAAGTTCTAGGCATCGGTTCCTCTAATGGGTGTTGGGTGTGCAGGGGGTCAAGCTGGCTTCGAAGCGTTCCCCTCTGGTCATTTTATGTCCGGCAAGGAAACTTTTGGCAGACATCCTTTTTTTGCCTTCCGGTTGCAGTTCGGTGATGATCAACCTGCCTTTACCAGATCCAACCTCGATTCCGTGGTCTGTGAGGCGTGCGATTTCACCGGGTTGGTCCTTCTTCTCTCCCGATGTGGTTTCGACGGCACACAGGCGGAGCCGTTTGGAATTTAAATAGGTGAACGCTCCCGGCCAGGGCTCCAACCCCCGGACCAGATTGCGAAGGCTCACGGCGTCTTTCTCCCAATGGATCAGTCCATCCTCTTTTTTAAGTTTTGGAGCATAGGAAGCCTGACTGGAATCCTGGGGCAGGGGCGTCAGCGAGTTGTCCTCCAGCCGGCGTAAGCTTTCAAGGACGAGTGAACCCCCGGCTTCGGAAAGTTTGTCGTGCAGAGTTTGCGCGTTATCCGAATCCGTGATGGGGGTTTTTTCCGTGAGGAGGATGTCACCGGTATCCATCCCCTCGTCCATTTTCATGGTGGTGACGCCGGTTTCTTTTTCCCCGTTGATGATGGCCCAGTTGATGGGTGCGGCTCCCCGGTACTTGGGAAGCAGGGACGAATGCAGATTCATGCAAAATCTGCCGGGAATTTCAAGAACCTGTTTGCGTAAAATCTGGCCGTAGGCCACGACGATGATCAGGTCCGGTTTAAGCTTGCGAAGAATTTCGATAAAACTTTCCGCGCTGGCCTTTTCGGGTTGAAGAACGTCGATGCCGGAATTAAGGGCAAAGGTTTTAACCGGTGAGGCTGCCAGCTCCCTGCCCCGGCCTTTGGGCCGATCGGGCTGGGTGACGACGGCTGCGACCTGATGATCTGACGAAACGAGGTTTTTAAGAGTTGGAAGCGAAAACTCGGGCGTTCCCATAAAGACAATCTTCATGCTTCCAGCTCTTTCTGTTTCTTTTTGAATTTGCGCTTGAGCGAATCCCTTTTTAGTTTTCCCAGTTTGTCCCAGAACAGGGACCCGTCGAGATGGTCCATTTCATGCTGAAAGGCACGCGCTAAAAAGCCTTTGGCCTCATAACGGATGGGGTTGCCATCCAGATCCAGACCTTTGAGTTCCACTTTGAGGGCGCGTTTGACCTGAGCGTAGACCTCGGGAATACTGAGACACCCTTCTTCACTGATTTCCTCGCCTTCCGTCGCGGTGATGACGGGGTTGACCACAGCGATCAGATCATGCGTGCCTTTTTCGATGCCCATATCGACCACGAAGAGACTGTAGGGAAGGCCTACTTGATTGGCGGCCAGACCGGCTCCTTTGGCGTTCAAGGTGGTTTCGATCATATCCTCGGTCAATTTTGCAATGGAGCCGTCAATATTTTCAATGGGTTCGCCTTTTTTCCGAAGGACCGGGTCCAGCCAGTTTTTGATCGTTAAAATGGACACAATTTCGCTCTTTTTGGAAAATAAGGTGTTAAATGGTTCAATTATCTAATTATATATGAAATTTTGACTATCGGCTAAAATTTGTCATGGCAAATACGTCACGTTTCTCGCGCTGTGGGAGGGGATGTTGTGTTGTTTTTTGGCGGGAAATGGTTTTTGCGATGATATTTTGCCTCCGTTTAGCTCAGGAGGTGTATTCGGCGTTGATGCGGACATAGTCGTAGGACAGGTCGCAGGTATAGACCTCTGCCGACTCCTTGCCGCTGTCCAGATCAATGGAAATGAGGATTGATTTTTTTTGCATTTTTTTCCGCAACGATTCCATAGAAGCCCCCTTGGCGGGTGCGCCGTTTTTGTACAGAGTGGCTTGATTGAGGCGGATCACGATTTTCTCGGAGTTCAGGGGGACTCCGGCGTACCCGACCGCGCAAAGGATGCGCCCCCAGTTGGGGTCTTCCCCAAAAATCGCGGTCTTGACCAGCGAAGATTTGGCCACGGTGGTTGCGACTTTATGTGCGTGGTTGCGGGTTTTTGCGCCGGTGACCGAGACGGTCACGAATTTCGTGGCTCCTTCGCCGTCTTCGACGATCTGAAACGCAAGACTCTTACTCACTTCGGTCAGCGCCTCGACGAACCGGGCGTACTCCTTGGAACCTTTTCGAATGGAAGGGTTTTTCGCCTGCCCGTTGGCCATCACGATGAACATATCGTTGGTGCTGGTGTCGCCATCCACGGTGATGCTGTTGAACGACGCGTCATTGGCTTCTTTGATGGCTTGACGTAAAGTAGCGGCATTTATATTGGCGTTGGTTTGCACGAAGGCCAGCATGGTTCCCATATTTGGGTGAATCATTCCGGACCCCTTGGTGATGCCGCCCATCACGATTTTGTTTTTTCCCAGGGTGAAATTGAGGGCCGCGGTTTTTGGGACGAGATCGGTGGTCATGATCGCTTCCGCGGCGTTTTTCCATCCCTTTAACGAGCATTTTGCGACCAGCTCGGGAACGCCGTCCGCCAAGGTGTTTGGGGGCAATGGAACGCCGATCACGCCCGTTGAAGCGATCAGGATTTCCTGGGTCGAAATGGAAAGTTCCTGGGCCAGGCGGTCGATGAGGAATTTGCAGTCGATCATTCCCTGGCGCCCGATGCAGGCGTTGGCGTTGCCGCTGTTGACGATGACGGCGCGGATGGGCCGGGATTTTTTCAGAGTCTGGCGGCTTAAGATCACACTGGCCGCCTGCACGCGGTTTTTGGTGAAGACTCCGGCGGCGGTGGCCGGCGTCTCTGAAAGAATGAGAGCGAGATCTTTTTTACCGTTGGTTTTGAGGCCACAGGCGATTCCTGAGGCCCGAAAGCCCGGAACCTGGGGCATGCGCGTGGTTGACTGGGTCATGGCGGAATTTATGGAAAAATACCGGGAAAATCGAGCGCGGTTTTTTCATCGATTCCCAGCATGATGTTCATGTTTTGCACGGCCTGGCCTGCCGCGCCTTTCACCAGGTTGTCCAGGGCGCTGGTGAGAACGATGCGCCGGGTGCGCTTATCGATTGTCAGTCCTATGTCGCAAAAATTTGAGGACGCGACATACTGCGTGTTGGCGAACGTTCCAGGATTTAATATGCGCACAAACGGTTCGTCTTTATAAAATTCCCGGAAATGGGTGTCCAGGGCTTCGAGTTTAATGTCTTTGGTCAGGTTGATGTAGACTGTGCTCAGCATGCCGCGGGTCATGGGTATCAAATGCGGGGAAAAGGTGATGCGGATTTCCCGACCCGCTAACGCGGAAATTTCCTGCTCGATTTCCGGCGTATGGCGATGCGTCCCCAGACCGTAAGCTGAAACCGCCTCGTTGCATTCGGAAAACTGGGTGCCAAGTGCGGGTTTTCTTCCCGCTCCTGAAACGCCGGACTTGCTATCGGCGACGATCGATCCAAGGTCCACCCAGTCGGTTTTTATTAACGGCGCCAGCGCCAACGTGACACTGGTGGGATAACAACCGGGATTGGCAACCAGCTTTGCGGACCGGATGGCCTCGCGGTGCAACTCCGGCAGGCCATAAACCGATTGGGCTAATATTTCCTTTTGTTCGTGAGCTACGGCGTACCAGGTTTCAAAGTCCTCCGCCGATTTCAAACGGAAGTCGGCGCTGAGATCGATGACCCGGCAGTTTGTTTTGAGGAAAGCCGGGACCTGGTTCATGGATGTGGTGTGCGGCAATGCCAGGAATAAGAGATCGCATCCTTCGGCGATGGAAGGGCTGAGGCTGACAAATTTTTTGTCTAAAAACCCACTGAAGAATGGAAAAACGTCTGCAATTTTTTGCCCCTGATGTTTTTCCGAGGTGAGGGTGGTTATTTCGACTTCAGGGTGTTTGATCAACAGGCGGACCAGTTCCAGCCCTGTGTATCCGCTTGCGCCTGCTATGCCAACTTTGACCATAACCGTGTTGAATCGAAAGAAAAGGAGATCGCTGATCTATTATGAAAATAGCAAACCGGAGACCCGCTGAGGGGATGACTGGGGTAGAGTGGACCTCTGATTTACCGCTTGGAGAACTGGTATTTTTTCCGGGCGCCGGGCTGGCCGTATTTTTTGCGCTCGACCGCTCTCGCATCCCGGGTGAGATATCCCGCCCTCTTTAACGAAGTGCGAAGATCGGGGTTGGACTCGATAAGCGCACGGGCGATGCCCAGGCGAAGGGCACCGGACTGGCCTGAGAGGCCGCCCCCGGTGACGGAAGCTTTCACGTCAAATGTCTCCAGGGTTTCGGTGAGTACCAGGGGCAATTGCGCGTTGGTTTCCAGGCTGTCTCTGCGGAAATACTCTTTCAAGGTCCGATTGTTGATGGAAAAATTGCCTTCGCCGCGCTCCAGCCAGACTTTGGCGATGGATTCTTTTCGTTTTCCTGTTGCGTAATATTTTTCTTCGCCGCCTTCCATCAATCAGCTCCTTAAATGATCTGCAAATTTTATTTTTACAAGTGGGGGATATTCCGTCAAACTGTTACGGTTTCCGGATTTTGCCCAACGTGCGGATGTTGTTCGTTGTCGTAAATTCGAAAATTCCCATGCAGGGACCGCCCCAACCGGTTTTTTGGCAACATTCCGGTGATGGCCTTTTTCAGCAGATTGGCGGGTTGTTTTTCTCGGATTTCCTTGGCCGTTGTCGATTTGATTCCGCCGGGATATCCCGTGTGGTGGTAGTAGATTTTGTCGTCCCACTTTTTCCCGGTCAAACGGACCTTGGCGGCGTTGATGATGATCACATTGTCGCCTGTGTCGACATGGGGCGTGAAAACCGGCTTGGTTTTTCCGCGGATGATTGATGCGGCTTTGGAGGCGACACGCCCCAGGGATTGATCCTGGGCATCAATGAGCACCCATTTTTTTTCAACTTCACCCTTTTTGGCGGAGTAAGTCTTCATGTTGGTTCAGTCTTTCTTTGACAAGTTCAGCGTTGGGATAACAAACCGTTAATCTTAGAAAACTCTATACCTTCTGTCAATAGAATTGTGTCCCAAATTGTAAAAAACCCTCTCCATCACAACGGCAAGGGATGATATCATGGCATTTATTGAGTTACTTTCTAAAAGCTGAAAAATATCGATTTGTGCGGGTTTCTTTAAGATATCTTTTTCGCTGGAATTACGCTATTTTATCCGGCCTGAGATAAAAAAACACCGCTTTTACCCCTATTTTCATGAATGACGCGACCAAATTAGAATCGGGATCGATGGAGCCTGAAACCCAATCCGCAGGCGTTTCTTCAGGAAACCTTGATATTGAGCAAGGGATTGGCAAATCCAGGGATTATCTCCTTTCCCGCCAGGATAAAGAGGGATTCTGGGTCGATGAACTGGAATCGAACGCCACCATAACGGCGGAACTGATCTTTTTCATGCACATGACCGGCCGTGTGGACACCGGCAGGCAGGAGAAACTCATCAATTACCTGCTCAAGAAGCAGAGGGAGGATGGGAGCTGGACGCTTTATCACGGGGGACCCTGCGATATCAATTCGACGGTGGAATGTTATATGGCGTTAAAGATGGCCGGATATTCTGCCGATCACCCGGCTTTGGTCAAGGCCAAAGAAGCTATTTTTGCAAACGGCGGAATCCAGGCGACACGCGTTTTTACCAAAATTTTTCTGGCGCTGTTCGGGCAGATTTCCTGGAACGTGCCGCCTGCCGTTCCGGTGGAGGTCGTGCTTTTGCCGGACGGATGCTGGTTCAACATCTATGAGATTTCCAGCTGGTCACGCGGGACGGTGGTTCCCTTGTCGGTGGTTTGTGCGTATCGACCGGTGCATACATTGGAACCGGGCCGGGATGTTCAGGAATTGTTTACCGAGAACGACCGTGACCTTGGATTTTACGCCGACGGAAATCTCTTTTCTTCCTGGAGAAACTTTTTTATTCATCTCGACGGGTTTTTTAAGTTCATCGGCAAGTCTTCCTGGAAACCGTTTCGCCGAAGGGCTTTGAAAAAAGCCGAAAAGTGGATATTGACCCATCAGGAGGATGAAGGCGATTTTGGCGGCATTCAACCGGCCATGCTCAACTCCCTCCTGGCGCTGCATTTTCTGGGATACCCTCACGACCACCCGGCGATTGTCAAGGGCATGGAAGCGGTGGACCGTTTCCTCATCGAGGAGGACGACTGCATCTCCTTTCAGGCTTGTGTTTCGCCGTTGTGGGACACGGCCATCGCTTGTAATGCGCTTTTAGATTCGGGTTTGCCCGCGGATCACCCTGGGCTCGTTAAAGCGGGGGAATGGATGGTGAAAAAGCAGGTGGTGAAACCGGGCGACTGGACGGTTAAAAATCCGCACACCGAGCCTGGCGGCTGGGCGTTCGAGTTTTTTAACGAACTCTATCCCGATAATGACGATACCGCGGAAATTTTAATCGCGCTCGACCGGATCGCCATTCCCGATCATCGCTGGAAATTGAAAGAGTCGGAACGGGCGCTGACCTGGCTGTTGAGCATGCAAAGCAAAAACGGCGGCTGGGGCGCATTCGACCAGGACAACGATAAAGAAATTTTAAACGAGGTGCCTTTCGCGGATCATAAGGCCCTGCTCGATCCGCCGACGATCGACGTTACCAGCCGCATATTGTGGTGTCTTGGTAAGCTGGGGCTTAAAAGAAATCATCCGCGTGTCGACAAGGCACTGCAGTTTGTAAAGGCGAATCAGGAACTGGATGGCTGTTGGTGGGGCCGGTGGGGGGTGAATTATATTTACGGCACCTTTCTGGCGTTGAACGGGTTCAAATTCATCGGTGAGGATATGAATCAGCCGTTCATCGGCAAAGCCGTGCGCTGGCTGGAGGACCATCAAAATACGGACGGGGGCTGGGGAGAGACCTGCGAGAGCTATGAACGGCCAAAATTACGCGGCCAGGGGAAAAGCACCGCTTCACAGACGGCATGGGCTATATTGGGCCTGGTCGCCGCCGGGGAAGCTCAAAACCCTGTTGTCAAAAAGGGCGTCGATTATTTGCTGCAGACACAAAACACGGAGGGAACCTGGTGGGAGGACGAATTCACCGGAACGGGGTTTCCCGTCCACTTTTTTATCAAATACCACATGTACCAGCACTTTTTCCCCTTGATGGCTTTATCGCGCTATCGTAATGCCGTGGAAGAGGAAAAAACCACCGTTTCCTAGTAGTGCCGCATTAACTCCATGGCAAATTTGGTGCGGGTCAGGTATTCCGTCGCGGAGGCGATGACTTCGCCGCTGGCAACGTCGATCAGGGTGACGTGGACATCGAGGTTGGTGCCTAAATCGGTCAGTTTGCCGGTCAGGATGGCCTGGGCGTTCAGGGCGTTGCCCAGTCTTTGCAGCTCAGGCTTTGTGTAGGCGAAGGCCGGCGGCAGGTTGAGCTGGGTGAGAACGTCGTTGACTTCCCCCTTCTGGGTCACCCGGAAAACTCTTTTCTTGGCAATGGCCTCTATGACCCGGGAGGATATGTATTCCCCGAGGACGGGCGCTTTCTTTTCGGAGTTGACCGGGTCGATCACCGCCACCCGGTTGATTTCGTATTCGAAACTGCCTTTTGAGATTTTCTTGACCAATCTTTCGGCTTTGCCTTTGTAATAACTGGAATCCGTCTGTGTCTTGAACCACTTGTCCCATGTTTCCGAGGGCGCCATTTTGACTTCGCAGGCGGTGGTAAAAATCAAGAAAATGATGGGATATAAAAGGTTTTTTGGGTTCATGGATCCTAGAGTTTCAACTATTTTAAGCATTTATCGTCATTTCCCCGGTTTATCTAAAGAACTTTGAGCATAAATTCCGCAAAGCCCTTCAAATAATCTTCTTTTTCAAGGGGGCGGGTAGAATTTCTGAAAATTCTATAAAAAACATGTATAAATAGGGGTTACACACTTTTTTGAAATTTTCTCAAGGGTCGATATGGTTCGGAATATAATTTTTGCGGGGGCGTTTTTATTGGTGGGGGTATTGATTTTGCCAGCATGTGCGAATGAAGTTTCAGACGAACCGGTGGTTAAATTGCCTCCCAGGGAGCATACCTGGGTACGCAAGGAAACGGTAAAAAAAACCAAGGAGGCTTTTTTTGCGAAGCAAGCGGAAGCCCCGATGGACATCCCTGTCAATGAGGCTTTGAAGAAGCGTTTGAGCAAAGCTCAACCTTCCAAAGATAATGCTGCGGTGACGGATGCGGCGTCTTGTTTGGCTTCGTTGAAGCCTTTGGATCAAAAAAGGATGGCTGTGCAAAAGGTGGGAGGAATGTGGCACGCTTTTGAGCGTTCCCCTGAAGTGCGGCCTTTTTCCGAAAACGGCATGCAGATCGACAGCACCCTGAATAAAATGGTCGCTTCCCTGCGCCATCTTTGTAAATCGGCTGAGGGACTTGCTTTGGATACGATTTCGCACGTGATCTCAAAAAAAGTTGCAGAAAAAGGAAGGGACGTGGTTGCGCAGGAATTAAAGGAACTGGGAAAAACCAAGGAAGATATCACCATCTGGCTGGATCACGCAGAATACTGGAAAAAAAATGCAACGCGGAATCTGGACTATCAATCCATTGAAGGGCTGATGAATCGAATGCGGCCGATGATCGGTTTGTACGAAGAGTTGACCCAGCGACCGGTAGATGAGACGACCAAACAAAGCTTTCTTTCCGATGCCGTGACTCTTTTGAATGCGATGAAAACCCTTTCCACCACCGACGAGTATATGGTTTTAGCGCTCAGGGAAGATAAAGAAGCCCCTTACGAAAACTTTGACCCGGATATGTGATCAAGGACTCCGGGAGATTTAAAAAAAATCAATTCAGGGTTGAAACGGAAGGTCTTTTAGCGGGAGTCCGTTTTTTCGAGCTTTTGGATGCGGATTTTTTCGCGGTGGTCTTTTTCCCCAGTTTATATTTTTTGTCAAAGGCCAGAGCCAATACCTCGTCCATATTGCCGGCAGGGTGAAAATTCAGGGCTTTTCGAACATTTTCTGGAATGTCCTGAAGATCTTTTTCGTTATCTTTTGGAAGGATGACGTCTTCAATCCGGGCCCGGTGAGCGGCGAGGACTTTTTCCTTCAACCCGCCGATGGGCAGGATCTTTCCTGTCAGCGTCAATTCTCCGGTCAACGCCACTTCATGCCGTACCGGTTTTTGAGTCAAGGCGGAAATCAGGGCGACGGCCATGGCCGCTCCCGCTGAAGGCCCGTCTTTTGGAACCGCTCCCTCAGGGATGTGGATGTGAATGTCCATCTTTTGATAAAAGTTTTTTGCGAGACCCAGTTTATCCGCCCGTGACCTGACATAAGTCATGGCCGCTTGCGCGGATTCTTTCATGACCTCTCCTAATTTTCCGGTCGGCACCAGCTTGCCGCTTCCTGGAATCGCGGTGACTTCAATAGACAGGAGTTCCCCGCCGAACTCGGTCCAAGCCATCCCCGTCGATACGCCGATGTCCAGGGGCTGGAGGGTTTCCTGCGGTTGAAATTTTGGGATTCCAAGATAGGTCCCCAAATGCGAAGGAAGCAGTTTTAGGGAGAATTTCTTTCCTTTGTTGACGACTTCCTTGACCACTTTTCGACAAACGGTGGCAATCTCTCTCTCCAAATTCCGGACACCCGCCTCACGGGTGTATTCGCGGATGATTTTTTCAAGCACGTTTTTGCCGAACTGGAGATTCTTTTTTAACAGACCGTGTTCCTGCATCTTTTTACCGATCAGAAAATTTTCTGCGATGCCGATTTTTTCCTGATCGGTGTAGCCAGGCAGACGCAAAACTTCCATACGGTCGAGCAGAGGCTGCGGGATGGTATGGAGGACATTGGCCGTGCAAATAAAAAGCACTTGCGACAGGTCGTAGTCGACTTCCAGATAATGGTCATTGAAGGAGGCGTTTTGTTCCGGATCCAACACTTCGAGCATGGCGGAAGATGGGTCGCCTCGAAAATCGCTGGTCATTTTATCGATTTCGTCCAGCATGAATACAGGATTGGCAACACCCGCCTTTTTCATGCCTTGAATAATTTTTCCCGGTAAAGCGCCTATGTAAGTTCTCCGGTGCCCGCGGATTTCGGCTTCGTCCCGCACCCCTCCTAAGGAAATGCGGACAAATTTCCGGTCCATGGCGCGGGCGATGGACTTCCCGAGTGATGTTTTGCCGACGCCCGGAGGCCCCACAAGGCAGATGATGGGGCCTTTGATTTTTTTGACCAGTTTGAGAACCGCCAGGTGCTCGGTGATTCTCTCTTTGACTTTTTCCAATCCGAAATGGTCTTCATCCAGGACCTTCTGGGCCTGATCGATTTTAATTTTTTCAGCACCCGCGGCTTTTTTCCAGGGAAGATCCACCAGCCATTCGATGTAGGTTCTGGATACCGTGGCTTCCGCCGACATGGGTTGCATGAGCTCCAGCCGCCTGAGTTCCTTCATGGCCTTTTCGCTGACTTCTTTCGGCATCTTGGCTTTTTTAATTTTCTGGGTGAGTTCGTCGATATCCGATTTGAACTCATCGCGCTTGCCAAGCTCTTTCTGGATGGCCTTGATTTGTTCGTTCAGGTAGAACTCTTTTTGACTGCGCTCCATCTGTTTTCGAACCCGTCCGTGCACGCGTTTTTCAATTTTTAGAACTTCCATCTCGGACTTCAGTGTCGACATCAGCTTGTTCAAGCGGTCCGCCGGGTGATAGGTTTCCAGGAGTTCCTGCTTGTCCGCGGTTTGGAAAACCATGTAGGCGGCGACGCTGTCGGCAAAACGGTGCGGTTCGGCGATATTGGCGGTGGCGGAAACGGCTTCCAGAGGGATTTTCTGGTTCAGCTTGACATACTGCTCAAAGATGGTGCCTACGCCGCGCATGAGCGCCTTGACGTCTGCGGTGGCTTCGGTATTTTCATGAATCTTGACGACTTCCACCTGGTAAAAATCCGGATTGTCCGTGAAGGCGTTGATGCGTGCACGCTGGATTCCTTCCACCAGAACCTTCATGGTTCCGTCGGTCAGTTTTAAAATCTGCAGAATGTTAGCCAGAGTCCCGGTTTCGTAAATTTCACCGGGAGTGGGGTCGTTGTTTGCGGGATTGCGTTGCGCCGACAAAAAGATGTGTTTTTGTTCGGCCATGGATTTTTCCAGCGCCCGGACGGACTTTTCCCGTCCCACGAATAAAGGAATGACCATGAAGGGAAAGACAACGATGTCCCTTAATGGAAGCAGAGGTAGTTCGAGTTTTTCTGTGGTCATTAGCTGGCTTGTTTCTGGTTTTGGTAGACAAGAAGCGGTTGCTCTTTGTTCTGAACCACTTCTTCACTGATCACCACTTCTTCGATATTTTCACTTCCTGGAATCTCGAACATGATGTCGAGCATGGTGTCTTCTAACACCGCTCGAAGACCCCGGGCTCCGGTTTTCCGGCTGATCGCTTTTTGCGCCACGGCCCGGATGGCGCCTTCGGTGAACTTCAGTTTGACATTTTCAAACTCAAACAATTTTTTGTATTGCTTGGTGAGGGCATTTTTGGGTTCCGTGAGGACTTTCATTAGAGCTTCTTCATCCAGCTCCTTCAAGGTGGCCATCACCGAAAAGCGACCGACAAATTCCGGAATCAAGCCGTATTTGAGTAAATCCTCAGGCTGTACTTTTTCCAAAACGGCTTCATCGTCTTTTTCCTTTTTAGTCACGATTTCCTGGCCGAATCCCAGCGCCTTTTTGCCAATGCGGTTGCGGATGATCGGACCCAGCCCGACAAATGCGCCGCCGCAAATGAAAAGAATGTTGGTGGTATTGACCTGCAAAAATTCCTGATGCGGGTGTTTACGCCCTCCCTGCGGGGGCACGCTGGCTGTGGTTCCTTCAATGATTTTCAGCAGGGCCTGTTGCACGCCTTCCCCGGAAACGTCGCGGGTGATGGACGGATTTTCAGATTTTCTGGAAATTTTGTCGACTTCGTCGATGTAAATGATACCGCGTTCGGCTTTTTCAACGTCGTAGTCGGCGGCTTGCAGGAGTTTGAGAATGATATTCTCGACATCCTCGCCGACATAACCCGCCTCGGTCAAGGTGGTGGCGTCGACGATGGTGAAGGGAACGTCCAGGATCCGGGCCAGTGTCTGCGCCATCAGGGTCTTACCTGAACCCGTCGGCCCCATGAGGAGTACATTGCTCTTTTGCAGTTCAACGTCTTCCAAATCCACCGAAGAATCGACACGCTTGAAATGGTTGTGCACCGCCACGGAAAGAATTTTTTTACAGCGCTCCTGGCCAATGATGTACTGATCGAGGTGTTTATAGATTTCCTTGGGTTTCAGAAGGTGGCGAAAGTCTTCACTTTTCTCCTGCGCCCATTCCTCCACCATGATTTCGTTACACAACTCAATGCATTCATCGCAGATGTAGACTGTGGGGCCGGCGATCAGCTTTTTGACCTCTTCCTGGCTTTTGCCGCAGAAGGAACACCTGTAGTTTCCGTTCGTTGAGTTTTTCTTGGCCATTAAATCCTCATGTGGGTGTTGAGAGGGGGTGGCGTCCTTTCCCTCTGGGTTTATTTGCTTTCTTTGTCCTTTTTCTTGGCTTTGGAGCTTTCCAGGGCTTTATCCAACTCTTTAGATTCTACCCGTTTGGTGATGACGTTGTCGATCAAGCCATAGGTTTTGGCTTCCTCACCGGTCATGAAACGGTCTCTCTCCGTGTCCGTGTGGACCTGACTCGCGTCCTTGCCGCAATGGTCGGCCAATATCCCATCCAGAATCTCGCGGACCTTGGAAATTTCCTTGGCCTGGATTTCGATGTCTGAATGCTGACCCTGGAATCCGCCACTGGGTTGATGGATCATGATCCGGGAATGGGGAAGAGCGAAACGTTTTCCCTTGGCTCCCGCCGCCAGCAATAAAGCGCCCATGCTTGCGGCCTGCCCCATGCAAATGGTCTGCACATCGGGCTTGATGTACTGCATGGTGTCGTATATGCCCAGTCCCGCGCTGACCTGGCCTCCGGGGCTGTTGATGTATATAAAAATGTCCTGTTCCGGCTCATCGGACTCTAGAAACAGCAATTGGGCAATGGCCAGGTTGGCGACGTGATCGTCGATGGCGGTTCCCAGAAAAATGATACGGTCCTTTAACAGGCGCGAATAGATATCGTAGGATCGTTCTCCTCGGCTTGTTTGTTCGACGACAATGGGCACCAGCTGATTGTAAATTTCACTCATATTCGGCTCTTTTTCTCTTTAAAGGGGATTAGGGGAAACGAAGGGAACAGAAAACGTGTAAGTCATTAAGAAATAAACAGATAAGGTTGATCGACCCTCATATTAATTATCAGCAATTAATTCTTTCCTGTCAACCATTTCTTCACGCACTTTTACCTGATCGAGAACAGCTTCCAGGGTTTTTTCTTTTCTCATCCGGCTGTGCAGTTTGGCCAGAAGACCCGATTTTTGCCAGTCTCTCTTGGTTTTTTCGATGTCCCCGCCGCCAAGCATCTGTATGAAATTATTGACCTCTCTGTCCAATTCGTCCTGGGAAACATCAATTTTCAGCTGGGTGGCCAGTTTGTCGACGACCAGTTCCTGCTGCAGGATTTTAAGCGCGGGTTCGCGGAATTTTTCCTGGTCCTCCTGGGACACCTGGGCGTCTTTTCCCTCCTCATGACCGTGGTCATGGTCGTGATCGTGGGTGTGCCCCTGGGCGGTCTGGGGGTTTTTTTTCTTTTCCGCTTCGGCGGCCATCAAACGAATTTGTTCCAGAATCAGACCTTCAGGCAGGTTGACAGGGTTCAAGTCCGTGAGTTTATCCGCCAGCTGTTTCTGCGCTCCTTTTCGGGCCTGCTTTTTTTCGTGATTTTCCAAGTCCTCACGAATTTGTTCTTTCATGTCGGCTAAATTTTCGTATTTTCTGTCCGGGTCCACCGTTTGAGCGAACTCGTCGTTCAATTCAGGGAGCTCTTTCACCTGGATGCCCTTTAAGGTGATGGAGAAATCCACTTCTTTGCCTGCGATGGGTTTGTTGAAGTAGTCCTCTGGAATCTGCACTTTGGCGTCTTTGGTTTCGTTTAAGCTCATTCCATAAAGGTTTTTTTCCAGGTCTTCGATGAGCTGTTTCGTTCCCAGTTGAATGATGTAATCTTTCGCTTCGCCTCCTTCGAAGGGTTTGCCGTTCAGCGTGCCGGTGAAATCGATCTTGAGGAAATCCTCTTTCTGGGAGACCCGGTCGGTCACCTGAATATTTTTCGCTTTATTGGTCTGGTAACCTTTCAGCACCTGATCCACTTCGTCTTCTGTCACCTTGGCGACTTTTACATCAATCTCGACGTCTGCATGGTCCGCAAGTTCAAACTCCGGCAAAACTTCCACTGAGGCGGATACGTTGATATCCGTGCCTTCTTCGGCGTGGACTTCCAGTAGATTGGGTTGGCTCACCGCCCGCAAGCCTTTTTCCTGGATGGCTTCCATGACATGGTCGCTGATGAGCTGGGTGAGAACCTCCTGTTTGACCCTGGGGCCAAATTGCTTTTCCAGAAGCGACTGGGGGACTTTACCCTTTCTAAAGCCTGGGACCTTGACGTCCCGTCCCAGGGTTTTGTAGTAGTTTTTTATTTTCGTCTGATATTCCTGATGAGGAATGTCGAATTTGATCTTTTTGTTACAGGCATCAATTTCTTCGATTTCGATATTCATGATGTGTCCCAAGGATTAAATATTTAGCATGGGAGAGAAAACTCGCTTTTAAGCGGGTCACTCCGCCAAAATGATCGCCAGTGGTGTGCCGAATCAACTTTTTCCGCCGCCAACGTTTGACCTGTTCGCCCACCCTGAAAGGAGTGCGGGAGGAGGGACTCGAACCCCCACGCCGTGAAGCACGAGATCCTAAATCTCGCATGTCTACCAGTTTCATCACTCCCGCACGATGTGTTTTGTCTACGGCAAGTTTTAATAGTCGGCGGCTACATGGGTCGCAATTAAAAACATTATAGTGATATTTCCCCTCATTTCCCGGAAATTTTTGGTTTCCGGTTTGTGTGCGCCAGAATCGAACCCGGCGGGTAATATCCCTTGGGCAATACGGAGTTGGGATAGACCCAGTTGTCCTTGCCCACCAGAGCTCCGGGGCAAAGCACCGCGTTGCAACCCACTTCTACATTATCCCCTATGATCGCGCCAAATTTATTGAGACCTGTGGCAACGGTATCATCTTCAATGAGGGCGGGAATTTCGGGGAAGATTTGCTCTTCCCGGTCTTTTTCAGCGGCGGTACGAAACTGCAGATTGGCCAGCCTGGAGCCTGCCCCCATGTTGACATGCCTTCCTAAGATACTGTCGCCGATATAATTGAAATGCCCGGCCTCGCTGTGGTTCATCACGATGCTGTTTTTGATTTCGGTGGCGTGCCCTATGACACAATGATTTCCAATAATGGCATTGCCGCGAATGTAAGCGCCCTGCCGGATTTCACAGTTCGCTCCGATGATCATGGGACCTTTGAGGATGGCCGACGGTTCCAGGACCGTTCCCGGACCGATCAGGATTCCCAGGGTTTCCAGCAGGATCGGAGTTTTTATTTCTATCCATTGAGTGACGACCAAACTTTTGCCAATTCTAGCGTTGCCGTGGTCGGCTGGATTGGAAATCAGGGTTCCTTCCAGCGCATCCGACCGCTCAGCGTTCCCTGAATTTTCCCGGATCAGACTTTCTATGGATCGGTCCAGGGTTTTTAAGGGCTCCCAGAGCCATTCGCTGTCGGCAAAAATCTCAGGGTGAGTGAAGTCCTTTAAAGAGTCGAAAAAATTTTCAGTTGCGATCATATAGTTCTTGCCGTTTTCATTTCGTGATCTGGTTCGAGGCAATATACCATTTTCCTCTGGTAGTCAGGCGATAACCTTTGAGAGTCAGTTCGATCAGGTGTTGTTTGCCCATTTCAGCCAACACCCGTGTCCGCGACCGTTTTTCCAGGACCAGCGTGCCTTCTGGTATCGGATGCAGGGCCACCTGGCTCAAAACATCCAATTCCAGTTTGTAGAAATGATCCTCCGTATCCTTGAGCGCCGCAAGAAGAAGGCGAATGGCGTTTTCTCCGATTTTTTTCAGTTTGCGGGCGTCCTTTCGATCCCCTCTCAGGTTCACGCTGATTTTATTTTCCGTTCCCGAATTACGCACAAAAACTCCCGCCGTCGGATTTTTGCTGGTGCCGGCTTTCAGAGAAATATACAGCATGTCCGGGTCTTCCGGAAATATGGCGGTGGTCCCCCGGAAACCCTCGGCTTTGGCATCGGTCAGAATGGATCGCTTGATTTTTTTCCAGACGGCGGAATCTTTATGGAATCTTTCTTTTTTTATGTAATAAACGTAAAGCGTTTCCTTGAATCCGGGCTTGAACGGTTTGTGAATGCCGGAAAAATAGGCGCGCGGTGTTTTCCCGTTAAATAGGGAATCCGTGGCGGCGAATGTGTTGAGAGCGCTTTTCAGCCCGTTGCCAAAGAACACGGGAATGCGATGGCCCGATTCCAGGTCGAGCCAGCCTAATGTGATGTTGTGGCCGGTTTCCTCGCTTCCGACCGCAAAGGCAAGAAAGCGCGAAAAATCGACCGGTTTTGGAGAGGATATTTTTTTCTCCAGAGCGTCAATTTCCTCTTCTATTTTCCGAAAGGCATCGACATTGAGAGCGCCGTTTTTTCGCACCGCGTCCCACATTTTTTGAACGCGACCGGGAAGAACGTTTCCCGAATTTTTCTTCAGCGCTTTCAGTCTAGCGTCAGCAATGAAGAGCGCGGTTTGCAGGAGAATCCATTTATCGCCGACTGCGGTGAGCCTGGGTTTCAGGCCGAGTTGATTTGCCGCAACCGCCGTGTTGAGATCGCTTTCCACGGTGTTGATATAAAGCGCGTTTTTATAGCGTTTTGGATCGCGTTTAAGGAGGAACATGCCTTGCAAAAACGCCGTTTCATCGCCGCTCAATACCAGAAGCTCATCCTTGAAGGGATCGTATTCCAGCCGGTAAAACCGGTCGCCGTCGGCGTCAAATATAGCTCCGGCAACCCGTTGCGATCCGTTCAGGATTTTTGTTTTAAATTTTCTGCCCAGTTCAAAGAGTTTTAATACCGCTTTGTGTTTGCGGAAATGCCCCGACCGTTTGTCGATCATGGAGGGGGAGATATGCGTGTGGCCTTCGAGATCCGCCACCCCGCTCCACAGGTTGACGTCGCCGTCGAGTTTGGCGTTGACTTCGATCACCCGGCCAAACCCGGCTTTCCGGAAAATTTCCGCCGCTATTTTGGAGAGCGATCCTTTGGCCGGATCGACCACCAGCAGGATCTTACTGAATGGCGGAGGGTTGCCGGGTTCCGGCTCGGACCAGGCATTTTCCGGATGCAGAGAGAACTTTGTAAACAGATCGAGTGCTTCTCTATGGCAATCTTTTTGTTTCCCCTTGAGAGAAGTCTTCTTTAAAATCCGGTGGTCGAGGGAAAGAATGGCGCGTGTGAGTTCGATGTCATTTTCCGGAAGAAGTTTCATGCCTCGATGAGCGCAAAATGTTTTGATTCCGTTTTGATCTTTCGGGTTGTGGGAGGCGGTGATCATGAATCCTCCCTTGGCCTGTTTATAAAGCGCAAACGCGGGAACCAGGGGAGTGGGAACGATGCCCACGACCCATGCGTTGGCGCCCGCCTTTCGGATTCCCGCAATCACGGCCCGGGTGAAGGTTCCCTTAACATCCCTGGGGTCCCAGCCGACCACGAATCCGTCACCTGGTTTCCCCCGTCTTTTTTTTATTAAACTATTTACATAGGCAAAGGCATACAGCTCCATGAATTTTTCGGTGATGAAGCCCTGTTCCAGAAAGACCTGTTGCGGAGTCAACCCTGTGAATTCTTTGGAGGATTGGGGCCTGACCTCGCGGCGGATGCCGTCGGTTCCCTGGAGCCTGAGCGAAAGGGAGGCGGAGTGGGGCTTTATTTCCTTCATGGGGTGCGGTCCTGGTTTTCGAAGCGGCGGCGAATCTTAAGGAATTTGCTTGCAAGATCTGGCGGACAGAGCTCTACAGCGGAAAATCCTAGCACACAGCCTTTGTTTTGTAAATTTTGAGGGACAGGTTTGGTTTTCAGGGGGCGGTTACCGTGGAAGTCCGGCGTTTAACCGTGGGGGCCGGTGATTACAAACTTGGCACGATGCCATCCTGCCCCACCATCATGAAGACGGCCACGTAGTCGCCGTCTTCTCCCTTCTGTGCACCGGCAAAAACATGGACGCCGGGCTTTAACAAACTCCTGTCTCCAACCGACAACCTCAAAATAGGCACTTCGCGGGATACGTCCACATCCGTTTCCTCTTCCTCCGTCGGGCCGTATTTGATAGATAGCACGCGAATCTCAAGATCATCGACCCAGCCGTGCGTCATCACGCTCTCAGAGGTCAAGTCCCACTTCTGATGGCCCAGGGCCAGACCACGCAACTCTTCATCAAACACCCGGAGCTCATAGCCCTGATGCAGCCAACTCAAGGAATCCCGCACGATGGGACTGTATTGATCGAGCCGCCTGGAGACGGAACCGACGTAAACGCCAAAATCCACATCGGTGAAGCTGGTCTTGGACAGGCTCAGGATACTGCTGTATTCGAGAAGCCCGAGACGGACACTCCTTCCGTCTTTGGTTTTAAGCACAACAGAAGAACCATCGATGGAAGCGATTTGACCGCGTATGCGGTCGGGCTCCTGTTCGCCAGACGGAGAAACTTTTTGTGCGTGCGCCGCACCGAACGCCCAAACCAGAAAGGAAACGATCAACATCAAATAACAAAATTTGCGAAACATCATCTTTCTCCAATTTGTTTTTTCATCGGTTTAGCCACAGCGCCTTTTTGGAAGGCTTAGTTCAAAAACCGGATTCCCGCCTTTTTCAGCCACACGCTTTCATCGAAATTCCGCTCCAGATACTTTTGAAACAGGATCTCGTTTTCCGTCAATTTTTTTCCGTCGATTACCTGGGGGGACTCTTTTTCTGATTTCTGGTCCTGGCCGGACTTTCCCGTGTCCGCGGAAAGTTTTTGGTCTGCTTTTTCTTCCCTTGCGGGAAGCTCCGTGCCTTTTTCATCTTTTTTTTGGATCAATTCGATCAGAGCCTTGACGTCCAGCACCAGGTTGTAGTCTTCGATATGGTCCAGCAGTTCAAGATCTTTAAGGATCTTGATGCAGGACTTCACTTCCATCGAGTTGATGATGGCGCGGTTGATTTCCACCCACAAAAACTCGACCAGTTTTCTTTTAGATTCTTCTTCGTTCGCCATGACACCTCTCTCCGTCAATTAAGAGTTTCGAATCTTCGGGAATGCAAACGCCAGGCTTCCCGCGTACTGTTTAGGAGTATAGGTTTCAGGTATTACGCGGTCGTTAAGCAGAAGTTACATGTGTGTCAACAAATATGAGGAAATCTGGATTCGGTGGGGGAACCTGCAATGGGCGGGGTGAGGCGGGCTTCAGTGGAATTTTTTCTTTAAAATATCCACCGGATTTTCGTATTGATCACAGGCTATGATCGAATCGGGGTTCGTAAGAGCGACATCATCGGTGTCGACTTCTTTTGCCAGGACCGTATTGGCGCCACAAGTCTGGATTTCCTTGGAACAAAAATCGCACATATTCAGGGTTTTTAACTTTTTCATGAATGAAAGCGGCCTCGCAGGAGAACTTGGAAAGTTTTTCTTCAAATATCATATCGGATAAAACCCGATATCCTTGATTTTTCAAATGGCTCGTTATATGTAAAAAAATTATCAAATATATTTTTTTTGAAGAAAATTTCTTCCCTATTCTTGTGGAACAATTTTCCCCCTTTCAAGAAATATCCTAATGCCGAACTAACGCTTTGCAAAAAACACTCTTTAAAAATAAAGACTTACGTTGGCAAGGGTCTTTCTCTCATTTGGCACGGACTTTGCTCAAATATGCTGAAAAACCGTTGCTAACGCTTTTTTTATGAATGGTTTACTAGCTCAAGCAAGTCCTCCGCCATTCCGATAAGTTGTTGATCGGAAAGAAAATCGACTTTTCATCCATCCGGAATCAAAGGAAATTGCCTGTTTTAAACATAGCCATCGAAATTCCCGGAAGCGCACGGATTTCGTCTGTTTTACTCGGATTTCCTCATTGTAATCTTCTCAATATTCAAACGTTGTGTCCGATAAGAAATAAAAAGTGATTGATAAAAAAGGGAAAATAGGAAACCCGGTGAAATTTTTGCAACTTGGTTTGGTGTTCATTTTTGCAGGAGCCGGGGTTTTTTTGTCGGCCATGGAAGCCAGTGCGCAAATCAGTCCCGAAGGCCGGGACCGGGTGTTCAAACAGGCGGCACCCGACCGGTTCATAAAAAACCAGGAGCAGCCTCAAACGCCACAATCCACGGTCGTTCCAGTGGAGCCCGATACGATGACCCCACTTTTCCCTAAAGAGCTCAAAAAGGTCAAATTCAAATTGCAACGCCTCCTGATTCAGGGCTCCACCGTGTACAGGAACCGTCAATTTTTGCATTTGTACCGCAATTTCCTGGGCCGGGAAATCACGCTTGCGCACGTTTACCGGATCGCCGACGCGATCACCAAAAAGTACAGAAATGAAGGTTATATTTTGAGCAAGGCGATCGTTCCCCCGCAAAAGATCGATGCAGGCGTTGTGCGGGTCAACATCATGGAAGGAGCCGTAGACAACGTGCGAGTGCAGGGCCAGGTCAGGGGCCCCAAGCCTTTGTTGAACGCTTATAGAAAGCGTCTGTTAAAATCGCGTCCCCTGCACGCCAAGGATCTGGAACGCTACCTGTTGTTGATCGACGATTTGCCGGGGGTATCGGTCAAATCCGTTTTGACGCCTTCGAAAGACAAGCCGGGGACATCCGACCTCACTCTGATCCTGGAAAATAAACCCATCGATGCGCATGCCGGGGTGGATAACCGCGGCACCAAATTCAACGGCCCGATTCAATTGTTTGCCGGGGCGTCTGAAAATTCTCTTCTGGGGTTTTACGAGCGAACCGGAATTCAGGGCGTGATCACCAGCGATCCTCAGGAATTGTTTTACGTCAACGGATTTTATGAAGCTCCCGTCACCAACGAAGGAACCATGCTCAACGTTTCCGGGTCGGTCAGCAATTCCCAGCCCGGCTCGAGTCTGGAGGTGTTCAATGTGGAGGGGGAGACCTTTACGTTCTCCCTGGGGCTGACACATCCGTTCATTCGTTCACGCGGTGAAAATTTGCGAGGCCATCTTTCCTACACCCATCGGAATACAAAAACCGATATTTTAGGAACCCTGGATTCCGAGGACCGGTTGCGAATCATCGAACTGGGATTGACTTACGATAATGCCGACCGCTTTCGCGGCATCAACTTGTTCAGTGTCAACGTCAGTCAAGGCTTGAACATTCTCGATGCCACGGAACCCGGGTCCCTCAATTTGTCCCGCTCTCAGGGAAGGAGCGATTTCACTAAAATCTCCGCTAAAATCCAGCGCCTGCAACAGTTGGCGCCGTCCTGGATGCTCTCAGGTTCCGCCGCCGGGCAATATTCCTTTGAAAAACTTCTGGCTTCAGAAGAATTTGGGGTCGGAGGGCTTTCTTTTGGGCGGGCGTTCGATCCTTCCGAAATCACTGGAGACCAGGGGGTGGCCTTCAAGCTGGAGCTGCAACGGGCATTTCAGTTGAAAAAGAAATTTTTGCGCAACCTGCAAGCCTACGCGTTCATCGACTACGGGTCTGTCTGGAACCGGGTTCCGACTCCGACAGGGGCCAGACGACAGGATCTGGCGTCCGCAGGTCTCGGCACGCGGTTCAATTTAACCCAATATCTTTCCGGCACGGTCGAGGTCGCCAAGCCCTTGAACCGCGACGTCGCTACGGAAGGAAACAGGGACCCGCGCGTATTTTTCAGCCTGTCAGCGAGGTATTGATTTCCCCCAATGAATGCATTTAAACACAGCCAGACGATTCTTCCGGACCTTTTCAAGCCGCCCGAAAAACCCGGCCCAAAGCGTCCGGGCCGCCGCTCCAGACTGGTGTTCGGGACGCCCGGTAAGCCCGGCGACGCGCTGATCTTTCTGGTTTCGTTCCTGGTGTATTTGATGGGCATTTTCCCTTCGATGGTCTTCGCCCTGCCTTCGGATCCAACCGTTCAGGCGGGGTCCGCCACCATCAACCAGCCTTCTCCGGAAACGATGGTCATTCAGCAGGCGACCGATCAGGCCATCATCGATTGGCGTGCCTTTGGAATCGCCGCCAGCGAGCAGGTCGAGTTTCAATTACCGTCCTCCAATGGTGTGACGCTCAACCGGGTGACCGGCAATGAGCGGTCGGATATTTTTGGAACACTCAAATCAAACGGCAACCTTTTCCTGATCAATCCAAACGGGATTTTGTTCGGTGCAGGCTCCCGGGTCGACGTGCACGGGCTGGTGGCCACAACCGGCAATATCAGCAATCAGGATTTTTTGGCCGGGCACTATAATTTCAATATCCCATCGACCCGCGGCGGCATCGTGGTCAACCGCGGGAGGATCACTGCTGCTCAGGGCGGGCTGGTCGCTCTAGTGGCTCCCGGTGTGCAAAATTTCGGTGTTATCGAAGCGCGTCTCGGAAGGGTGGGCCTGGCTTCAGGAAACACCTTCACTCTGGATTTATACGGCGATCAACTGATCAACTTAGGATTAGACAGTAAGATCACCGAGCAGATTACCGGGTTGGAGGGGGAAGTCCTGTCGTCTTTGGTTTCCAACAGCGGAGCCATCTATGCCGATGGAGGCAGGGTGCGTTTGGAGGTCAACGCCGCCCGCGATGTGGTGGACCGGGTGATCAACATGTCGGGTATCATTCAGGCCAAGACGGTGGTCGAGCAAAACGGGTCCATCGTGCTTTTGGGCGGGGATGAAGGGCTGGTGGATGTCTCCGGGACGCTCGACGCATCCGGTGTGAATGAAGATGAAACCGGCGGCACGGTTCATGTGTTTGGCGATCGAATCGGCTTATTTGACAGTGCTCTGTTGAATGCCTCCGGGCACAGCGGCGGCGGAGAGATTTTGGTGGGAGGCGATTACCAGGGTCAGGGCGATTATCCCACCGCATCGGAAGTTTTTGTCGAGGAGGAAGTTTCTATATTTAATGACGCTCTCTGGTCGGGAGACGGAGGGCGAAGCATCTTCTGGGCCAACCGCCGCATGCGGTTTTTCGGCTCGGTTTTTGCGCGCGGCGGCAGAAAAAACGGGAACGGCGGTTTTATTGAAGTGTCGGGCAAGGAAGAACTGTTCTTTGACGGCTGGGCGGACACCTCGGCGCCAAACGGTCTAAGGGGAACTCTGCTTCTCGACCCGGATGACGTTGTCATCGGTAACGGTTCAGGATCGGCCAGCGGAGCGGCCACGTTTTTTGAAAATACCCTGGAAGCGCTTTCCGGGAACACCGACATCAATATACTGGCCACCAACTCCATCACAATGAACAACCTGTCGGACAACGTTCTCAACCTGAACATCAGCGGATCTCTCACCATGACGGCGGGCATTGGCGGCATCACTTTCCTCGACACCAATGATAAGATTCAATCCAACCGCGCCATCAGTTTGACCGCGACCGGAGGCAACCTGACGCTTGGGTCTCTGGAATCCACCGAAGGAAACATCACTCTTCAGGGGAACAACCTGATTCTTTCCGGATCGATCAGCAGTGTTCTGGGTACGACCACCCTTCTTTCTTCCAACGGCGGCACGATCGGTTTAGGGACCGGAGCCGGAACATTTTCAGTCAGCGGTACGGAACTGCAAAACATCACAGCGGCCGATCTTGTGGTCGGCAATGGCACGACCGGCAATATCACGGTGGGCGGTATTTCTGCGGCCAACAGCAACAACATCGCAGGGACAGTGACATTGAAAGGAACCAAATCAGGATCTTCGGTGACGTTTGCTAACGGAGGTTCGACATTCAAGAAGGTGACGGTTAATTCAGCAGATGGAATCACGTTGAATTCTGATCTGGCCGCTTCCAGCAATGCGAATCTGAGCGCCGGAACAAAAATCACTCTGGCCAACGGCGTCAACGTTTCATCAGATGGAACGCTTTCTCTGAGTGCGACAAGCGGTGTCAACGCTCAGGGTTCAGCGACGGTGAGCTCCGCTAACGGCATCACCTTGAACGATGATTTTACCTCCGCCGGGGCGACAACATTCGATGCCGATTCCAATGACGACGGCACAGGCAGTTTCACGGTCGCCAGCGGCAAGACGGTGGCGACCGGCAATAATTCGTTGTCCATCACCGGGGGAAATATTGCTTTAAACGGGTCACTCAACAGTGGCACGGGGACGACAACACTGCTGGCCTCAAAAGCCGGAACCACGATTGGGTTGGGGGCTGGTGCCGGTGCATTCGGCGTCAGCGGCGCAGAGCTTCAAAACATCACGGCAGGCAATCTGGTGGTGGGAGACAGCACGAACGGCGATATCAATGTGGACGGCGTTACCGCGGCAAACAGCAACAACATCGCCGGGACGACGACGTTGAACGCAACGAAATCTTCGTCGAAAGTGACCTTCGCCAATACCGGTTCGACTTTCAACGGCCTGACGGTGCACGCCGGAAGTGAAATTGCGGCGGATGCTTCCGTGACGGCGGACGCTGGAAACCTGGTGTTGAACGGCGGAACGGGCGGTATCACTGGGACGGGCACGACGACCTTGACGGCAAGTCAGGGGCTCACGTTAAACAGCAGTTTAAATTCCACCGGCAACGCGAATCTGAGCGCTGGAACGGGGATCACTCTGGCCAACGGCGTCAACGTTTCGTCCGGCGGCACGCTCAGTCTGGCAGCGACCACAGGCGGCATCACGGCTCAGGGCGCGGTGGCAGTCAATTCCGCCAGCGGCATCACCTTGAACGATGATTTTAACTCCAATGGAACGACAACATTCGATGCGGATTCCAATGATAATGGCGCGGGAAGTTTTATCGTTGCCGACGGAAAAACTGTATCGACAGGAAACAATGCTCTGTCCGTCACTGGAGCCGATATTGATCTTAATATTACTGGCTCATTGGATAGCGGCACGGGAACGACGACATTGTTGGTCTCCAAGGACGGAACCACGATTGGGTTGGGAGCCGGAGCAGGTACGTTTAGCGTCAGCGACAGCGAGCTTGACAGGATCACCGCGGGCAATCTGGTGGTGGGGGATGCGACCAATGGCGATGTCA
This sequence comes from Nitrospinaceae bacterium, assembly GCA_021604505.1. Taxonomy (NCBI): domain Bacteria; kingdom Pseudomonadati; phylum Nitrospinota; class Nitrospinia; order Nitrospinales; family Nitrospinaceae; species Nitrospinaceae bacterium. Next base: position 120,674 of record BQJC01000002.1, on the reverse strand, counting down.
CCGTCGATGGAGTTACCAACAGCAACAATGGGGTGACCTTGAACGCGACCAAGACCGGGTCCAAAGCCACATTTAATAATAATTCAACGTTCGCCGCATTGAATGTCAATGCGGATGACGATGTGATCGTTTCTGGAAATCTTTCGACAAACAACGATTCATTATCAATAAAAGGTAAGGATTTGCTTCTTACCGGATCGCTCGACAGCGGTACGGGAACGACGACGCTCCTTTCCTCAAACGGCGGCACGATCGGATTGGGAGCCGGAGCAGGCTCGTTCAGTGTCACCGGGACGGAGCTTCAAAACATCACCGCAGATAACCTGACGATTGGTGATGCGACCAACGGCAGTATTGCGGTGGACGGCGTGACCGGGGCCAACATCACCGGCACGACGACGTTGAACGCAACCAAGTCGGGGTCGAATGTTGCATTTTCAAATTCGTCGACATTTGGCGGCCTGGCCGTGAACACGGGTGGAACGATCAGCGACAATGGCACCGCAACCCTCAACGTAACCGGAGCTTCGAGTTTCACCGGAACACAGGGAATCTCTCTCACCAATACCGCCAATTCGTTTGCCGGACCGGTGAGTTTGAATACCGGTGGCAACGCGACGTTGGCGACCAATAACGCTTTGACCCTGGGGAACTCGACGATAGGCGGCACGCAGGTGATGACGGTTGTAGGAGGTAATGGGCTGATCGTGAGCGGCAATCAAACCGTGGGCGGGACGATTTCTATGACGACGGACAGCAACATCACCTTGACAGGAGCTCTGGTAACTTCCAGCGCATCGGCATCGGCGGTCACTCTCAATTCAACGACGGGAGGTATTTTTGACGGCGATGTGACAGGCACTCTGGATATCGATGCGGCGAGTGGGGGGCTTGTGGTCAACAGCGTCACAGGATTTGGGACCCCAGGCAACGCCATCGAAACAAAGGTGGCTTCAGTGGATATCAATAATACCGGGACGGGGGAAATCAATATTTTTGAAACCGACGGTCTGGATGTCGTCAACATCAACCATTCGGGAACGGGGGACGTCAACGTTTCTTATTTTGGAACTCTCAGCGGTGAGTCCAACGCTCTTGCGGCAAACGGGGTGAAAAATTTTACCAACCGGGATTCGGGAAGCGTGGTTCTGCCGGAATTTGGAAAGACTCTCTCGGAGGTTTCCATCGACAAGACCGTGAGTATCCTTCCTAATCTGGAAGACAATTATTTCTTTGGCAATCAACCCCCCGCCACCCAGGGGAAAACGGTGACGGAAATATTTTCAAGCCCGGAGTCGGGACCGTTTGTGACCAATGTATTTGATGAAAGTTTTGAACTGATCCAGGTCGCAAAGCGGTCGCGTAAAGCGCATTCCGGGTTGCGCGGGTTTTCCAATTTCTGGGGACCGCTCGGACCTTCGAACACCGAAATGGTCAAACGGCCTTCCAAACGGTCGCTGGGTGAAGAGGCCAAGCTGAAAAAGAAGAAACGGCTGTTGAGAATGAAGAAGAAGCAAGCTGAGAAAAAAGCCCGGTCCAAAATTAAAAACGCGCGGGTGAAGCGGGTGGGTGATACCGCCGCGCTTCCCAAGGTCCAAAAGAAAAAGAAGACGACAAGCTGGCTGGGTTCAAAGCTTGGAAATTTCTTCAAATAAAAAATCAGGCCTGGACATTTTCGCCCAAAGAGGCTCCTAATTTTTTCGCGCGTTCAAAATTTGCCAGATAGGATGCATCGATCACGGTCAATTTTCCGTGGTGTGAACCCTCCGGCACTTCCACTTTCAATCCATCGTAAGTAGCTTCCCGTTGAACCCCGGATTTGAGTTCCAGATAACCTGTCTTGACAGAGTCCCTCCTGAGTAACGCCAGGGTGGTGTCTTTCAGGTCAAACGTTCCGGCGGTTTGCTCCAGAGCTTTCAGAGGCTCGATGCCGTCGGCCATCAGGTTTTTGATTGCATCTTCGATCTCGCGGTTGCGCGGCATGTGAGCGGCGTGCGGGAAGTCGGGTTGCGACAGGATCATGAAATCGAGACGCGGCCAGTAATTGTTGATGAAATCGTCGAAGCTGACGGGCACGCTGCTGCTCAAATGAATGTCGCGCGCCTGGTTGGCGTTTTCCTTCAGCATGGAGTTGTAGACTGCAACGATGTTGTGCACGGCGTCATAGAGGATTGCCAGATGGTAGGCGTTAGGAGTTTCCTCGGTGCGGAACGAGTCCATGGCCTTGACCATCGTGACCAGGGCGAAATGCATGTCTTCCATTTTAATAAAGGACGATGCCCAGGGAAACCGGGCGCGGTACCACTGATCGACATCGGCGGGGTATTCCTTGCGGGACGAATCGGCAGGCGGTTGATAGTCGTTGTCGATGTACACCAGAATGTCGTCCAGCTCTTTGTAAGCCAGATCCAGTCCCGCCCTGACGATGGTGTAGGGAAACAGCTTGCGCTGGTACTCCATATAGGTTTTTAACTCCGGGTCGCGGTCTTCCAAGGCGTGTTTATGATCTCTTTCGGATATGTCTTTGGCGAAAATCAGCATGATAAAGTTTTGGCTTTCTGGGTCAAGGGGACTGGGGTTTAAATTGCTCCGACATCATTTTCATGATGTTCATTTTTTCTTCAGGGCTCATGTTATCGACTTTTTTCTGGATTTCGGCCTTTTGCTCTGGTGTCATATTTTCCAGATAGCTCCTTGCGGCGGCCATGAGATCACCCTGGGCACCTCCCTGGATCCCTGACAGATCGAATGGATTGTCCTCGACCGGTTTTTCCGTTTGTATATGCAAGGTTTGCGGTGAACGAAACTCGATGTGGTTGCCCGCAATTTTTCCAAAGATTTCTTCCTTTACCAGATTTTTCAAGACAGTCGGCAACGCAGTTTCATGGGTTTTGCAGCTTTGGTAGACCGGTTTGAAGGGCAGGCGGACGATTTTCTCCGGAAAACCGTTTTTGGTGATCGAATGTTTGATGCTGGTTTCTACGGGGTTGGTGTCTTCCATAAAATTGTTTGCGCCGAGGTATCGGCAAATAAATTCAAGAGAATGGATGTTTGTCCTATTGTAGTATAATCTGCCGGTCGCTCCCAAACAAAACCCGGAAATGAGGGGCGTTAAATGTATTTCAGGGGTTTCAGAATGCCGAACCCCGTGATTCAGGTCCTGAAAATTGAAAGTTAAATCAACCAGCAAACGCAAACAACCCGCTTCATCCGTTCCCCCGATTGCGCTTCGGGTGGCGGTGGCGCAGATCAATGCCATTGTGGGGAACTTCAAGTACAACACGGACAAGGTGAAAACCTGGGTGCGTGAGGCCCGCAAATGGGAAGCTGATGTCGTCCTGTTTCCGGAATTGACGATTACAGGATATCCGCCGGAAGATCTTTTATTAAAAGAAGATTTTATCCAGAAAAATCTTGCCGCCCTCAAGAAAATGATTCCCCACATAAAAGGCATCACCGCGATCATTGGATATGTCGAACCGATACGCGGCAGGCTTTACAATTCCGCCGCTCTGGTTTCCGATGGAAAACTTGTGGGCAGTTACCGTAAGACCTGCCTTCCCAATTATGGTGTCTTTGATGAGAAGCGCTATTTTCATGAAGGGACAGGTCTGGTGCGTTTCACGCAAAAAGGAGTGACGCTGGGGGTGACGGTGTGCGAGGATCTCTGGTTTGCCGACGGGCCGGGGAAACAACTCTGCCGGGAAGGAAATGTGGATGTCCTGCTCAATATTTCGTCTTCCCCTTACCACAAAGGAAAAGGTTTAGGGCGGGAAGAGATGATCCGCTCCCGCGCACGGCAGTACAAATCTTTTGTCGTGTACGCAAATCTGGTGGGCGGCCAGGACGAACTGGTTTTCGATGGACAGAGTCTGGTGATCGGCCCGTCTGGAAAACTGATCGCACATGGGAATTCGTTTGTGGAAGAGATGATGGTGGTCGACCTTGCGATTCCGCGAAAATCTGGCAGGAAAAAGGCCACTCCGTCGAAATTGTCCGGCATTAAAACTTACAACATTGCCCTTAAAGAAAAGCCGGACTCTTATAAAAAACCACTGCCGGAAAGGGAGTTCAGGAGGCGCGAGGAAATGGAGGAGGTCTACGAGGCTCTGGTTCTCGGCACCCGCGATTATATTTTAAAAAATGGATTTCAAAAAGTGGTCATCGGCTTGAGCGGCGGGGTGGATTCCGCCATGACGGCGGTGATCGCCAAAGACGCGCTGGGTGCGGAAAATGTCGTGGGGGTGCTGATGCCATCTCCCCACTCGTCTCAAGGGAGCGTGGACGATTCCCTGCAACTGGCGGCGAACCTGAATATCGAGACGCTGACACTGCCCATTGAAGAAGCGATGCGCGCGTACCGGGGCATTTTGTCGGAAGCTTTTCCGGGAACAGCTTCGGATATTGCGGAAGAGAATATTCAGGCACGGATTCGCGGCAATTTGTTGATGGCCCTTTCCAACAAGTTCGGCTGGCTGGTGTTGACCACAGGCAATAAAAGCGAGTACAGCGTCGGCTACTGCACGCTGTATGGCGATATGGCCGGGGGATTCGCGGTCTTAAAGGATGTTCCGAAGGTTTGGGTTTATGAGCTCGGGTGGTGGGTCAACCGGAGAGACGGTCAAACCACCGTCCCGGAAGATATTCTGACCAAGGAGCCTTCCGCGGAACTCAAGCCCGATCAGAAAGACACCGACTCTCTGCCGCCTTATCCTTTGCTGGACAAAGTATTGGCACGCTACATAGAAGATGACCGGTCGATGAAAAAACTGCTGGGACTCGGGCTTCCTGCCAGTGAAGTCAGGCGGATCGTTCGCATGGTGGACAGCAATGAATACAAACGCCGGCAGGGGCCTCCGGGCGTCAAAATCACTCCCAAGGCTTTTGGTAAAGACCGCAGACTTCCGATCACCAATCATTTTAAGGGATGAGGGAAGACGCAGTCGGCCTGCAGGTTTTGTGATAAAATCATCGCAAATTCCACTTCATAAGTTTTCATAAAGTTAATTCAATTTTTGCAGGGGTGAATGTTATGAAAAAGAAAATTGGCGTTGTGTTGTCTGGGTGCGGCGTGTACGACGGCGCGGAAATTCATGAATCGGTCATCACCCTTCTGGCGATCGACCGGGCGGGAGCGGAAGCCATCTGTATGGCTCCCAATGTCGACCAGATGCATGTGGTCAATCACCTGACCGGTGAAGAAATGAAAGGTGAAAAAAGAAACGTTCTGGTGGAAGCGGCCCGCATCGCGCGTGGCGACATTAAGGACATTGCCACGGTGAAGGCGGACGATATCGATGCGCTGTTTTTTCCCGGCGGGTTCGGCGCCGCCAAGAACTTAAGTGATTTCGCCGTCAACGGAGAAAATTGCGACGTGCATCCGGAAGTGATGCGCCTGGTGAAAGAATTTGCCCAAAAACAAAAGCCGCAGGGGGTGGCCTGCATCGCCCCGGCCATGTTCGCGAAAATTTACGAGGGAGAGTCCGTGCATCCCACATTGACCATCGGTAACGACAAGGACACTTCGGAAAAAATCGAGAAAATGGGCAGTCATCATCAGGACTGTGCGGTTCAGGATGTGGTTTTGGATAAGGCCAATAAAATCGTGTCCACTCCCGCATACATGCTGGGGCAGAACATCTCGGAAGTGGCCGACGGCATCGAGAAAAGCGTTAAAGAACTGGTCAAGATGATTTGAAACCCTTTTCACCGCAAAGGCGCAAAGAACCAAGAAAAACAAAGAGCAGACCCGTGCAAACCAAAAGGGAAACTTCTTTTACCGCCCCAAAACCCATCGAACGTCAATATTGACTCCAGCGTTACGCTGGCTAAAGGTCCGTTTCCAACATTCCGTTAAGAAGTAATGGCGGTTTGTGTCAAATTTTCTTTTACCTCCGAGCGATCATGAGTGACCGAGAAAAAAACATTCTGGTAACGGGCGGCGCGGGTTTTATTGGCAGCAATTTCATCAATTATCTGCACAGGCATCATCCCGGTTATAAAATCCTTCTGCTGGATGCTCTGACTTACGCCGGTAATCTGGACAGCATCAATCACGCGATCAAGTCCAACGGTCATTTTCAGTTTTACCACGGCAACGTCACTCATCCGGATATCGTCAATTCCCTGGTCGCCAAAAGCGATATCGTCGTGCATTTCGCGGCGGAGTCGCACGTAACGCGGTCGATCTACGACAATTCCCTGTTTTTTGAAACGGATGTCATCGGCACCCAGGTTCTGGCTAATGCCATCGTCAACCATCCGGTGGAGTTGTTCGTTCATATTTCCTCATCGGAAGTTTACGGGACCTCGATCGCCAGCCCGATGGATGAAGACCATCCGCTCAACCCGATGAGCCCTTACGCGGCGGCCAAGGCAGGGGCGGATCGATTGGTCTATTCCTATGTGCAGACTTACGATATCCCGGCGGTCATTGTGCGCCCGTTCAACAACTATGGCCCTTGCCAGCACCTTGAAAAGGCCATTCCCAATTTCATCGTCAGCGCCCTCAAGGATCAGCCGCTGACTTTGCACGGGTCGGGCGAAAGTTTGCGCGACTGGATCTTTGTTGAGGATACCTGCGAGGCGTTGTCCCGCATTCTGCATGCCGACAGAAAAAAGGTGGCCGGGGAAACCATTAATCTTGGAACGGGAGTGGACACTTCTATCAACGAGATCGCCCGGAAAATCCTCAATATTTTGAATCTGCCGGAGAGTATGATTGAATATGTAGCGGACCGCCCCGGGCAGGTTTCAAGACATATTTCCAGTAAGGACAAAGCCAAGCGGTTGCTCGACTGGGAAACGAAAGTTTCGCTTGATGAGGGCCTTGAGCGTACGGTTGAGTTTTACACCCGCAACCGGGAATGGTGGAACAAGTTTCTGTGGATGAAGGAACTCTGGGGCGTCAATTCATAAAACCGGTTTTGGGTCGATGTTTCCTTATGCGCCTCGCTATTCTGCAACCGTCCTATCTTCCGTGGCTGGGTTTTTTCGACCAGATGTGCCGGGCCGATACGTTTGTTTTTTTGGATGATGTGCAGTTCACCAAGCGGGACTGGCGAAACCGCAACAAAATCCGCACCCGCGAGGGGTGGGCCTGGCTCACGGTTCCGGTTTTGCAGAAAAGCCGCTATAAACAGCTTCTGACAGAAACCCGGATTGACAATTCCGTTCCCTGGCGGCGGAAACATAAAGACGCCATTCGCGCGCATTATGGCCAGGCGCCTTTTTTTAACGCCTATTTCCCCTCACTGGAGTCGGTATATAATAAACACTGGGATTTTCTTCTGGATCTCTGTTTTGAAACCCTGCAGATTCTGCAGGAAGCGTTGAATATAAAAACGCTCACACTGAAATCTTCTGAGATAAGTGTGGAAGCGGCAAAGGGTGAGAAAATTCTTTCCATCTGCCGGAAGCTGGAGGCGACCCACTATTTGACGGGTGACGCTGGGATAAATTATCTTTCCGAAGAAGAATTCCGCCCACACGGGATCACCCTGGAGATTCAGAACTATCAACATCCCGAGTACGACCAGCGGTTTCCGGGGTTTGTTCCCCATCTGTCGGTGATCGACCTGCTATTCAATGTGGGGGATCGAAGCCGGGTCGTTTTAAGCGGGATGAATTCTAACGACGATGGCCTCCCGTCAGAGGGGGTTTTGAAAGTTTAATATATTGACCATGCTGGATTTTAAATTTCTTCAAAAAATAATCCCCAGGGTTTATTCCTTCATTCCGTTTTATTTGCGCCCGGAGACTTCCTTTCCCCCCTTCCAGGCATTTTTTGAAGTGACCTATCGGTGCAACCTGCGTTGCGACATGTGCCATTATCTGGCCATCATCGAGGACACCGAAAGCAAAAAGAAGTACAAAAACGAGATGTCCACGGAAGAGGTGAAAAAAGCCATCGCCTCGCTTCCCAGACACACCTTGATCACGTTTACCGGCGGCGAAGCCTTCATGAAGGCCGATTTCATGGAAATTTTGCGCTTTGCCACATCCAGGCACAAGGTTCACACCATCACCAACGGGACGATGCTCACCGAACAGACGGTGAAACAGTTGATGGACATGAGACTGAAACGTTTGTGGGGGTCGGGGTTTTTTTATCTCGGAGTTTCCCTGGAAGGTCATGAAGCTCTGCACGATCGGATCACCACGGTTGCGGGGTCTTTCCGAAAAACCACCGAGGGGCTGGAGCGGTTCATGAAAAGACGGAAGGAATTAAACAGCCGGTTTCCTTTGGTGCATCTGACCTGCGTCATCAACCGGGCCAATGTCATGGATCTGGTTCCCCTTTATGATTATGCCAACGACCTCGGCGTGGATGTCTGCAATTTTGTTCTGGATAATCCAGCCACTTACTGGCATGCCAAGGATTATGACCAGGACCAGCATTTGAAGGTTGCCACCAACCCGGTGGAGGAGATATCGCCGGTGGTTTTAAGAGAGCAATTGGCCAAACTGATGAGCCGAAGCCGGAATTACCGAACCAAACTCCGGTTTTCCCCGAATTACATCACGCCGGAAGAAATTGTCCGCTACTATTCCAATGAAAGTTCCTACAAGGATTACCGATGCTATGTGCCCTGGTCAAAAGCCGCGGTGACGGCCTATGGCGATGTGTTCAGCTGTCCACACGTCCGAATGGGCAGCATCTACGAGGGGGACGGAGAATTTCCCTGGTATTCCAAAAAAGCCAGGGCGTTTCGCAAATCGCTTAAAAAAGAAAAGATTTTTCCCGGCTGTCTTGGATGCTGTCAGTCGGAGTACATTGGCCCTCAGCAGGCGGGGGTGGAGGCGATACGGGTCCAGTCCGGGGTCGAGGTTCTTAAAAAGGTGGGCGCAAAGGAATTTGTCACACAGCCAAACTGCAATGGATAAATCAGAACCGGTGGAGATATCCCTGGTGATTCCCGTTTATAACGAAGCGCCGATTTTGCCGGAGCTGGTTTCCCGGTTGACCGCGGTTTGTTCAGGTCTTGGAAAATCCTATGAGATTATTCTGGTGGATGACGGCAGTTGTGATGCGTCCTTTCAGGTTCTTCAGGAGTTAAAAAAGCGGGACGATGCTCTTAGAGTTTTGAAGTTCACACGCAACTTCGGCCAGCAGGCCGCGGTGCTTGCCGGGTTTCGTCTTTGCCGGGGTGACATCGTGGTTCAACTCGACTCAGACTTACAGCATCCACCGGAGGAAATCCCCAAGCTTCTCGATGCGTTCACCGATGAGGTGGATCTTGTGACCACAATTCCTTTGCGGCGGCGGGATGGATTGCTCCGGGTTTTAGGTTCAAAATATCTGCACGGGTTTGGAAAACTATTGTTTGGCGGTGCATTCAAATTGAACCTCAGTTCTTTTCGCGCCATGCGCCGCCCGGTGATCGAAAAAGTGGAAGCCTGCCGGGATCAGTCCCGCTACATGGCGGTGCTGATGAGCTGGATGGGCGTGCCTTCGGTAGAGATTCAGGTGGAGCATCATATTCGCCAAAAAGGTCGAACGAAATATTCCATATTGAACCTGATTCAACTCACCTGGGACCTCATCACCGGCTACTCCAGCTTTCCCCTGCGGATGGTGACCTATATGGGGTTGTTGGGCGCCATGCTGGGGTTTGCGGTCATGATGTTTCTGCTTTATCAGCGGGTGGTTGAGGGAATTTTGATCGAAGGATTCATCGTCCTCTCTGCGGTCTTCGCATTTTTCGCAAGCGTTCAGCTGCTCTCGATCGGATTTCTCGGGGAATACCTGGGGCGTGTGCACATGCAGATACAAAACCGTCCCGAATACATTGTCGAAAAGGTGGTTGAATGATGGATGTAAAAAATTTGACCTCGCTGATCATCGAGCCGACCAACACCTGCAACCTCCGTTGCACGTTTTGTTTTGTGACCGAGGGGATGAACCGCAAAGAGGGTTTCATGGATCTGAATCTGTTCAAAAAAGTGATCGACGATTCACCGGGCCTGGAGCACCTTTGCATGCACAACTGGGGTGAACCGCTCTTACATGAAGATATATTCCGCATGTTCGACTACGCCCACCATGCTGGAGTCCAGCACATCGTCATGAACACGAATGGAACTTTGCTGACGGACAAGATGATCGACAAAATCGTGGGCAGCCCTCTGAGCATCATTCGATTTTCCATCGACGGGTCGGCAGAGACATTCAAAAAAATCCGCGGGGTCAACCTGGATAAGATCGAAAGAAACATCATCAAACTTAAAGAAAGAAAAGAATCCCGGCGGCCGGAATTGGGCATGGGTGTGGTTTTTACGGTGGAGGAGGACACCCAGCAGGATGTCGATGAATACATCGCCCATTGGGAAAGCATCGTCGACCACGTGCGTCAGCAACCCAAACTCATACAGAGTCCGCGAAAAGAAGTGTGCCCGGAACCGTTCGGCAAGGATTATGGAAAACTGGTTGTGCTCTGGGACGGGACGGTGATCCCCTGTTGCGTCGATTACAACGCCGAACTTTCCCTCGGCAACGCCTGGAAGGATTCTGTGTATGACTTATGGCGCGGAGCGGCGATTGAACAGTTGCGTGATCAACATCTTTCGGGAGAATTTCCCGATACCTGCAGAAACTGCAACGAATGCGAAACCGGAAAAACAAGCAAGCGGTTTTTTTATTCGGCGGCGCCGGGGGCGGAAGTTTAAACAGGCAATTATTTTATGACGATGGATCTTAAAAACGGGAATGACCTTCAGGAAAAGGTTCTCTCTGAAAACCGCCGCGTCCATGCTCTGGAAGGCAGCCTTTATCTTTCCCGTCACCCGGAGCAGACGAATTTTTTCCAAACCCGAATTATAGAGAAATCTTTAAACCGGTTGTGCGGGGGATTGGGCGCTAAAGACTCGCGCATTCTCGAATTGGGCTGTGGGACGGGATACCTCTATCTTCAGCTGTTAGCCGAGGGCTATCGTATGACGGGAGTCGACCTGTCCCCGGAAATGATCGCAGGCTTGAAACGTAAAATTCCAGCTGCGTTTAAAAACCGGTCATCGCTTACCATCATGGCGGTGGAAGAGTTTGTTGAAACCGATGGAGATACTTACGATGCGGTTGTCATGTCGGCTCTTTTGCATCATCTTTACGATTATGAATCGTTGATCCGTACCGTTTGTAGAAAATTACCGCCGGGCGGATGGTTCTGGGTCGTCTTTGAACCGCTCAAACAGGAGATCGCATCTTCGCTCCGTTATCTTCTGCATAAGGGAATCGCGATTTTAGATGAAACGACCTATCAGCTCGAAATGAAACTCCGCAAAATTCCGCTGTTTGAAGAGGACTATGAGTTATCCGATTTCCAGCGCCGTTTCGGTGGCATCGACCCCAACCGGCTGGTCGATTTGTTGCAATCAGAGGGCATGCAAGTCATCGATGTCGAAACGTACTGCTCCCGCCGCTATGGATTTCCGGCGTTTTTTTCCACCCGCCTGCTTGGCACGCAAAATACATTCAATCTGCTGGCTAAAAAAAGCGATGTTCCCTAAGGAGGGAGAAGCCCTCTGGCAGCCTGCCCCACCGTGGCCTTGCTGTTCGTGTCAAATGTGATATTATTTTCAATAATGTTGCTTCCCGTGGAATTTCAGGAGAATTCGTATGTTTTCCAGCCCTCTCCACCTGCCCGCTTTTTTAAGAATACGGTTTTCAATCTTCGTCCTTTTTTTGATTTCCCTTGGTTGTGCGACCTCCCAGCCTCATAAAGTCGGGCCGTCCAAAGAATCCCTGGTTTTTAAAACTATCGGCGCCGATGAACTGGTTGTTTTTGTCCATGGACTGAAAGGCGATCCGGTTCGGACCTGGACACAGGAAAAGGAGAATTTCTTCTGGCCGCAGGGTCTCTTTGAAGATCCTTCCTTTTCAGGCGCGGATGTCTTGTCGTTCGGATATGAAAGTCAATGCGGTGCTCCGCTGGAGATTCCAAAAATTGCCAGGCAGTTGCGGAAAACGGTGAACGAACTACTAGAAAAAAATCGATATGCATCGATTTCATTTGTGGCGCACAGTCTGGGCGGTGCCGTGGTCCGGGAATTTAAATTGAATGAACATCATCACCTGGACCAAATGGTTCCCCTCGGAAATGTTGTCATGCTGGCTACGCCCAATTCAGGCGGCCGGTTGCTGAACTTTGTCTCTTATCATTGCAATGAGCCCGCGCGCGGCAACCCGATGGGTTTGAGAGACTATCTAATTACCGTGAGCGATCGGTGGAACAAGCGATTCAAAGTTGCGGGGCAGGATGAAGCGGGGTATTACGCATCGGGTTTCGAAATGGTCCCGTTGATTTCCATGGGGAAAGTTGTCGAGAAAGATTCGGCGGTGGCTCTTTCGCAGACGGCTCAGGGTTTCATAAAGAACCATCCGCAAATGGCCCGGCCCAACGGCCGCGGCGATCCGTTGTACCTTTGGGTTCGTCAGCAACTGCTCGATTCGGAGCCCGATCCCAGAGTCAGAACGCTGACAGATGCGGAAGTTATCCGTATCGAAGAAGTGGTCCGTCAATTGCAAACGGAGTTGACGGGAACCGATCGTGAGCCGGCTTTAAAGCTCATTGATGACGGCCGGATAGATGAGGCGCTGGCTTTTATTTACCAGCGGGACGCAGGTGAAGATCCTTCCGCTCAGGCCCGGGACCGGTTCATAAAAGCGCAATTTCACGAACTCAATTTCGATCAAAGAAACGCCCTTGCTAATTACAAAAGCGCGGTTCAACGAGCTCCTCAAAATTCCACCTACACGAAGGAAACCGGTTTGTACCTGTTGGTTCTAGGAAAGTTTGATGAAGCCTCCGAATACCTTCAAAACACTCCCGGCAAGGAGTTGAGGTCGGTCGAATCCCGACATCCTAAAATCGCGGTTCACTGGAAGGGCCTGGGAGATGAAGCCCGAACACGGGGGGATGACAAGCAAGCGATTGAATATTACGAAAAGGCCCTGGACAGTTTCCTCCAGACGGTAGGACCGGATCATCCTTTGGTCACTGAAATATGGTCTCACCTGGGCCTGGTCCGATTCCGAAATGGCGATCATGATGCGGCCATAGAAAACTGGGATAAGGCAGTGAACGGCGATTTGAGACTTTATGGAGAAGACCATCCGAATCTGGCAAGCCTCTGGAACCATCTGGGTTCCGCCTGGCTGGCAAAGGAAGAGCTGGACAAGGCGCTGGAATTTTTTGAAAAGGCTTTGGAAAGAAATCAAATCAACTATGGTTCCAATAATGAACAGGCGGCCTTTGGCCTCAGCCAGATTGGCGATATCTGGAGGAAAAAGGGAGACGGTGAAAAGGCCATCGAGTTTTATGAACAGGCTGAAGAAAGTTATCTTGCCGTTTATGGGCCAGAACATCCAAACCTTGCGGCCTTGTGGAACAACCTGGGCTCGGCCCTACGGGCGAGAGGAGACTTTGACCAGGCCATTCACAATTATGAAAAAGCACTTCGAGTCAATCAAAAAACGCTGGGACCGGATCACGCGCAGGTCGGGCGCGATTTGAACAATCTGGGAGCGGCACTAAGCTCGAAAGAGGAATACGATCGGGCCATTGCCTTTTTTGAACAGGCGCGAGTGATTTTTGAAAAAGCGGGGATGACTCGCAGTTCTGAAACCGTCCGTAGAAATATAAAAGCGGTGCGCAAAAATAAATCCCTTCTCAAAGCGAACTCTTCGCCTACGCCTTGATTTTTTTCTATCCTCCCGCAGTTTCAGACGATTTCTAAAGCTTTCAAATTGACCAGGGTGGTGGAATGGATGAGGGCATTTTCGGCGCTCGGGCTGAGTCTGTTTCCGGCGACGTTGAGGTTCACAAGACCGGCTAACGAGGTGGAATTTGCCAAATACCGGGCGCCTTCGTCCCCGATCACATTCAGGGTCAGCACCAGCTTTCTCAGGCTGGACAGCGATTGAGACTCTGCGATGGCTTTGGTTCCCGGCGCATGAATCCAATTTTCGTTTTCGAGAAAAAGCGCTTCCAGGTGGATCAGGTTTTTGGAACGGGCGAGTGCGATCGCGCCTTTATCCATGATGTTGTTGTTATTGAGACGCAGATACTTTAATCCGGAAAGATGTTCGCTTTCCGCGATGGCGACGGCTCCGTCGGGGCCGAGTTTATTTTCGCCCAGATCCAGATTTTCCAATCCCTTCATGTTGGCGGATTTTGCCAGGGCCTCCACGCCTTCAGCGCGGATGTCGTTGTTGTTGAGATCCAGCAATTTGAGATTCGTCATGTTTTTGGATTCGGCCAGGGAAATGGCGCTGTCGGTGGTCAAGGAAGCGTTGATGAGCGTCAATTCTTCCAACGTCGAGAAAGCGTCCGACTGGGCGATTGCGTAAATTCCATCGTCGCCGACCGGATTGTTGCTGAGAACCAGGCGTTTGATTTTGGGAAACGGATTCGACCGGGCCAGGGCTTCCATTCCAGCGAAAGTGATCGTATTGTCCGACAGGTCCAGAGTCTCCAATGCTTCCAGACAGACATGCCTGGCGATTTGCTTTAAGCCATCGTCTCCCAGACAGGTGTCTCTGAGATTGAGTGTGCGTATCGGCAGTTTTTGCGGCGCTTCTGAAATGGATTTGATTCCTAAAGGTTCGATCCGGTTGTAGGAGAGATCCAGTTTTTTTAACTGCCCTGGGAGGGACGACTGGAATAAAACTTTGGCACCCAGCATTCCGATCTCGTTGCTGCTCAAACTGAGTTCGGTGAGGCGGGATAAATGCGGTGATTTGGAAAGGTAGAAAATCCCTTCGTCATCGAGGTTGTTGTTGGCCAGAGACAGGGTGCTAAGGTTGGAAAAGATTTTTGACGTCGCTAGATGTTTTAAGCCGGAAGACGTCAGACCGGTTTCGTCTAGATTCATGGAATGCAACCGGCTCAAGGGTTGGATTTGGGCCAGAGCCTTAAAATCTTCTTCCTTTAATTTATGGTGGCCGAGATTAAGGCGTTTTTTATCTGCGCTTAGTTTTTCCTGAACCAGTGCTCCGAGATCGGGGTTTTGCGTGTACTTTTCAAAATACCGCAGGAATTCGAGACTGTCGTCGATGTCTTTTGCGTCCGTCATGATTTCGCTTTTGAGTGATTGGGACGCTCAGTATAGCATTTTGACGGGCGATGTCTAAATTACAAGGAAGGGGTTCGGTGTTTGGATATAAACCGGGGGGTTTAATTCAGCTGGACGGAAACGGCTTTGGAGACGCCGCGTTCTTCCATGGTGATGCCGTACAGCACATCGGCAAACGACATGGTCTTTTGGTTGTGGGTGATAAGGATGAACTGGGTGTTGAGGGCCATTTCTTTCAGCATCTCCTGGAATCGGATCACATTGGCTTCATCAAGCGGCGCGTCTACTTCGTCCAGCAGGCAAAACGGACTGGGACGGACTTTGAAAATTGCAAAAATCAAAGCGATGGCGGTCAGAGATTTTTCTCCGCCGGACATCAACGATAAATTCTGCATGCTTTTGCCCATCGGATTGGCGGTGATTTCAATGCCGGACTCCAGTGGATTCGACTCGTCTGTCAGGGCCAGTTCTGCCTTGCCGCCTTGAAACAGCCGGGCAAAGGTCGCCTGAAAATTCTCGTTCACCTGCTCAAAAGTTTCCAGGAAACGCTGTTTGGTGGTGCGGTTGATTTTTTCGATGGTGTTGTGAAGCATGAGGATGGATTCTTCTAAATCTTCCTGCTGTCTGTTCAGGAAGGTATAACGTTCGTTGGTTTCCTGGAAGTCCGACAATGCGGCGAGATTGACTTCGCCCATTTTTGCTACCTTGGCTTTCAACTCGCGAACCTGCTCCTCGACGGCTTGTTCATCGGTGTTTTCATCGTACGCCCGCATCATTTCTTCGCGCGTGGCGTTAAAATCATCGTAGGCTTTTTCTTCCAGGTGGGTTGTCTGGATTTTCAATTCCGAGCGCTTGAGTTCGATCTTGGAAATGGATTCGGTGAGTTCCTGAATCTGCCGGGAAAGATCTCTGGTTTCCTTTTCCATTTGTTCCTGAGATTCCTCTTTTTCGGTCAGGGTTTCTTCTTCGAGCACAATTTCTTCACCCAAACGGTCTTTTTCGCGGGCCTGTTCCAGAATCTGTTTTTCCAGAGATTCGATCTCCGTTTGAAGTTCAGAAATTTTCCCGGAGTTTACCTGCCGGGCGTCTTCCAGATTTTGGATACGATGGCGGTGGTTTTCCTGTTGCAGGTCGAGTCGCTTGATTTCGGTGAGGGTGTTTTCACGCTTGCCGATGAGAGAAGCGATGCGGACTTTAACGACACTGATCTCGGCGTTTTTGGATTCCAACGCTTCGCGTTTTTGTTCCACCTCCCGGCGCAGGTTGACGATGCTTTCTTCCAGCTGAGCTTTTTCGCGTTCGGCGAGAGCGGTCTCTTCCCGGAGGTGTTCCTGCTGTTGGGTCAATTCTTTGAGTTCGAGGGCTACATTGGACTTTTCATAATCGAGAGTCGAAAATTTATGCTCCAGACGCTCGATTTCTTTTGCAAGTTGTTCGAGGTCTTTTTGCTCCCCGTTTAAGGCGATTTCGTTTTCGTGAACCGATTTTTCGATACTTGCAAGCTGTTCTTTACGTTCCGACAACGAGTTTTTTAAATGGTCGATGCTGTTTTCCGCGGCGTGCATTTCGTCCTGGAGGCGATACACGGTTTCCGTCAGGGTTTCGATTTCGCGTTTACGAGTGAGGAGACCTGAAGAATTTTTTTGCACCGCACCGCCGGTCACCAGACCTTGGGCATCGACCATCTCGCCATTTTGCGTCACGGCGATGCTGTTGAAATTTTCATTTTCGTGCATCTCGAATGCAGTGTCGAGGTCTTTGACCATCACTACATTCCCGAGCAAGGTTTCGATGATGCTGCGGTACTCCTCCTTGCACTCGACAACATCGACCACTTTACCCACGACGGAGGGGTTGCCGTTCAGGTGAACGGGCGGATGGCTGTGGGATTTCGGGCGCAGGGGAATGAAGGAGCCGCGCCCGGCCTGATGATCCTGCAAATAACGGATCGCCTCCACCGTGTCGGAGTAGGAATCGACGATGATGCTCTGGAGTTTTTCTCCAAGAACGGCTTCCACCGCCGTTTCGTATTCAGCGGGAGTTTTTAAAACGTCCACGAGAATCTCTCGTAGACCCGCAATACGGTTTCCGTTGGTGTTATTGGACATGAGGGATTTGACTCCATCCTGAAACCCTTCGAACTTATTACGCAGTTCTTTTAAGGAGGATAGCAAAGACGACTGGGTGAGGGCGTTGTCTTTCAGGGAGGAGAATGCATCCAGCTTGACCTGCAACTGGCTTTGAAGTTCACCGTTCTCACGCGCCAGATTTGCCCGTTGTTCTTTCAATAAGGAGAACGCATTCAGTTTTTCCTGATGCCTGCTTGCGGCCTGCAACTGCGTTTCCTTGATTTTCCCGGTTTGAACCTGGGTTTCCTCAAATTCCCGGTGCAACTGTTCATTACGGGATTCCAATAATTGCTTACGGGTGTCCAACGCGGTAAGTTGGTTGTTTTTCTGTGAAATGCGGTGAAAATTAGCGAGGATTTTTTCCTCTTCCTTGCGTACCTTGCTATCGAGTTCCTGCACAACCGTCTTGTCCTGTGCCAGTCCCTGGTTGTTTTGATGGAGGATTTCTTCCTGTTCGTTGATCTCATTGGAAACGTCCCCCAACTCCTGGCGTTTGCTTTCCGCCTGGGCGGTCTGCGATTTTATTTCTTCACTCATACGCAGGATTTCTTCTCCCGCCACCTGAACGTCCCGTTTTGCCTGACCGATTTCAGACTGTTTGAGCTCAATGCCGTGTTCGTTTTTTCCAATCTGACTGGTGAGCTGATACACCTGGTCCTTCTTTTCGCTCAAAGCCTGGGCCATTTCGTCGATTTCAATATTGAGTTGGGTGATCTGGTTTTCTAAATGGGAAAAGCGGGCCGACTGCTGGGTTTTTTGTTCATTTTGAGCGTTGTAAACGGTTTCGATTTCTTCCAACTCGTCCTGAAAAAGGCGGATTTTCCGGGAAAATAATTTGAGCGAGAGGTCCTTGATTTCCGACTGATAGGTTTTGTAGCGGTCCGCCTTGGCGGCTTGCCGCTTCAAGGATTCCGCCTGGCGGCGAAGTTCCTGAACGATATCGGAGATGCGTTCCAGATTTTGGCTGGAAGCTTCCAGTTTGCGGATGGCTTCATTTCGGCGGTGCTTGAATTTTAGAATGCCCGCCGCTTCCTCAATAAGAATCCGCCGGTCTTCGGGTTTTGAGGTGATGATGTCCTGAATATGCCCCTGCTCGATCACCGACAGGACTTTCGGGCTGATGCCCATGTCCATGAGGAAATCGGTGATGTCCTTCAAGCGGCAAGGCACTTGATTGATATAAAATTCACTTTCTCCGGACCGGTGATAGCACCGGGTTATTTTTACCTCTTCCGCAAGGTTGGGGACGTTGGCGATACGGATGCGGGAGGGAACGTTTTTCAGGGTCAGAGAAATTTCCGCGCGGTTGACGGGTTTTCTCGAACCGCTGCCGTTGAAAATGAGATCGGTGGTTTTGGTTCCGCGCAGGGATTTTGAGCTTTGTTCGCCAATGACCCAGCGGATGGCGTCGGACACATTGCTTTTGCCACAGCCGTTCGGACCGACGATAGCGGTGAACCCGTTGTTGAATTGCAATCGGGTTGAGTCCACGAAGGATTTAAACCCTTCCAGTTCCAAGCTTTTTAAAATCATCGTGCGGAAAACGCTCCAGGAAAGTGGCACTTCAGGTCAGGCGATATTATGGTCGAAGATATCTCAATCAAGGGGGTAAGTAAAGAAAAATCATACCACTTCTGGTAGACTGGGGACGCGAAACCCACAATATATAGGGTCTTTTTGAACCTGGACGGGTGGATCCCGGCAAACTGAGGCGCCGGTTTTGAGAGAAACCCCTAGCAGGTCATGGTATACAATATCGCCAGAATGAATTTTATCCAGGAGAATCGGTTCATGAAATTTTATGGTTACAATAAATGCGGAACCTGCCGGAAAGCCAAAGCTTTTTTGGACAGTCAAAATTTGGAATATGCGGAATTTGACATCACAGAAAATCCGCCGCCCAAGTCTGTGTTGAAACGGGCGATGAAAGCGAAAGGGCTGCGCAAATTGTTCAATACCAGCGGTGTCCAGTATAAAGAACTGAAGATCAAGGATAAGATTGCCGGCATGACCGAAACCGAAGCCCTCAATTTGCTCGTTTCCAATGGAAGACTGATCAAACGTCCCATTGCTTTTGATGCCGAGCGGGTGACGGTGGGGTTCGATCCGGCGGAATATGATGCAGTTTGGGCCGGTTGACTCCTGAGATGAGACGCTTTGGGAAGAGAACATGGATCTTTTTTTAATCACAACCAAGTTGAAAAACCATTTTCCGGTGGTTCGGGAACAGGTGGAGCCGCATCCGGAGCGGGCGGCGGTGCTTGTGATTTTATATCAAAAACAAAATCAAACGTATGTCCTGATGACCAAACGGGCGTTTCATCTAAAAATCCACGCCGGGGAAATTGCGTTTCCGGGGGGCGTTGTGGAATTGGAAGACGACGATCTGCTGTGTACGGCAGTGCGTGAAACCCAGGAGGAAATCGGGGTGGAGGTGGAGCCGTCGCGGGTCATGGGTTGTTTGACCAAAGTCAAAACCCGGACCGGGATTGAAATCACTCCCTTCGTGGCGGCGTTAACGTCTCCGCCCAAGATCAATCCCAGTGACGATGAGGTCTATGAAGTTTTGGAGATGCCTCTGGCGCCCCTGCTTTCTACCCAGCAACGGGACATCGGTTTTAAGGCGTCGGAAGAAATGGTGCTCTATTGGTACAAACACCACCGTATCTGGGGTGCGTCTGCAAAAATCTTACAGCAGATCGAAAATTTGAACTTCATTTAAAATCTTTTTCCAGCTGGATTACAGAATGAAGGCACTCAACCTTCTTTTTTTAGCCCCCCACTGGCGGGTTTCTCTCGTCAGGTCATTTCAGAAGGCAAAAACCCGGCAGGGGGTTTCGGGAAAGCTCGTGGGGGCGGACAGCGATCCGTTGGCACCTGCTTTGCGGGCAGTCGATGCCGGGTATTCCCTGCCTCTCTTTAAAAACCCGGTTTGCAAAACGACCTTGCTGGACATTTGCCGACGGGAAGCCATCCACGTTATCTTTCCCCTGACCAACAAGGCGGTGGAGTTTTTAAACTGCCATCGGCCAGAATTTGAGCAGGAAAATATCCTGGCCTACCTGCAGGATCCCGAAACCATCGAGATTTGTCACGACAAACAGAAGCTGGCCGATTTTTTTAAAGAGAATCATATCCCTTCCCCTCTTATGGGGAAAGCCCAATCCGGGTTTCCTCTGATCGCCAAGCCCAGGCGTGGCGAAGGCAGTAAGAACCATTTTATGATTGAAAATCCACGGGACCTGGAGTTTTATGCGGACAAATTTCCCGATCACGTCATACAACAATACGTGCAGGGGCAGGAATACACCGTCGATTGGTTTTCTGACAAATCGGGAAAGCCATTGCTTGTCGTTCCCAGGGAGCGGCTGGCGATCCGGGGCGGCGAAGTCATGGTCAGCCGCATTCGGATGGATTCAAAAATCATCGAATCCGTCCGGCAAGTGGGGTTGCGGTTGAACCTTAAAGGACCCGCCAATCTGCAGGGTATTTGCCCACCCGGAGGCGAACTTCTATTCACCGATATCAACCTCAGGTTTGGCAGTGGATCGGGGCACACCATCGCTGCTGGAGGAGATATCCCGGAATGTATTTTTAGTGATCTTTTGGGCCAGGAGATGCCTTGCGATAGGAACTCGATCGAAGATGGAAACGTCATGAGCCGCTTTCACGAGGCTTTTTTCTTTCCAGGAGTGCAGGAATGAGAGAAGTGATGAATGAACCGCGCCAGCTTTACAAATGGCCCTTTCCGCTTTAGTATGCCTGCGTGTCGATCTGTTTAATTTGCAAGGTTTGGATCCATGCTGAAAAGCCTGCAATATCTGCCGCTCTTACTATCGTTTGGGGTTGGGGTTGCCTCGGCTCAGGTTGCCGAGCCGCCGCCGGCGTTTTCCGTCGAGCATTTTGAAGATGAAGTTGCAAACCATCCGCAGGATTTTGACCCCCAGTTTAATTTAGGGGTGGCCTATGCCAGCGCGGGGCGGTATGAAGATGCGGTGAAGTCCTTAAATCACGCCGCGCAATTGAATCCTCAAAGCGCCAAGGTGCAAAACTTTTTGGGGTTGGTGCACGCGAGTCTGCGACGGTTCAACCTCTCGATTATTTATTTTGAAAAAGCGTTGGGTCTGGAGCCCAACTCGGTGGAGGTGCGCATGAATCTTGTGCGCTCCTACGAGCACCTGGGGCTTTACGAAGAAATGATTGAGCCGCTTCGTTTTATCGTTTCGTCACAGCCGGACGATCCGCATTATTTTTCCAAGCTGGGGTCTGTGTATCACCGATTGGGAAAGTTTAAGGAGGCGGTTGATCCGTTGAAAAAGGCTCTGCTTTTGAATTCCGGGAGCGTCGAAGATAGCAAAAATCTGGGGGAAGCGCTTTTAGCCGAAGGCAGGTACGAAGAAGCTATTCATCCTTTAAAGAAAGCCAGTCTGCAAATGCCTGAAATGGCTGAAACGCATTACAACCTGGGAACCGCGTACGCCAACAGCAATCTGTGTAAAGAGGGCGCTCGTTCATTCGCCCAGGCGATTCAACTGTCTCCGGACTTTGCAGAGGCGCATGCCAACCTTGGCTGGTGCAACGAAAAACTGGGAGACAAAAACCAGGCCATTCGGAACTATCGAAACGCTCTTCGAATTAAACCCGACCTCGAACAAGTGAAACGTAACCTCAACCTGCTTTTAGAAAAATAAAATTGATGAACGCTGGAAATGATTTGATAAATGAAGCCAGAGAACGGCTCATTTTTGCGCTGGATGTCCCCGACCGTAAAAACGCTGAGAAGTATGTCAAACAACTTCAGCATTCGGTTGGGTGTTTTAAGGTTGGCCTCGAATTGTTCGTCAAGGAAGGTCCGGATATCTTGAAGATGATCAAGGAAAACAGTTCCGCCGACATTTTTCTTGATCTCAAGTTACACGATATTCCGGCAACTTTAAGCAGAGCCCTGATATCGGCGGCGTCTCATGATGTGAAGTATGTCACCATTCATTTGGAGGAAGGCGAAACGCTTCGCAAAATTCCATCAGAGGTAAAAGACGCTAAATTGGAAGTCCTTGCTGTAACTATACTAACCAGTATTTCTGAAGAAGATTTAGAAAGATTTAGCATAGATTATATTAGGAATAAAAAGAGAAAACGTTTTAATAAATCTATAGAAAATGAGGAATCTTTAGGTTCTGGATTAAGCAAACTCGAAGAAATTGTCATAGAACGGGCTATTCAGGCAGAAGTGTCAGATTGTGCAGGGGTGATTTGTTCTGGCGAGGAAGTGGAACAAATTAAACTTTATTTTGGTAACAATTTGAAAGCCATAGTCCCAGGAATCCGACCCGATTGGAGCCAGGTCGGAAATGACGATCAAAGCCGGATCACCACTCCAAAGCAGGCCATCGACCTGGGAGCGGATTTGATCGTGGTGGGCCGGCCCATCCGCGATGCAAAAGACCCGAAAGAAGCGGCTGGCAGAATTTTGGATGAGGTTTCCCAGTCGCTGAAAAGCAAATAAGTCTTAACTTTACAAAGGCTGTTATGGAACAGGTCATAAATTTTTTTCATTTGCTGAGCCTGGTGTGCTGGATCGGGGCCATCGTCTTTTTTTCCTTTTTTACCGCCCCCGCCGTTTTCAAATCCCTCGACCGGCCCACTGCCGGAAACCTGGTGGGTGTCATTTTCCCGCGTTATTACTTCCTGGGTTATATTTGCTCCGGGCTCCTTTTGATCACCTATCTGTTGGGGGCGCCCGTGGTTTCCCCTTGGAAGGCGGGCCTCATCCTTGTTATAATTGCGGGAACGTTCACCGCAGGGATGGTTGTCCAGCCGAAGGCACGGAATTTGAAGCTAAAAATCAAATCCTCCGCTTCCGAGGAAGATCGTCAGTCCTTTGAGATTCAGTTTCGAAGATGGCATTCTTTTTCCGTTCAGTTGAATTCGATCGTATTGGTGGCGGGGCTCGCACTTTTGTGGCTCACCGCCAAGGGTCTAAACCTTTAATTGCTCCTTATCTTCTGATCCATGAATATATTAGGCATATCCGCTTTTTACCATGATTCCGCCGCTTGCCTGGTGCGCGATGGAGAGATCATAGCCGCGGCGCAGGAAGAACGATTCACCCGCAAGCGGCACGATGCCGATTTTCCAAAACAAGCCGTGGAATTCTGTTTGCAGGAAGCCGGCATTAAAACCTCCGATTTGGATTATGTGGGCTTTTACGATAAACCCTTCATCAAATTTGAACGGATTTTAGAAACTTATCTCAGCATCGCCCCAACGGGACTGAAGCAATTTTTATCCGCCATTCCCATCTGGTTGAAAGACAAGTTGTGGACGCGGGAAAACATTCGTAAATATCTAGATGATTATTCCGGCCCGGTGCTTTTTTCCGAGCATCATGAGTCGCACGCGGCCAGCGCTTTTTACCCGTCCCCGTTTCAGGAGGCCGCTGTTTTAACCATGGACGGCGTGGGCGAATGGGCCACCACAAGCATTGGGGTGGGCAAAGGACATGAACTGGATCTGGTGCAGGAATTGAGTTTTCCACATTCTTTGGGTTTGCTGTATTCGGCGTTCACCTATTATCTCGGTTTCAAGGTGAACAGCGGGGAATACAAGGTGATGGGATTGGCCCCTTACGGAGAACCCAAGTATGTCAACCTGATTCGTGAAAACCTGATCGATCTCAAGGAAGATGGCTCCTTTAGGATGGACATGAAGTATTTTAATTTTCTCGGCGGGTTGACGATGACCAACCGCAAGTTTGAGGACCTCATGGGAGCCCCCGCCAGAACACCGGAAACCAAACTCACACAGAGAGAAATGGACATCGCCGCCTCTCTGCAGGTGGTGACCGAAGAGGTGATGCTTAAGATGGCCCGTTACGTTCGTCAATCCACGGGAATGAAGTCCCTGTGTCTTGCGGGCGGCGTGGCGCTCAACTGTGTCGGCAACGGGAAAATTCTCAAGGAGAAGGTTTTTGACAACCTATGGATTCAGCCGGCGGCGGGAGATGCCGGCGGGGCCGCCGGAGTGGCCCTTTGCATCTGGCACAAGGTTTTGAAGAATGAAAGAAAGGTCGTCAACGGCAAGGATGCCATGAAGGGGTCCTATCTGGGACCCAAATTCGATTCGAATACCATTCGGAAATATCTGGATGAAAATAATTATCCTTATAAACAATATGGCGAATCGGAATTGATAGCAACCGTGGTCAGGCTTCTTCAGGAAGAGAAAGTGGCTGGCTGGTTCCAGGGGCGGATGGAGTTTGGCCCGCGTTCTCTGGGAGCGCGTAGCATCATCGGAGATCCCAGAAGCCCGAAAATGCAGTCTACTATGAATCTAAAAATCAAGTTCCGCGAATCGTTTCGGCCCTTCGCACCCGCCGTGCAAGCGGAAAAAGTCAGCGACTGGTTTGAAATGGATTCCGAAAGCCCCTATATGCTGCTGGTCGCCCCGGTCCGGGAAGACAAACGCATTGCGTTGACGGAAGAGCAGAAAAAATTGTTCGGGATTGATCTGTTGAATCTTCCCAGGTCGCAGCTGCCTTCCATCACCCATGTCGATTATTCCGCACGGGTGCAAACGGTGGTCCCGGATTACAATCCCCGGTTCTATAATTTATTGAGGGACTTTGGCAAGGAAACCGATTGCCCTGTTCTCATCAACACGTCTTTTAACGTGCGCGGCGAGCCAATCGTTTGCACGCCGGAACAGGCTTACCTATGTTTCATGCGGACGGGAATGGATTTCCTGGTTCTGGAAGATTGCGTTCTTCTCAAAAGCGAACAGGCCCCGCTCGAAGATGATAGCGACTGGCGCAACGAATTTGAACTGGATTGATTTCAAACCCTTCGTTTCCGTTCCACCCATCCTGCCCAAGAGGTACTCCATGACCTGTTTCTGGAGAGGTTCATGCCATCCCTGAACACCGGGAGACCGCTCATTGCCAGAACCCGGTTTCTGGTGATTGCCCTAGTGCTTGGGGCTGTTTACAGCTATGGGTGGCGGGTGACGGAAATTGACTTGCGTGAACTGGTCCGCGATTTTCACCTTGTCAAACCATTGGTCCGCGACCTCCTGCAACCGGACCTGCTCACCTTCGAAACGGAATCCATGACGGTGGAAGCTCCCTTTTTTCTTTCCGGGAACTCTTTTTTTACCCATTCCAACCCCGCTCCCTCGCCAAGTACAGAGGCAGCAATTTTATTATCGCGGAAAAAGGGGAAAATCGGCGACGCGGTCCGGGTGACGGGAAGCCATCTGCCGCCGGAGAAACATGGCCAGGTGTTTTGGGTCAATGCCATTGAACAGGAGTTTCCACTGGGATCGTTTACCACCGACGCTCAGGGGAAATTTTTTCTGAGTTTTGTGGTCCCGGAATCCGCCCGAGGCAAAGAGCAGACCGTGCGCGCCGTTCTTACCTGGAAGACCGGCGGCTGGCAGGTGAGCCATACTCTGAAATTGACCGCGGAAAAAATGGTGGAAACCCTGTTTCTCGCGCTGATGGCCACCACGCTGGCAGTGCTGGTGGCGGCGCCTTTGAGTTTTCTCGGCGCGCGGAATTTGATGACCCGTCATTTGCCGGGGACAACCGTTTATTATTTTACCCGCACAATGTTCAATGTGCTGCGATCGATAGAACCGTTGATCATGGCGATTTTGTTTGCGGTCTGGGTGGGGATCGGTCCTTTCGCCGGCATGCTGGCTCTTGCCGTGCATTCCATTGCGACGCTCGGAAAACTTTTTTCCGAACAAATTGAAAGCGTGGAACCGGGCCCTCTTGAAGCCATTGCCGCAACCGGAGCGAGCCCTGTCCAAGTGGTGCTTTATGGGGTGGTGCCGCAGATCGTCCCGCAATTTCTGGCGTTGACATTTTACCGTTGGGACATCAACGTGAGAATGTCCACGATCATCGGGTTCGTCGGCGGCGGCGGGATCGGTTTTCTCCTGCAACAGTGGATCAATCTGCTGAAATACAACGAGGCGGGAACGGCGCTTCTGGCGATCGCCTGTGTCGTCATCACTCTGGATATTGCAAGCGCCCGAATTCGTGAAAAAATTCTCCGCTAACCCAGCTGCGGCTGGGAGCGAAAATGAGATAGTTTTCGTTGGTGAAGTCGTTGCCGCTTGAACTAAAAAAGAATGCGCCTATTCAGATGTTGTCCGTGAACCCACCCCGCTGTGGCTGGGAGTGAGCGGGATTATTTTCTTGGTGCGATTCGGCTCAGATCATTGATGAAGCGGTTTGTCGATTCCGAATATTTCTTGACCCGCCCATCGATCAGAATGTCTTTGGGAGACAAAGGCCGCTCGTAATAGCCCCAATTCGCATCGGTATTTTCACCGATGACGGCACCTTTCAGAGTGACTCCGGCAAAGGCGCCTTTACTGCGGGAATAGGAATAGATCTCCCCTTTGAAAGTCGCATCCGTGCCCGCTTCCGCATGACGGCCCACAGGCCCGGCGGCGACCGACACGTCCGCGCCCAGCTTGAATTTACTTTTCATCAACCCCTCGATTCCCCGTTGCGACATGACCAGAAGAACGAGATCCACCGCTTCAGCGCCGATTTGAAACCCGAAACTTCCGCCGTAGTTTTTCAGAAAAGCCGGCGGCCCCCATTTTCCGGTTTTTTCATCCCGCACTGACGCGACTCCGGAACCGTACTGTGCGCCAAAAATGAACCCGGCTTTAATCAGGGTGGGAAAAACGATGATCGCTTTTGCGTTGGCGACCAATTTTTCTGGTATATTTTGATCGGGCGAACTCTGGATTTCCTCCAGAACCTGTACCGCTTCGATCAGGGTTTTTCTTTGGTCCGCGGTAGCCGCATTTACAGTGGATGCGCACAAAAGAAAACAAAACAGGCTGAGTGAGAATGCTTTCATCAAGACCTCCAGAGGTGTGGATAGGTGAGGGTACTTTGACTGGGAAAATGCCGTTAACGGCCTCTAAAAAAGGGCGTTTATTTGTCTGTCTATGCTCAGATAGTATAAAATTTACGCTTTAAGGTCAACAGCGTACATTTTTTAAATGATGGAGATACAGGCAGTTTGAAAAATACCTTTACCCTCCGGTGATGTCCCCTTACCATGCAGGTCCTATGATATTTAATGATTCGAACCACTTCCTGGAAGAGCACGGGCATTTTTCCAGCCGCATGCCGGGTTTTGAATACCGTCCCCAGCAGGTGGAAATGGCGGAAGCGATTCAACGATCCCTGGTTAAGGGACAGCACCTGATCGTTGAGGCGGGGACCGGGACCGGGAAGAGCTTAGCCTATTTGATTCCCGCCATTTTGTGGGCGGTTGAAAATAACAAGAAAGTGGCCATCTCCACCTACACCAAAACCCTGCAACAACAAATCCTGAACCACGACATTCCCCTGCTACAGGAAGAACTGGGGATTCCTTTCCGGTATGCGCTGTGTCTGGGCCATGAGAACTATCTGTCCCTTAGGCGATTGAAGCGGGCCGGCCAGGCGGGTCTGTTCACCGCTCCTGAAGAAGACGGACAGATGCAGGCGGTTTTCGACTGGGTGGGAAATACCTCCACAGGGTTAAAAAATGATTTGCCGTTTCAGGTCCTTCCTTCTGTCTGGGAAGAGGTGGGAAGGCAGAAGGACCAGTGTCTGGGAAAGAACTGCGAAACGTATGACTCCTGTTTTTATTTTAAAGCCCGCAAAAAATGGTTCGGCGCGCATTTACTCATCGTCAATCATCATTTATTTTTCGCCAACGTGGCCAGCAGTGGGGCCGTTCTTCCGGCATTCGATGCGGTGGTGTTTGATGAAGCGCAGAATGTTGAAGACGCAGCGACGTCTTTTCTCGGCCTTGAGATTTCCAATTCCAATCTTTATTACTTTCTCGACCGGTTGTACAACCCGAAAACCAAACGCGGCGTGCTCACCCGGCTGGAGCATGAACTGGTTCCGGCAATCAGAAGACAGGTGATCCTGGTCCGGCAGGCGGTGGATGGATTTTTCACCCGCATGCTGGAGGAGTTTGGCAAAACCGAGCGGGTTTTGCGTTTGTACAAACCTTTGGTCGTAGACAACACGATTTATGTTCCCCTCAAGGAACTTCATGAACAATTACAGACTCTGGAGGGCCGTTTGCAATCCGGAGAAGATCAACTGGATGCTTCCGCCGCCGCGACCCGGTGTTTCGAATTCAACAATACCCTGTCGGCTTTTCTCAACCAGCATTTTCCGGATTACGTCTACTGGTTGGAAGTGGCGCAACGAAAACGTTTTTGTAAAATCGTCCTGCGCGGGGTTCCGGTGAACATTGCCGGACCCCTGAAAGAGCAGGTGTTCGATAAAATCGACCGGATGGTTTTAACCTCT
The DNA here is from genome assembly GCA_021604505.1 of Nitrospinaceae bacterium. Lineage (NCBI taxonomy): Bacteria > Pseudomonadati > Nitrospinota > Nitrospinia > Nitrospinales > Nitrospinaceae > Nitrospinaceae bacterium. The sequence goes on along the minus strand of BQJC01000002.1, from coordinate 92,132 downwards.
GCGACGCTCACCACTGAGGGAGAATTTGACTTTATCAAGGAGCGTATTGGTCTGGAGCCTAAAGAGGAATTGGTTCTCGATTCGCCGTTCGACTACGCTTCCCAGGCGCTACTCTATGTTCCCGCTGACATGCCCGATCCAACGGCAAAAGTTGAGGTGTATGTGGAAAGGGTTGCGGACCGCTGCCGCGAACTCATACGGGCCACCGGCGGAAAAACATTTATCCTGTTCACCAGTTACGCGGTTTTGAACCGGGTTTATGAAAAACTGGAGGATCTGGGGCGCTTCTACCCACTTCTCAAGCAGGGGGACCTGCCGACCGGCCACATGATCGAACGGTTCAAGGAGATTCCGTCGGTTATTTTTGGAACCAGTTCGTTCTGGCAGGGGGTCGATATCCCCGGGGAAGCGTTGACCAGCGTGATCATCACCAAACTTCCCTTCGACGTTCCCAAGGAACCGCTCACCGAAGCCAGGCTGGAGGATTTAAAGAAACGCTCGATCGATCCTTTCAGGCATTATCAAATTCCCCGTGCCATCATCCAGTTGAAGCAGGGTTTCGGCAGATTGATACGCAAGCAAACCGATACCGGCATCGTTTCGATTTTAGATTCCCGAGTGCGCAATCGCGGATACGGAAAAAAGTTTTTGGCTTCTTTGCCGCCCGCGCGCGTGGTCGATGACCTGGATGAAGTGAGCCGGTTTTTGTCTCAAAGGCCAGAGGTGGAAACCGCAATTAAAAAACTGCAAACGGGATAAACTGAAGGAAAACGATGGGTCTTGAAAAAAATCTAATTTTTTAAGTGAAGTCGCTTGTGCCTTCAAGAAGCGGTTTTAAACCTGTTGTAAAGGACATATCCGGCGAATACATTAGACCCGGCGGCGGCCAGCACTAAAAAAATATCCAGTTTTGCGATCAGGGCCATGAAAAATAAAAGATAAGTGAAGTCGCGGTTGGCCAGTTGATCGGTGATGCTTTTGGGGGCGCCATTAACGGGTTTCGATGCATCCGGTTGAATTTTGTTTTTCATGATTTCCGGGGCCAGTGAAACGCAGGAAATAAGACAACCCAGGACGGCCAGTCCGCCAAGAAAAATGAAAAGGTCATTGCCAGTGGCGTTTTGCAATCCCACCCCCATGGAAAAAAAGACCGCCATGTGAACCAGGTTGTCGCAAATAATATCCATCTGTTTTCCAAGAGGGGATTCTAAAAACTTGAGCCGGGCCACTTCACCGTCGGTGCAGTCGATCCAGGTGGAGAGCAATAATAGTCCGCCGCCCACCACGCCCATTCCGTAACTTCCCGACAAAAAACAGACCGCAGAGCCCAGTCCAATCGCAAGGCTAATGAGTGTGATCAGGTTGGGCGTGAGAGGGGTCTTTATAATTTGACGGGTCAATTGGCGGGAAATCGAGCGTGTGATTAATTTGTCCATGAAACTGTCGTTGCTCAATCCGCAGGATCTGATCAGCCGGTTGCCTATCTCTATAAAGTCTTCAGGCTGGGTGATTTTATAATTTTCATTTTTTTTCAAAAAATCCATGGTGGTGCTTGAATTTTGTTGAGGCGATGTTTGATGGGGAAGGTCGGTGCATTGGAATTTTTCAGGCCAGGATAAAACGCCGCACTCATTGGTGTGTCGCATGAGTGCTTCCAGAGTGCTGAGATGCAGTGGCTGACCGGTTTCCTGGTTCGGTTTTTGGATATCTGGTTTTATTGCACTGGCAACGGTGTCTTTGTTTTGCAGAGTGGAACCGTCCAGGAAAAGGACATGACGGTTTTCCCTGGCGCATGTAAGGAATGGGCCCGGTTCTGAATAACATTGTAATTTTAACTTTAGCCTGGGGTCGGTTTCCGCCCGCCGGAACAGCTCGTTGAGCTTGGCGGCGCTGTTTTCTGTGAAGAGAACGAGGTGACTGACCCCGGCTTCTTGAAGACTTAGAATATTTCTCAATAAAAAAGGGACACCTGCGATTTTTTTCCAATACCAGTCGATCATGTTCCACGGAGAAGGCGGATTGGGTAGAACCAGTACCACGAACGGTTCCGTATTTTTCCGCAGAGATTTTGGGGTGTCAGTCAGCGGTGGCATGGGCCAACTTTTTCCTTTGAGAGACAGGGCGTAAGGATAGCAAACCAGGCGCAAAAATCAATATGGGGAAAAACCAGGACTCTTGCATGGTGATTCCGGTTTGAGGATTGGCTCAATTTTTTAACAATCCATAGGTGGGGCTATAGATAAACGTGGCCAGGATGGATAGGTTATCCTTTTTAATATTTTCCGGAAAGGGATAAAAGGGCGCTGCTTCTTTTACGGCCTTGACGGCGGCGTAGTCAAGAATTTCATGGCCCGATTTGTCAACCACACGTGCGCTGATCAGGTTGCCCTCCTTGGAAATTCGAAAACGCAGTGTGAGTCTTCCGTTGATTCCTTTTTGCGCCGCTTCACTGGGATAGGTCCACACGCGTTCGATCTGGTGTTTGATCCTGGCGAAGTAGGAAGCGTATTTAGTCTCCGTGGTGTCGAGTGAAACGTCTTCGCCATCGTCGGCCTCTTCCAGATTTTCTGACCTCGTGTCCAGAGACGCATATTTATTGGGATCGAATCCATCCAACAGAGAAAGAGATCCTTTTGTTCCCGAGTTTAAATTGGGGTTGCTTTCATTTTTCGGTTTTTCCTTAGCAAGGGGGACAAAGGTTCCCCGGTCTGAAAGAGGAAACGAATGCTTACTTTCCTCGGTTTTTTGCTTTGCGGCCGATGGCTTCACTTTCTTTTGAGGAGTCATCGGTAAATTTTTGGCAACTCTCGGGACTCCCGATGATTTTGGAACGACCGTTTTTTTTCGTCGATACTCTTTTTCAGGTGTATTTTTAAGATTGGAATGCGCGCGGCTGTCATGGCTGGCAAGTAGATCCGCCGATTGGGGTTTTTCGATTTTTTTCGGTTTTGGGGCGTCGATAATCGTGCCCTTCTCCAATTCGCTCTTGGGTTTTTCCGGTTCGACAAATTTTACGTTGATAGGATTCGGATTTTTGATCGCGGATTGGTCCGGCATCAGCCAATGGAGCAAAACAACAACTATGTGGATGATGAACGAATAAAATATAAACCGGTTCAACCGGGTCCGGTTTAAAAGGCTGTTTTCCAGCCAGAACCGCTCGGAAGGGATGGATCCCATGCCGAAATTTATCGCGGATTCGGCTTTCATTTGAGTGGAAGGTCTTTCAAGAAAAAACGTTTCATGCTAACAATTTACCCGTTATTTCCTGCCAGTGCAAGCCTTCGGGGCCGGGTTTTAGGAGAGGGCAGGCACTCTGCCGACCGGGCGATGCACACGAAGGGGAGGGCGGTTTTAACGTGCGGTTTTTCATTTAAGGATAAAAGAATTTTTTTCATGCCATTCATGGCAAATTTTGCGGTCCTATGATTGGAGAAATTAAAACCATTGCCGGCTATTCGGGAGGGATCTTTCGGCTTCCTTGTTGGTTCTGGATTTTTAATTCGCCGCATTTTCTTTTGTACCAACGATAGGCAGTCTCGACTCTTGGGTTATCGGCATTCGGAGAGATATAATTTCCCTCAGGATCGAAGGGAACATATTTCATCTGCAGGGACCGGTGAATGCGGTTAATGTATTCGGGGAAATTATGGTACATGGGCAATTCGCTGATTAACTTTGGCATGCCCTGTTTTTTAAATAAAAGAAGTTCGCTGCCCAGTGGATGAATGTGCGCTAGTCCGTCATCTCCCTGTAATTTGCAGGCATGATGCGTCAATGACTCAAAGTCTTCCCAGTCTTCGAGCGCATCCACATCGCTGACAAACGAGGGATCATCGTGCAACTTTGCCTTAAACGCTGTGTCCAGCAGGATCGACACCCCCCGTTGAAAGTTTTTTGCGTGCATTCCAAACTGATAATTGTCGTTTTTACGGAACCGTTTGAAGTCGGACCCGAAATTGCTGAAGTGATAAGCCATCACCGGAAGAAGTTTCAAAAACCGGCTTGGCAACTTCAGGGCCTGTTTGATTCCGGCCCGTAGAATCTTTCCGTCTTTTCGGGAAGAATGCAAATGGTTGATTATATCGGGATTTACTTCGGTAAGATTGATGGGGTAGACATTTGGTTCTTTAATGTCATGCAATTCATTGATATCTTTATATATGGCCCGATAGTGGTAATTGCGCTGTACAAATTCGCTGTCCGGGTCCTGTTGATGCCGGGGAAACATCTTTTGTTTCGAATTCAGCCACAGGATCAGGTTGTTCTGTTCGATGTCCGGGTCCTCAAGAACTTTTTGAATGTCGTACATGAAAGGCAAATCCCCCGGTTGAAATAGAATCAACTCATTGGGCTCCATCGTCAGCTTTTGCCTCCCCAGGCTCATGGTGTTGATGAGGCTCAGGTTGTCCGGTTCTTCATGAACGAAGATTATTTTTTTGTTTGAGGTCGGGACGACTTCCATGAACCGGATCAGCACCTTTTCCACTTCGGGAGAGCCGATAACCACAATTTCGCGAAGCGAGGACCGGAGTAGATTTGCCAGGGCATAGCACATTATGGGAATGCCGTGTATGAGAAACAGGAACTTAAGCTGATCGATCTCATCATCCTGGGAGCGCAGAATCAGGTGGCTGATGCCTTTTTTACCGGAAGCGATTTCACGTTGCGCTTTTTCAATGCTCATTCGGTCTGCTTCCAGCCGCGAAGAGACTTTGTTGTGGCTGAAACTCAAAATGCATTTATCGATAACGGGTTTGTTTTGAGCTGAAAGCATTGTGTTAAGGGAACCGTGAGAATTTGGGATATGAATAACGGAAGGCGGATCTTATTCAGTTTTAGTATCGAGATATCTTTTTTTACCATGTTTGATGAATTGCAAACAACCGGTTTTCTTCCCGGAGTCTATAAAAGGGCCTAAAAATGGGAGTTGCGAACATCCTGGTTTCAAATTCCGAAAACCAAATGAATCGGGCTTAAGACCGAAGTCTTTGCTGGATAAATAGACTTGACGTTTAATTTTTTTTAGACATACAATTGACCATTCGCTTTAATTTATAAGGTTTTTCTAATGGGCGACCAAACCCACATCATAGAGTTGATCGATCAGATCCTTGAGGAAACCTCCGCGCAACCGAATCTGCAGGAAAAGATTTTCGATTTGCGCGATGCCTTGTTTCATTCCCAGCAAATGGTTCAGCAATTATCTTTGAAGATCAAGACCCTTGAGGAAACGGTAGAAAAATTAAAATCTCCCGCCCATCGCATCGGAACGGTATTGGGAGAAGGGGAAAACGGCCTTTATCGCCTGGTCGTCGGCGGCACGGAGTATCAGGCCGCTGTCTCGCCGGAGTTGGTAGAAAACGATTCGCTGAAAACAGGGGATCAGGTGGCGCTCAATGAAGGCTTTGTCGCCATTACCAAATTGCCTTTGCCCGCGCAGGGGCCCCTGGTCAAAATCACGAGTAAGCTCGCTAATGGTCAGTGGCTGGTCACCGGCTCCAGCGCAGGATCAGAAAATATGGCGCTCCATCATGACGATCTCGACCCCGCCTCTTTGAAAGAGGGTGAAGAAGTGTTTCTGGATCCCAACCAGAAAGTGATTTTGGGAAAACTTGCCAAGCGCGAATCCAAAGGGTTCACCGATGATGACTATAGCCCGGTGGATTGGAATCAGGTGGGCGGTCAGGAAAAAATGATCGAAGAAGTCCGCAAAGTGATCGAGTATCCTATTCTTCACAAAGAAATTTTAAGTCAGATGGAATACCAGATGCCCAAGGGATTTTTATTTTATGGGCCTCCCGGCTGTGGGAAGACTTTGATGGGAAGAGCCATATTGACAGAAGTCATCCGCAAACTTTCCGGCAAGGAAGAAAAAGATCTGCAAGGAAGATTCATTCACGTCAAAGGCCCGGAGATCTTGAACATGTGGCTGGGCGAATCGGAACGGAAAATCCGCGAAATTTTCCAGAAGGCTCGCGATTATAGAGAAAAGGGACAAGTTCCTTTCATCTTTATTGATGAAGCGGAATCTGTTTTAGGAACCCGGCAGGCCAGCCGCGGTTTGAATATTTCCAATACGCTGGTGCCGATGTTCTGCGCCGAGATGGACGGCATTCAATCTTTGCGGGACACGGTTGTCATCCTGGCCACCAATCGCCCGGATCTTATTGATCCCGCTATCTTGCGTCCTGGGAGAATCGACCGTAAGATCAAAGTGGGACGGCCGGACCGCAAGGATTGCAAGGCCATCCTCAAGGTGTATCTCAAGGAAAGCTTTCCGATGGAGCATAAAAACTTTGAGGATATGGCCGAACCGTTTCTGGAAAAATTGTTTCAGCGGACTCCGGATCAGGAAGTTCTGGTTTTGACGCTTCGTAGCGGCGACTTCAAAAAACTCTATTGGAAAGATTTTATTTCCGGAGCGGTGATTGAAAGCATTGTGAAACGCGCCAAGGAACAAGCGATCGAGCGAGCCATCATCGGTAAGGAACTGCAAATCACGGTAGAGGATCTATTGAAATGTCTGGAGACGGAGTTCACGGAAAGCAGTCTTCTGCCCGCCGAATCGAATCTTGAAGACTGGTTGCAATTGCTGGATATGGAGTCGCGCCATGTGGTCCGGGTTCGCAAACCGAATCAGTCGGACCGTCAGGCTGAGACCACCATTAGACGGTCGATCATATGAGTGACATCGTTCCCCTGATGGGGATTGAAACCGAATACGGAATCATCCGCGAAGATGTGGAGTCCTCGGACCCGGTGGAGGAATCCATGCAATTGCTTCAGCGTTGCGAGATTCCCAGTGTGTTTCGGGCCTGGTCTTACCGGCGGGAAAATTCGCATCTGGATCTTCGCGGTTTTAAAGTCCCGTCTCTGGCGCAGGACGAAGAAGAAGACGAGTTTTGCGCCGAGGACCGCAAGCGGCCGTATTCCTATTGGGAGATGAAGTGCGATCGGGTGCTGGTCAATGGAGCGCGTTTTTACAACGATCACACGCACCCGGAATACACCACGCCGGAATGCAACAGCGTTTTTCAGTTGGTGACCCATGATTTGGCGGGTGAAAGGATCGTCGCAGAATGTGCGCGGTTGCGCAATCAGGATCTTGGGCAAAATGTCGTGCAGTTGTTTAAGAACAACACCGATTACAGCGGCCACAGTTATGGAACGCACGACAACTTTCTCATTCCCAGGAACCTGCCGTTTGACGATTGGGTTTGTGGCCTCGTTGCCTTTTTAGTGACGCGTCAGCTTTATGCCGGAGCGGGCAAGGTGGGGTCTGAAAACCGCAAGGGACCGGAGTTTTCCGGGCTCCAGCTCAGCCAGCGCTCCGATTTTATTGAAAGTCTTCTGAGCATCGAGACGATGACTCAGCGTCCCATCATTAATACACGGGATGAGCCGCATGCAGTAAAGGAAAAATACCGGAGACTGCATCTGATTTTAGGCGACGCCAATATGTCCGCTTATGCCACGGCCTTAAGAGTCGGGACCACGCGGCTGGTGCTTTCGTTGGTTGGTGAGCAAAAACTTCCCCATCCTCCGGAGTTGGGCGATCCCGTTCAGGATGTGAAGCGGGTCTCCCTGGATAAAACCGGGAAAGGCTTGCTCAAAACGGTCTCGGGGCAGACGATCACGCCGCTTGAAATTCAAAATTTCTATCTGGATGCCGTTGAGGGAAATTATAAGGGGCGCTGTAAGGAAACCGATTGGATCATTCACGAATGGCGCCGGACCCTGCATGAATTGGAGAACAGCCCGGAAAAGCTTTCGGATCGCATCGACTGGGCGATCAAGGAAAAACTGTTCACTCAGTTTCTGGAGGAAGAAAAAATAGGTTGGGACGATCCTTGGCTGAAGAGCCTCGATCTGGAATACCATAACCTGGACCCGGACCGGGGTCTCTACCGCGGATTGGAACAGGATGAAAACGTGTTGAAACTATTTGCTGAAGAAGATGTGACGCAGGCGGTTCGCCAGCCTCCGGACGGGACCCGGGCGATGATTCGCGGCCTGGTGGTCCAGAACGAATTGGACAATATTGAAAAAATTCATTGGACCGGGGTGGAGTTTAAACAAGGCGATGATCTGGATCTATCGCAGGTGATCACCCCCGCCGATGTGGAAAAAATGCTTAACTCAAAAAAGGAGCAGTTCGCATGGATATGAACGATCCTCTGAGGAGGGAAGAAAAACGAGAATCCACCCCCGACAGGCAGGACAGCGGACCCACGGGGCCGGATGTCTCCCGTCCGGGCCGGGACAATCTCTTAAAGCGAATGAAGCGCGTGGACCCGAAGCAATCGGAACGATACAAACAGCGAACGGGTCAATGAAATCTCAAGAAGACCCACTTCATACGTCCGGCGATTTCTTTGAGCTTTTGCAAAAGTCAGGCTACCGCTTACACGCCCATTTGAAGAATTACGATGGAGCCGGAAAAGTCACCGTGCCGAATGCCACCACCGTTCTGGCGTTTCATTTTAAGGACGGCGTGATGATGGCCGGTGACCGCCGCGCCACGGCAGGTAACAGTATCATGTATGAGCGCTGCGACAAGGTGATTCCCATCGACGACTATTCTCTGATGGCGATTGCCGGAGTGCCGGCGACGGCGTTTGAAATGGCACGTATTCTGTCTCATAATTTTGAGTATTACCGGCGCTCTCAAATGCAGTCGATGAGCACCGAAGGAAAAATCCGGGCGCTGTCAAAACTGCTCAAAGAAAACGTGGGCATGGCGCTTCAGGGCGTGGGCGCGGTGAGCCCGATTTTTGCCACTTACGATTTAAGAAATAAAAAACCTTTGATCTATTTCTATGACATGCTGGGCGCGGATTTTCGTATTCTCACTCATTGCGCGACAGGATCGGGGTCTCCGATGATTCGCGGCATCCTGGAACATGAAGACCTTTGGGGGAAGAAGCCCCTCGTGGAGCGCAGCGAATCGGAAGCGACGAAGCTGGCCATTCGCCTTTTGCAAACCGCCGCGCAGTTTGATTCCGCCACCGGTCAGGCGCGCCCGGAAGACAAACTGTTCCCGGTCATCTCCACGGTCACCGAAGACGGGTATCGTTTTATCCCTGAAGAGGATATGCCAAATATTTATCAAAAATCCATGAGTCGGGGGTAAGGATGTTCGAGGAACCGTTTCGCTGGATGGAGGCCATTTCCACCCGTCACAGCTATGTCCGGGAAAAACTGCAAGGCGGCCAACCGGTCATTGCCGTCCCGTATCAGGATGGCGCCCTCATGCTGGGGTTTTCTCCTCAGCCGGGAAAAATATTCGAGGTGTATGACCGCATCGCCATGGGCGGTATGGGACATCCGGCGGACGTGGAAAAAATGCGCATGACGCTCCTCGACATGGCGCATCTGGAAGGGTTCAACCGTTCCGCCCAGGATGTGACCATTGCCAGAATGCTGCAGTTCGGTATTGCTCCGGCGCTCAAGCAAAACTTTGAGGAGGTTCAGCGGGCGCCCTATCTGATCAAACTTCTTCTTTTAGAACTCGACCCGGACGGCAAACCTAATTTTTTCCGCTTGAATTATGACGGATACTGGGAAACCTTGAATCAAGGTGGTTCCATTGCCGGTGACGACAAGGTGATGGAATGGATCGATAAAAAAATGGAGGAAACTCCCTTTGCAACTTTTCCTCTCGATAAAGCATTGACCGAGGTGTGTAAACTCTGGGAAGAGGGAAAAAATCAGATCGCCCGGGGTGAGGATAAAGAAGACGAAACCCCTGAGCTTTCTATCGGTTTGAAAGAAGCGTTTGAAAAGTGGAACCTGGAGGCGGCGGTGCTTTCCGCTTCGACCGACCGCCGGTCCATTTACCGGACGCTCAACCCTAAAGAAATCGAGAAACTTAAAACCGCGGTCCTAAAACAATGAAAAAACGCATCTACGGGATAGAAACGGAGTACGGGCTTCTCATCAAGGACAATGAGTTCCGTTACGATCCGGTCGAAATCGCCAACCGCATCAAGAACCACGTTTTCTCTAACAAGATGGGGGTGCTGGACCTGCATTACCGGGCCAACGACGAGCCGCCCGGCAACGGCGGTTTTCTGGCCAACGGAGGCCGGTTGTATCTGGATATGGGGCATTTGGAATACGCATCGCCCGAATGTTCCAATCTGGTGGATCTGATCACTTACGACCGGGCGGGTGATCAACTGGTTCAGGACGCTGTGGAGGATCTGGGCTGGTCCGATCAGGTGGCTATCATAAAAAACAATGTCGATCTGGAGACCAACGCCACCTTCGGCTGTCATGAAAATTATCTGGTCAGCCGGTCATTTCCTTTTGACGAGCGGGACAATTTAAAAATTCTCTCGGCCTTTCTGGTGACCCGGCAAATCTATTGCGGCGCAGGGCGGATCGGGGCGTGCAACCCGCATCCGTTTCGGGATTGGGACGGCATCTCCATGGAAGTCGATGACGAAGAACAGGTGGACTTTCAGATTTCGCAACGGGCGGATCACATTCCCAACGAGTTTTACCGGTGGGTGCAGTACAACCGGGCGATCGTCAATACACGCGACGAACCGCTTTCCGATCCCAGTAAATACCGGCGCATTCATCTTCTGGTCGGCGATTCCAATATGAGCGAGTTTGCCACCGCCATGAAAATGGGCGTCACCGGTCTGATGCTGGATTTGGTGGACCAGGGTTTTGCCAAGCGGGAATGGATACTGGCGGAGTCGGTCGGGGCGATGCGCTCGATTTCACGCGATCAGGATTTCAAATGGGAAATCACCATGCGCGACGGCAACCGGAGCAACGCTTTGGAATTACAGCTGGACATTCTGGACACTGCAAAAAAATATCTGGGCGGCTCCACGCACGAAGCGGACTGGATTTTGACGCACTGGGAATCTGTGTTGAAAGACATTCCCAAGGGACCGGAAGCTCTCCTGGGAAGGGTGGACTGGGCCAGCAAATATTGGATGCTTTCGGAATTCAAAAAAGAAGAAAACATCGCCTGGCAGGACCCCTGGCTGAAAAGTCAGGACCTGGAGTATCATAATTTGAACCGCCAATCGGGGCTTTACTGGGGCCTGGAGGAAAGCGGCGATGCGTTTCGAAAAACCAGCGATGCGGCGATCGCACATTCAAAAACCAATCCGCCCAAGGGAACCCGGGCCGACGGGCGCGGGGAGTTGATCCGGGCATTGATGGGGACCCACGCCGGTTATCTCATCGATTGGATCGGATTCCGCTTGAGTAAAAATGAAGAACCCTTTCTCATGCTGGACCCGTTCGTCTCGTACAAATCCGAAATTCGTTCCTACCTGGAAAGTATGGATTTGCTTCCCCCTGCGGAAGAGCAAAATTCCCTTTAATAAAACCAAATATCTGGGATAATTGATATACTGAATAAATAAAGGCTCTTTGATTGAGCGAGTTTTCTTTTATCTCTAGTTTCGGTTCATTATGGAAAACTGCCTGTTTTGTAAAATCAACCAGGGGGAAATTCCCGCGGAAAAAGTTTACGACGGGGACGGGATTTTTGCGATCCAGGATATCAACCCGCAGGCTCCGGTTCATCTGCTCATCATTCCCAAAAAACATTTTTCCACGCTGTTGGAAATTGAAGCCGGCGACCATTCCCTGATCGGCTCGATTTTTGGGGTGGCCAACGACCTGGCAAAGGAAAGAAAACTCGATCAGTCCGGATTTCGCATTGCGGCCAATTGCGGGGAGGATGGCGGGCAATCGGTGTATCATATCCATTACCACCTTTTAGGCGGACGCGCCATGAAATGGCCTCCGGGATGACCCATGATCACAGCAGAAGGGTTGTATGAAAAATTAAAGGACATTCATGTCGGCAATCCCATTTGCCGGTTCACGCAAGAGAACTGCCGGCTCCTCCTCCCCATCATCCGCCGGATCGAAGAACTCAAACGGAAAAAAAACGCCATCATTCTGGCGCACAACTATGTGGCCCCACAAATTCTGTTCGGGGTGGCGGATCACACGGGCGATTCTTACGGATTGTCGAAAGTGGCGAGAGGGTCCACAGCCGAAGTGATCGTGTTTTCGGCGGTGCGCTTTATGGCGGAGACGGCGAAGATTCTCAACCCGGAAAAAACGGTGCTCGACCCCAACCCCAATGGTGGATGCTCATTGGCCGATGGAATCACCGAAGCCGATGTGAAGCGTCTGCGCCAGGAATATCCCGATCACACCTTTGTCTGCTATATCAATACCACCGCCCGGGTCAAGGCTGAGTGCGATGTCTGTGTGACCTCTTCCAATGTGTATTCGATCATCGAGCGGATCGAAAATGACAAGATCTATTTTCTGCCCGATCGTCTGATGGGAGAGAATGTGAAAAAATTTCTTCAGAGAAAAGGGATCGAAAAGAATATCGAGGTTTATGACGGTACCTGTTACGTGCATGAAGAATATGAGCCGGCGAGTGTCGATCAGGTGCGCAGAAATTTCCCGGAGACAGAAATTCTGGTCCATCCTGAGTGCCGCCCAAGCGTGGTGGATAAAGCCGATTTCGTTGGCAGCACCACCGGCATGCTGGACCATGTGCGAAAGTCCCAGGGCGATTCGTTTTTCCTTTTGACCGAGTGCGGTCTGACGGGAATCTTGGAGTCGGAATTTCCTGAGAAAAAATTCGTCGGCAGTTGCACCACCTGCCGCTACATGAAATCAAATTCCCTGGAGGACATTCTCAAAGTCCTCGAAAACCCCGGACCGGAACACACCATCGAGTTGTCTCCGGATGTCCAGCAAAAAGCCCTCCGATGTGTCGAACGCATGTTCGAATACACAGAACCGCGATAACAATGTTTACAAATTAGAGCTCTGTGAGCGACCTGTTAAAGGTATCCAATTTATCCCTCTCAAAGGGCAAGGAAATTTTAAAGAAGGTTTCTTTTGCTCTGTCCAGCGGAGACTTCCTCTTGATATTGGGGCCGTCAGGATGCGGAAAGTCCTCGCTGTTAAGGTGTCTCAACCGTCTGGAAACGATATCCAACGGGGAGGTTTTCTTAAACGGCCAGAATACGCGGACGATGGACACGATGGAACTTCGCCGCCGGGTCGGAATGGTTTTTCAAACGCCGGCCCTGTTACCGGGTTCGGTGAAAGAAAATATTTCGTTGAGCCTGCGGTTGCGAAAACAAACTTTAAGCAATGAAGACTGTGAATCCCTGATTCAGAACGTAGGACTTTCGCTGGATTATCTGGACCGTCCGGTGGAGAACCTATCGATCGGTGAACAACAACGCGTGGCGCTGGCCCAGACACTGGCCAATCATCCCCAGGTGCTTATGCTGGATGAGCCAACGTCCGCTCTCGATCCGACGGCCGTCTCGACGATCGAGCGATTGATTCAATCCATCAACCGGGAAATGAAATCCGCCATCCTGTGGGTGACTCACGACGTAACGCAGGCGGTGCGGTTCAATGCGCCAACTTTGATTCTCGTGGACGGAGAAATCGTGGCTGAAGGGAATATCCGGGAATTGATGGCTTCCGGTCAAAATGAAATGCTAGAGCGGTTTTTTAAGGGAACGCTGAATCACGACCCGGAGGAAAAACAACAAGGAGATACCGATGGAAAATGAGTCGTTGCTTTTATCCTACGGACTGGTGATCGCGGCTGTTTTGATTTCTTACTACAACCATCTGAAAATCGAGCGGGAGATGGTTGTTAGTTCTATCCGCGCGACGTTGCAGTTGATCGTCGTCGGGTTTTTGTTGGACGCGATTCTCAAAATTGAACAACCGCTTTTTCTTTTCCTTATTTTACTTTTTATGAGCGGGGTGGCGGGCGTCATCTCCGGCAACCGGGGAAAAGAGATTCCTCACTCGCACGGGATTGCCATTTTAGGCATTGCCATGGGTTCTCTGCTCACTTTTGGTCTTTTGTATGGGGCGGGAGTGATTCAACCTGAGGCGCGTTACGCCATTCCTCTGGGCGGAATGATCATCGGCAATTCCATGAAAGCGTCCTCATTAGCCATGGATCGTCTGATTTCAGAACTCGGACACCAGAGACGGAGGGTCGAAACTCTGCTGGCTTTAGGGGCCAATGCCCGTCAGGCGGCGTCCGGGTCGGTAGGCGTGGCGGTGAAGGCCGCAATGATGCCGACTGTCGATACCATGAAAACCGTGGGTCTGGTTCATCTTCCCGGCATCATGACGGGGTTCATCATCGCCGGTGGATCGCCGATCACGGCGGTTAAATATCAACTGGCGGTGATGTATATGCTGGCGGGCGCGACCGGGATCACCTGTCTCTTAGTGACGCTGATGGCCTATCACCAGTGCTTCACCCGCGATCTGCAATTGATGGAGCGATTCCGCCCGGCTCACTGAGCATTAGACCTTTGCAAACATAGAAAAGACTCAACATCCCCCCTCACCTAAATCCTCTCCCCCCATAGGGGAGAGGACGAATCCCCTACTCCGCTAGGTCTCCTGAGCAGAGTTGCAATCCCCTTTACTTCGGCCCGGTCATTTTTTCCGGGCGCACTTTTTCGTCGAACTCTTCGGGTGTCAGAAGGTTGAGTGCTTCTGCCGCTTGCTTGAGTGACGAGTTTTCCTCGTACGCTTTCTTGGCGACTTTGGCGGCGTTGTCGTAACCGATGTGCGGGTTGAGCGCGGTGACCAGCATGAGCGAATTTTTGAGATGCGCTTCGATCTGTAAATTGTTCGGCTCGATTCCCGCGACGCAATGGTGATTGAAGGATTTGCTGGCGTCTGCTAACAGGCGGATGGACTGCAGGAGGTTGTAGATCATCACCGGTTTGAACACGTTGAGTTCGAAATGCCCTGAAGCCCCGCCGACGTTGATGCTGGTGTCGTTGCCGATCACCTGCGCCGCGACCATGGTCATGGCTTCGGATTGAGTGGGGTTGACCTTCCCTGGCATGATGGAGCTTCCTGGTTCGTTGGCGGGAAGAATGAGTTCGCCGATGCCGCACCTGGGGCCGGAGCCCAGCAGACGGATGTCGTTGGCGATTTTCATGAGCGAGCAGGCGATGGTTTTTAGGACCCCACTGGCCTCGACGATGGCGTCGTGTGCGGCCAGGGATTCGAATTTGTTGGGCGCGGTGACGAAGGGAAGCCCAGTGAGTTTGGCGATCTCTTTTGCGACTTGTACGGCAAAATCCCGGTGTGTGTTGAGCCCCGTGCCGACCGCGGTTCCACCTAAGGCAATCTGATACATGCGCGGCAGACACCCTTGGATACGGTCGAGCGCGTAATCGAGCTGGGTGGTGTAGCCGCTGAATTCCTGACCCAGCGTCAGCGGCGTCGCGTCCATCAGATGAGTGCGGCCGATCTTGATGATTTTTTCAAATTCTTGCGACTTTTTCTTTAGAGAGTCTCTCAGTTCAGTGATGGAGGGAATCAGCCGTTCATGAATTTGTTCCACGGCGGCGATGTGCATGGCCGTGGGAAAGGTGTCGTTGGAAGACTGGCCCATATTGACGTGATCGTTCGGATGAACGGGGTCTTTGGAGCCGATCTTTCCACCGCTGATTTCAATGGCGCGGTTGGCGATGACTTCGTTGGAGTTCATGTTGCTCTGCGTGCCCGATCCGGTCTGCCAGATTCTCAACGGGAAGTGCTGGTCGAGTTTGCCCGCGATCACTTCATCCGCCGCCTGGACCATCAGATCCTTTTTGTCTTTTGGCAATAGGCCAAGCGCCGAGTTGACGATGGCCGAGGCTTTTTTCAGGATGCCCATGCCGCGGATGATTTCCCGGGGCATGGTTTCTATTCCGATGTCGAAATGGATGAGGGACCGGGCGGTCTGCGCTCCATAATAGCGGTCGGCGGGAACCTGGATTTCCCCCATGCTGTCCGTTTCGATGCGACTGGTCATTTTCTCCTCCTTAAAAGTTATGAACGGAAGCGATCCGCCGCTTCCGGTAGATTTTCCTCAATATAGGTTTTAAATTTTTTAAGCAGGCGTTGTTCCGATTGACGGACCGCCTCGCGGGTGATGTCATGACGATCTCCGATTTCCTGCAGGGACAGGGGAGACTCTGATAAGACTCGGTCGTCGAGAATTTCCTGTTCTATGGGTCTCAGATTTTCTTTGAAGGCATCGATTTTTTCCCGAAGCACTTCCCGAAACATTTCCGAGACAACGAGACTTTCCGGAGTGTCCTTGTGGCCGTAGGTGTCCGCATGGGTTTGGGTGCCCCCCGCACTCAAAGGAGCGTCCATGGAGACATCGGAGGCTCCCAGGCTGGCATCGACGTCGATGACCTCTTCTTCCTCCACGCCGAACCGCTCCGCTAACAATTTGCTCGTGGGGGCGAACCCTTCCCGCTCCAGTTTCTCTTTTTCCTTTTGCAGGTTGAAAAGCAACTTGCGGCGCACATTGGTGGTGCCGACTCTCACCAACCGCCAATTGTCGAGGATGTATTTCAGCATGTAGGAGCGAATCCACCACGTCGCATAGGTGGAAAGCCGGACGCCGCGAAACGGGTCGAAATTTTTGACCGCCTTCATGAGACCGACGTTGCCTTCCTGAACGAGGTCCATCATGCTGTTCCATTCGCGCTTGAACGTCATGGCAATGCGCACCACCATTCTCAGATGCGCGGTGGTCAACTGGTACGCGGCCTTGAGATCGCCGGTTTCTTTGTATTTGACGGCCAGGGCATGTTCTTCTTCTTCAGAAAGCGCCTGGTATTTGCGGATTTCCTGTAGATAAGCCGCCAATGGGTCCAGTCTGGCGAGGGATTTTTCGCCGCGGACCACAGGAAGCAGATTTTTTTCTTCCGGCGCTTCGGTGATTTTTTGTGTTTTATCGGTTTTCTTGTTCATTTAGAAATATTCAGAACCTGATTTTGGCTAAAAATAGCTTTGAATTCACCTGCTGTAAAAATTACAATAGGAAGATGACCCGATTAATTCTATTAGGACTTGTCGTTGCGGTCTTTATTCTTTTGGTGCGCACCTTTTTCCCCTCTTCGTCCCGAAAGGAGGAGTCCGCCAAAGATATGGTCAAAGACCCCAATTGCGGCACTTATGTTCCCGAAGCCGAAGCTTTGCAAAAGATGGTGGCCGGAAAGGAACACTATTTTTGCAGTGAAAAGTGCGCGGAAGAATATTCACAAAAAAACGTTTGAGTCCAATATTGGATGGTGATCTTGCGCCTCCGGATTTTGGGAAAAGTCTCCAGTTTTTTGAGGTTTCGCTCTTATTATAGCAAAGGACGGGCCTTTAATACATTTAACGCTTGGAAGGTTTCGGCTTTCTTGGGAACAGGGATTTTATGCTTAAAAAAATGAGTGTTTTGGTGGGGCTGGTTTTACTTCTGGATTTGGGGATTTCATTGCCTAAGGCGTTTGCCGAAGCGGAGTGTGTCCCGGTCGCAGAAAAGCAGGTCAAGGTCGAAGGGTATATCTCCAAGAAATTTAAAAAGCAGAAGCGGGCCATTTTTAAGGAATTTGCCGAGATGGGAAACACCCGGGTGGTTTTAAGGCCCTATCCCATGGGCGATACCGCCAAGGTGGTGGCGATCGGCCGCTGTATTCCGGCTGAGATTGCCCGGCATGTTCTGCACATGACTTTAAAATACACCAGCGGCGTGGACCAGGTCGTCAACCAGGCTTTTATCGCCCCGCACTGGTTCGGGGTCGGGGTCACGATGTTTGATGAACCGTCTCAGCAGAATGTGACCCCGGAGCAGGTCCAGCAATTGCTGGACCCCGCATTGAGCACCGAAGAGTTTCAAGCGCTTTATCAAAAGTTTTCGATTCAGGACGACACGGTTCCTTATTTCGGGTCGCGGCCAAAAAATGTTAAAAAAGCCCGATAGCGGGTTTTTAGTATGGACCGGGTTTTTTGTCGGTTTGTGTCTTGCTGGTCCGTCAGGGGTGCTTGAGGCCCAGGCTCAGGAAAATTGTGAGCCGGTGCAATTGAAGCCTGTGAAAATTGAGGCCTGGATGTCGAAACGCCAGGAGCCGGTTTTTAAGCTCATCCGCCGGGAATTTGCTGAAATGGGTCATACCCGTGTCACCCTCTGGCGCTACCCGGCCCAGAATCCCTCCAAGGTTGCGGCCATTGGCCGTTGTGTTCCTGCCTACATCGCCCAACATGCATTGAGGAAGGCCCTGGAGTTTTCCGGCGGGGTCAACGGCCTGGTTCACCAGGGATTCTTTTCCTCCCACTGGATCGGCATCGGAACCTCGTTGTTTGCCGAGTCATCGTACAATAAAATTTCCTCTGAACAGCTCGATCAACTGCTGGATGCGTCTTTAGACACTTACGAGTTCCAAAGCTTGTACCGGTCGTTCACCCTGCAGGAAACACAGGTCGAGGCTTTCGGGCTCACTTTGCCCAACCCGAAATTGCTCAAAGAAGATTGATCTGCTTGGGTTTCGTCCCGTCGATTGTGTTGCGATTTTTTAATCGCGCCGCACCAGGCGGACGGCGTGGGATATGGTTTTATCGTCTTTTCGGTACCAGTAGGGAAGACCGTTCACATAAAAAATGATCTGCGCTTCTCTGCCCCTGGTTTCGCTGGTCCAGGTGCAATTGCCCGCTCCCGGAGGGAAAATAGAGTCGATGTTGATGTCTCCGCCTTTAAAATCCTTATTGAGCTTGTCCTTTTCAAACAGGGATGTGGCTTCGTGTACGGTGGGCAGTCGCCAATCGCCGTGACCGGCGAATTTTTTTTCGTTGGTTTCTTTTGCGTATTGTTCCGCATCGTCCCAGGTCAATTCCTTGTCGAGGTCCAACCGGGAATCGTTTGCCAGCCAGGTCAGGCTGGTCAGCGAGTCATAAATGGTTCCGTCTTCTTTTTTTAAAAATCTGGATTTATTTTTTTCCATGAATTTCCTTTCCCGAATCCCATTTTTTGTGATCGATGAGCGGATTCCAGGTATTAGCGATCGATTGAGTCGTTCCTGCAAACCCTTTTGCTTTCATTAAGCTTGTAAGGGTAGCAAAATTTATTTGAGCCTGTAAAGGTCTTCTCTTCTGTCCTGAAAAAGATGATTGTTGGGGTTGATGCTTTTGTCCCTGGCCGGGGCGATATCCAGTTCCACCACCTGGACCTCTTCCTGGTCGAGTGAGGCCCGGTAAAGGATTTTGCCGGACGGGTCCACCACCTGGCTTTGGCCCATGAATTTAAGGGGCTGGCCGGGGATGCGTTCTTCCTGGCCGACCCTGTCGGCGGTGGCGATAAAAACCCGGTTTTCAAGGCACCTCGTGATCATGGCATCGGGGCAATGCTTTAAAACCAGATTGGCGGGATGCGCGATGATGTCGGCGTCTTTCAAGGCCAGGGTGCGCGCCGTTTCAGGAAAGCGCCAGTCGAAACAGATCATGATTCCCACCCGTGCGCAACCGATGTCAAACACCTCGAGCGGGGTCCTGCCCGGCTGGAAAATCTCCTTTTCGGTGTCGAAGAGATGGGCTTTCTGGTATTTCCCAATGTATCCGTCCGGTCCCACCAGCAGGGCGCTGTTATAGACGGCATCCCCTTCCCGTTCGGCGATTCCGCCAACGATGAAGGCGTTGATGTTTTTTGCCAGCGAGGCAAGAGCCCAGGTGGTCGGACCGTCGGGAATGGTTTCGGAGAGCTCCAATGCCTCTTTCCGGTTTAAAAACTGATACCCCGTGGTGAAAAGCTCCGGCAGAACAAAAAGATTCGCCTTTTTATCAGCCAGGACCTCAAGCACCCGCGCCAAATTGTTGGTGATGTCCCCAAACGGGGGATTGTTCTGTACCAATCCGACTTTCATAAGTCCTTGTTCCACCTGTGTTTTTCAAGCGTTTTAAAGTGTCTTGCAGTGTCTAGGATAGAGGAATAATGTGGGAGTGCCAAGGTTAAATTTCCCGGTTTGGATATCCTTTTAGTGGATCAGAAAACGATAAGACCGCAGAAGGTGATCGCTAGAGACGGGAGTTTTGCTGGCGCATCCAGTGGTCGATCAGGGTGAGGGCGACCATGGCTTCGGCAATGGGGACGGCGCGAGGGCAAATGCAGGGGTCGTGACGACCCTCGACGCGGATGGTTGCGGTTTTGCCTTTTTGGGTGACGGTATCTTGTGCTTTATTGATGGAGGAGGTGGGTTTCACCACAAACCGCACGACAATGTCGGCTCCGTTTGATATTCCTCCCAGAATGCCGCCGGCATGGTTGGTTCTGGTGGCGATCTTTCGACCCTTCATAACGAAAGCGTCGTTGCATTGCGAGCCGAGCATCTCGGCGGCTTCGAATCCTATCCCGATTTCCACGCCCTTCACTGCGGGAATGCACATGACGGCTTTGGCCAGGTCGGCATCCAGCCGGTCGAAAACCGGTTCTCCAAGGCCTGCGGGGACGCCCTGGGCAACCACTTCCACCACTCCGCCGACTGAGTCGCCTTTTTTACGGGCCTTCATGATGTGGTCGATCATTTTGTCGGCCATGGTTTTGTCGGGGCAGCGGATGATGTTTTTTTCGATCTGGTTGAAGTCGATTTTTTTGGCGCGCAGGGGACCGATCTGCCGCGTGTATCCGGTGATTTTGATTTTGTGGCGTTTCAACAGCTTTTTAGCAATGGCGCCGGCGGCCACCCGGCCAACGGTTTCCCTGGCGCTGGAACGGCCTCCGCCGCGATAGTCGCGGCACCCGAATTTCATCTGATAGGTGTAATCGGCGTGACCTGGGCGATACAGGTCTTTTATCAATTCGTACTTGGAGGAATCCGCGTCCTGGTTTTCCACCCACATGGAAATCGGGGTTCCTGTCGTTTTTCCCTGGAATACTCCGGACATGATGCGGATTTTATCGCCTTCTTTTCTGGTGGTGGTGACTTTGCTTTGACCGGTTCGCCTGCGGTCGAGCTCTTTTTGGATTTCCGCTTCCTTTATGGGGAGTCCCGCCGGGCAGCCTTCTACGACGACACCGACCCCTGGGCCATGAGATTCTCCCCAGGTCGCTATCTTAAATATTTTTCCAAACGTGTTTCCGGACATGGTTTTTTTATTATGGGGTTGAAGCCGGGTTTCTAATCGAAATTATCCTACGGCAAAATACTGCGATGGAAAAACTAAAAAGGTCGCCTGTTGAAAACAGCTTGGGTGAGAGGTCGTTGTTCTGGAAGGCCAACCGGCTGGATTCAAGACAAACTGAAACAGGGCGCCTCGATCAAGGTGCCTGGAGGGAAGTAAACGTATTGTAGTGAGCACTGGGGGGTTGTTCAACTATCCGGGAGCCAGAGGCAAAATCAGGAAATTTCTTTTTGTTTCGGTGCCCGACCGAAACATCACTTCCTGAAAACCTAAGCTACTCGTTATCCACCAGTTCTCGCAGTTCTTTCCCGGCTTTAAAAAAGGGGACTCTTTTGGCGGGGACATCGACTTTGTCTCCCGACTTGGGATTGCGCCCGACCCTTGCATTTCTTTCCCGGATGCGGAAACTCCCAAAGCCTCGCAATTCTACTTTTTTGCCTTCACTAAGCGACTCGGTAATGCTCTGAAACACTGTGTTTACAACAACTTCGGTCTGCTTTTTGGTCAGGTCTATTTGGTTTGCAACCTTTTCAACCAGTTCTGCTTTTGTCATTAATCAGTCCCCCCCGCCCAACGAAAATATAAATTGGTGGCATCCTCAGGAATAAATTTTGCTGGCAAGTATAGCATTAAAGTCAATGAAGTCAAGACTTTTGATCGGGTTGATCGGGGGGGATTTTTGGTGAAGGAAAAACTTTATCAAGCTCTGAAAAACAATTAAAAGATCAATCTATCAATGATTTATGATTTTTTTCGAGAAACAGGGGTCTTTTGAGGAAGGCCATCAGCTCTGCCCCAGCCTCTTGAAGGGTGAAATCATCGCAAGGTCCATAGGAATTGAGGCGCCGGAAAGGCATGCGATGAAAAGGTTTCCGTCAGATTCTTTTGCAGTGTGGATTGTAACAGCCAATCGATAAAAGGAACCTTTTCCTTTTCCTGAATGATTTGCGGAGGCCCCACAATGTTTGCCTGGGTGGCAAGGAGGTCGATGGCATCCTGCAAGCCGCCGAGTTGATCGACCATGTCCAATTTTTTGGCCTGCCTGCCGGTGAACACCCGTCCATCCGCCAACTGCTTCACGTCTTCGGTAGAAAGGTTTCTGCCTTTGGCAACGTCTTCGACAAATTGCAGGTGCACGTCGTCCACCAGGTTTTGCAGAAGTTGACGCTCTTCTGTAGAAATAGGTCTGACGGGAGAACCGGCGTCTTTAAATTCCCCGCTTTTGATGACCTCCGGCTTCACGCCGATTTTAGAAATCAGATCTTGAATATTGGAAAACGCCATGATCACGCCGATGCTTCCCGTCAGGGTTCCGGGGTTGGCGAAAATTTCGTCTGCCGGACTGGCAATGTAATATCCTCCGGAGGCGGCGACGCTACCCAGCGAGGCAAAAATCTTTTTCTTGCCGTCTTCCTTGATTTTTACAACGGCGTTATAAATTTCCTGAGAAGGACCGACCGCGCCCCCTGGGGAATCGATTCTTAAAATGATTCCCTTTACGTTGGGGGCGCGTTGGAACTTTCTCAGTTGCTGAACGATTTCGCGCGAACGGGTGATCATCCCTTGAATTTCCACGACGGCGATCTGATTGTCGGATTCGATGACGCCGTCTGTGAAAAACATTTTGATGAGGCTGGTGACCATCATCAAAATAAAAACTCCACCAAGAAACAGCAAAATCTTTTTGCCGAAGGATCTTTTGGATTTTGGAGAATCATAAGAAGTCATAGGGATCACCTATTCTTAAAATCAGTCATTATTTTCGTCTTCTTTGAAGGAATCGAATTCAGCTTGTTCCTTTTCGATTTCCTCAATGCCCAGGTTTTGTTCAAACGCTTTAATACTCAAGGCGATTTTCTTGTTGGCAATATCGACTTTGATTACTTTGGCTTGAATAGAGTCATCCACCTTCACCACCTGGTCGGGAGACGAGACTTTATTTGAAGACAATTGCGAAACATGGATCAAACCTTCGAGTCCATCCCCAAACTCGGCAAATGCTCCGAACCCGGTCACTTTGATAATGGTCCCGGAAACGTCGGTGCCGATGGGATAATTTTTGGCAATGTCATCCCAGGGGTCCGGTTCGAGGTGCTTGACTCCCAGGGAAATGCGGCAGTTTTCCTTGTCGATGCTGAGAACGACGGATTTGATTTTATCCTTTTTTCTCAACACTTCCGAAGGATGTTTGATCTTTTTCCAACTGAGATCGGAAATATGGATCAGACCGTCCACGCCGTCTTCCAGTTCGACAAAGGCCCCGAAGTCCGTCAGGTTTCTCACGGTTCCTTCAACCTCGGTGCCGATGGGATATTTTGCATCGATGCCATCCCAGGGGTTGGGTTCGATCTGCTTCATGCCGAGGGAAATGCGTTTTCTCTCTTTATCAAGGGTGAGCACCACGGCTTCGACTTCATCGTTGAGCGCCACCATTTTGCTGGGGTGTTTGACGTGGCGGCTCCAACTCATCTCTGAGATGTGCACCAGACCTTCGATGCCTTTTTCCAGTTCCACGAATACGCCGTAATCGGTGATGCTGACCACTCTTCCCTTGATCTTGGTGCCAATGGGAAACTTGTTTTCAACCTCCACCCACGGATCGGGAGTGATTTGTTTTAAGCCGAGTGAAACTCTTTCTTTTTCTTTATCGTATTTTAAGACCATCACCTTGACTTTATCGCCGATGGCGAACATTTCGGATGGGTGGTTGACCCGGCCCCAGGACATATCGGTGATGTGCAATAATCCGTCCATGCCGCCCAGATCGATAAAAACCCCGTATTCGGTGATGTTTTTGACGATCCCTTCGATGAGGTTCCCCTCTTCCATCTGCTCCAGGGTCCCTTCCCGAAGCTGCTTGCGTTGTTCCTCAAGAAGAATTCTTCGCGAGAGAACGATGTTCCCGCGTTTTTTATTCATCTTGATGATTTTCATTTTGAACGTCTCGCCGATCAGTTTTTCGAGATTACGGATGGGGCGCAAGTCGATCTGTGAACCGGGGAGGAAAGCCTTGAGGCCGATGTCGACGGTCAGCCCGCCTTTGGCTTTGGCCACCACAACCCCCTCGATGATTTCGTCGGCTTCGTAGGTTTTCACCAACTCGTCCCATATTTTAATCTTGATGGCTTTTTCCTTGGACAAAACCACGTTGCCGTCGTTGTCTTCGGTGCGCTCCAGATAAACTTCTATATCGTCCCCGAGGGCCAGGCTTTTGCCATGATCGGGAAACTCGTGCAGTGAAATGTTGCCTTCCGATTTAAAGCCAACATCCACGATAATATTGTCTTTGTGAATTTCAAGGACGGTTCCGTTTATGATCTGCCCTTCTTTAAACTGGCCCAGACTTTCACTGAAATAAGCTTCCATTTCGTCGAAAGAGGCCTGGTCTTTGGGAGACAGTTCTTCTTTTTGTTCTGCAAGTTCATCCTCGGCCATTTGGGCCATCAAGGCTGCATCTGTTTTCATGATCAAATAACTCTCACTTTCAGTTAATAATGAGGATGTCTCAAAAATTTCAATTCAGGGCACACACCAAAATGAAAAATTTTAAGGTCCCCTTAATGGGCCGGGTTCTTTTCGATCCAGCCCATCATTTGGTTTACGACTTCGTTTAAATCCATGTTTGTGGTGTCCAGACAAATGGCGTCCTCTGCGGGTTTCAAAGGAGACACCTTGCGGTTTCTGTCTTTGTCATCCCTAAGCCTGATCTGTTCAACGATGACGTCCAGTTCCACCTGCTGGTTTTTTGCTTTCAATTCCAGATAGCGGCGTTTTCCCCTTTCTTCGGGGGAAGCATCCAGAAAAAATTTTTTGTCGGCGTCCGGGAAAACGACGGTGCCGATGTCGCGTCCTTCCATGACGATACTGCCGTTTTTCCCCATTTCCCTTTGTTTGGCGACCAGGAGTTCCCGGACTTTCCCCAGCGAAGCAACGATGGCGGCGTCCCGGTCCACGGTTTTGCTTCTCAGGAGGCCGGTCACATCTTTTTCGTCCACCAACACGGATTGGCCCCTGGGTCCGGGAAGGAACTGTATGTTCAAATTCCAGGCCACCTCGGCCACCTGCTTCTCGTCATTTAAGCCCACGCCCGATTGCTGAGCTTTCCAAGCCACGGCCCGATACATGGAACCCGTGTTGATGTGCTTGAACTGCATTTTTTGGGCGATGATTTTTGCGGCGGAACTTTTTCCACTGCCCGCGGGTCCGTCAATTGCGATGATCATTCATTTTTCATGTCAGGTTTAAACGGTATTTGTTTGCCATCTCAAACGTTTGTTCCAGCATTTGGCTGTCTTCTTTTTCTATGGTGTTTCGGACCTGTTGCAGGGTCCCCTGGAATTTGTCGATCAGTTTCAAAACGGGTTTCTTGTTAGACAGGCAGATATCCCTCCACATGACCGGGTTGCTGGAAGCGATCCGCGTGATATCTTTTAACCCTCCTCCGGAAAAGGAGATGACTTCATCGTGGTTCTTCGTGGAAATGTCGCCGATGGTGTTCATTAAGACATAGGCGATGATATGCGGCAGGTGGCTGACCGCCCCGAAGATAAAGTCGTGCTCCTCGACGTCCATCGAGACGACCTGCATGCCGACTTGTTCCCACAGTTCCTTGACTTGTTCTAACGCGGAAGCATTGGTTTTCGGCGTGGGGGTGACAATGCATTTTTGCTGTTCGAATAAATCCGGTGTCGATGCCTCGAACCCGGATTTCTCTCCACCGGCGATTGGATGCGACCCGACAAAGTACGCCGAATCGGGCATTATAGACTGGATCTCACCGACCACGGATTTCTTGACCGACCCGACATCGGTGACCAGACACCCGGGTTTGAGGAACGGCGACAACTCCCCGGCCAGGGGCGCCAGCATGTTGACCGGGGTGCACAGAACGACCAAATCGGCGTTTTTAACCGCGGTCTGCAAATCGGTTTCAAAGGCGTCGATGATGCCGAGCTCTTTGGCTTTTTCGAGTTTTTCCGGATAGCGCCCAAACCCGACCACGGTTTCGACGAGCCCCTTTTTTTTACAGACGCGCGCCAAAGAACCGCCTAAAAGACCCAAACCGATGATGGTGATTTGCCCGAATGGTTTCATGCTTTGGTCCCCGACTCTGGGTAGGACCCCAAAACTTTCATGAACAGGCTTTGCCGGCTCAAGGCGTCGATCACTTTCTGGACGTTGGGGTCATCGATGTGTCCGTCGAAATCAAGATAGAAAAGGTATTCCCAGGTTCGGTTTCGCAATGGCCGGGATTGTATTTTTGTCAGATTGATTTTATTCTTGGCAAACAATTGCAGAACCTTAAGTAAAGAACCGGACTCGTCCTTAATGGAAAACATGACAGTGGTTTTGTTCTGCTTCGATTTTTTGGCTTTTTCCTTGCCGATGATCAGGAAGCGGGTGTGGTTGTCGGACCGGTCCTGCATTTTTTTGGCGAGAACGTTTAACTGGTACTCCTCGGAAGCCAGCGCTCCGGCGATGGCGGCTGAGCTTTTTTTGCTCCTGGCCTGTTTGGCGGCGCTGGCGGTGCTGGAGGTCGGAATTTGCTCAATCCCCGGCAAGTGACGACTCAACCAGTTCCGACACTGGGCCAGAGCCTGGGGATGCGAGTAAATCACCTTGATCTTTTGTATGTCCTCGGCTTTCGACAGCAGGCAGAGCGAAACTTCCAGCTTGACCTCGTCGCAGATAAGGAGGGGCGAGTCGACAAAGCAGTCTAAAGTCAGGTTGATCACCCCTTCGGTGGAGTTTTCCACGGGAACGATGCCGTAGTCGCAGTTTCCCTGCTCGACCTCGGAGAAGATGACCTCGATGCTGTTGAAGGGGGACAGGACGGCGGAGCGGCCGAACTGTTTGATGGCCGCCTGGTGACTGAACGTGGTCTCCGGACCCAGAAAGGCGATTTTTAGGGGTTTTTCCAGAGCCAGAGTCGCAGAAAACACTTCGCGGAAAACCGTTTCCACGGATTCGTCCGGGAACGGTCCCTGGTTGTTGTCTGTCAAGCGCCGGATGATTGCACGCTCCCGGTGGGGAACGTGGAAATGGTTGGCTTTATTTTTTTTTGATTTTTCCTGACCGATCTGGATCGCCAAGGCGGCCCGTCGGTTGATCAGCTTCAACAGCTGATCGTCGATCTTGTCTATTTTTTCGCGTAAGTCTTGAATGTCGGGCAATGCATTTTACCGCCTTCGTCTTGGATTTTCGAAAATCCGCTGGAATTTCGAATGGAAGTAGAGGATCATTTCATAGTTTCATCCATGATTGCAAGTAAATTTTTCCGTAAGGAGTTAAAAAGATGGTACTTCTGGAATTCAGCATGTCCCCAATGGATAAGGGGGAAAGTGTCAGTGATTACGTCAGTCGGTCGCTTAAAATTGTCGACGAGAGCGGGGTGGATTACCGCCTGAACCCGATGGGCACGGTTTTAGAAGGCGAATGGGACGAGGTGATGGGGGTGGTCAAACAATGCTATGACAAAATGCGCTCCGACTGCAAGCGCATCTCCTGCTCGATCAAGATCGATCACCGCGAAGGCAAATCCGGCCGCCTGGAGTCCAAAATGGCGTCGGTGGAATCCAAACTGGGCCGGTCGATGAAAAAATAGTTTTAAAGGGGCGGCTTTCGGTTTCTTTGCGTAATCCTTACGGGTCGTTTATGAAAATCCAAAGAAAAAGGGGGGTGAAGCTCTTCATCTATGCCTGGGCCGTGCTGATATTTTCTTGTGGCACGGTGGGTCAGGGGACCGCCAAGTGCCCGACAAGGATGGGCTCTGAGTTTTCTCAGCAAGGTTTTTTAGTGATCGCGCATAGAGGATCGACCACGAAATTTCCGGAAAACACCCTGCCAGCTTTTGAAGAAGCTTTGCAGGTCGATGGAGCCAATGCTCTGCAAGTGGATTTGTCGCTGACTCGGGATGGGAAGGTGGTTCTCTGGCACGATTGGGACCCGAACGATTCGATCGCTTTAATCCGGCAGGAAGGACGCGAACCGGTGGTGAAATTCAAACCGTCTGGTCCTCTGGAGGAATCGCGATGGCGAAAAAAAATCAGTGAACTCACGTTGACAACGTTTCGAGAGCATTACGGATATCAAGATAAAATCACCCAAGCAAAATCCGATATTCAGATTCCCACCATTGAAGACTTTATCGGATGGGCGGCTGGACAGGAAACACTCAGGGCCGTTTTTTTTAAGTTGCGGGTTCCGGCTGATGAAAGCCGGTTGGCTCCGCTTATGTTGCAAGCGATAAAAAACGGGGTGGATCGCATGCATCCGCCGCCGGGTTTTGACCTGATTTTTGTGACTCCACACGAGGAAATTTTAAACCGGGTCAAACACCAATTCAGTGATTTTTTGTTTTCCTATGACCGGGAAATTCCCGCCGTTGGAATCACAAATTACCACAGGTTCACTTCGGTTCCCCATGCCATGCAATTCAAAAACCGGTTTGCCGGTATTGGATTGCAGATGCATACCGGTTCGCCAATTCTCAGCCCCTGGGAAATCTACCAGCATATCTTGACCATGGATTTCAAAATCCGGGACAACTATCAGAAAAGCGATTCGAACTATATAAAGATGATCAGCTGGACCTTTAACGATGAGGAAAAATTATGGTGTCTGATCCATCTCGGGGTGGACGGCATTGTGACGGACAGACCAGGGACCTTGCGGCGAATTGCGTTGGAGTTGGGGAAGGTGTTGGATTGAGTGCACTATTGGGCTTGATTGCAGGGAATTGGATATATATTAGGATGCAAGCCTAATGCACTCAGTGAATTCCATATCCTTAAAGGCTTCCTCGATATTAAGCTTTATTATTTCATTTAACGTGCCAAATACATTCGCAAATTTTTCTGTATTCTTTTCGATCTTTTTGGTTTTATGGTAACAGTTTGATCTTTGGCCGTTTTTTTTAACTAGGTAAGTGACTTCTAAAGTCCAATCGACACTGAACCCTAAATCATCTATGAAGAATTCTCTTATTTCTCCAGAAACGGAAGCATTAGAATTATTAACCTCAATACCCACGAATCTTGCTTCCGTAAATAAAGCGGCTTCGAAGTATTCGTGAATATTCTTTTCGAATAGAACGTTACCCAGTGCGCTATTTTTAATTTGATTGGGTTTAATATCATTGTTTTTGGCCGGTAAGTATTCAAACCTACCCACGTCTAGAGCCCCTTTAACCGTCATCGTTGAGCTAGGGGAATAGTTTAATACTATGTCTTTAGTTGAGCACCCGGTTAGTAATACCAAGAAGATGATTATTATTGATCCTTTAACTTGGTTTGATCTTTTAATAAGGATTATTCCCATTCGCTTAACTCGATTTTTAAATGTAAGATGAATTTCCTTAAATGAACTTATAGCCTGTATTGGCGGGAAAGTCCATTTTTAGAAACCTTTTCTCCTAATTTTCAATGACTTAAGCCCATCAGTTTTGTTCGGATGTAATGCACGACAGCTCGGATTTCACCCGTCGTTAGATTGTCCTTCCAGGGCATCATGGCGGTGCCGGGGCGGCCGTTGGTGGCGGCGTCGATCATGCGTTTCAGGGTGAGTTGTTTTTTTGATTCCGGAGAGGTGAAGTTTCTGGGCGGCGGATTCAATGCGTTGGCGGCGAAGCTTTTGCCATCCCCATTCATTCCGTGACAGACCTTGCATCGCTTGAGATAAATTTCCTTTCCTAATTCCAGTCTGGGTTGTGGTGCATCGTGAGAGGACGCCAACAGCCATCCGGGGAATAATAAAAGTCCTATCAAGGAAAGATTCATGGTTTTGGGTGCGGAAAATTTTTGAAAGTATTTTTTAAAAACATCCTCCCTCACCTGAATCCTCTCCCCCAAGGGGGAGAGGACGAATATTCTACTCTTCCTAAACGAGGAAGGAAATTTTTACAGTTCAGGCGATGTCTTCCAACTTTTCCGTCAGCAGGATTTGAACGAGTTTCTCTTTGATCCGGCGGATCAGTTTCGGGAATACGATTTTTTTGTCGTTCAGGGACACATGAAATACGTCCACCCCGCGGTCGCCTTTGGTGGAGACCTTGGCGCGATGCACCTGGATGCCGAATTCGGCAAACACGGTGGCGATTTTGAACAGCATGCCGATGTGGTCCCTAGCCTCTATGCGGACAAACGTGAACGGCGTTTGCATCGAATTGTCCACTTGAATTTTAGGAGTGATGGCCAGCGCTGCGGATTTTTGCGTCACGTAGCGGGTACGGCCCGCTAATAAGGTTCTAAGGCTCGTTTTGCCTTCGAAAACTTCTCCGAGGTTTTGTTTCACGGCTTTCCAGATTTGCAGGTTCTGCGGGTCCTCTTTGGCGGCTCCTACTTGAATGGATAAAATGACGATCCCGTCTTTTTTTAAATAGATTCGGGCTCCTAAAATATTGAGGTTTTTGGCGGTCAACGTTCCCACCAGCTTTTTAAAGGCTTCCAGTTTTGCCAGGCAGCACAGGGTCAAATGATGGAAGTTTCCCGCCTCGTTGTACTGATGATTTAAAATAAACTTTTTCCCCCCGAGCGAACGAATGAGGCGAAGGTGCAGTGCGATTTCGTCGGACCTTGATGACCGCAGATAGTCTTCATGAAGCTGGTCCAGATGATGTTCAATTTCTGCTACCGGAAACTCGGATTGAAGGGCCTGGTACACGGCATCGCTGGTGGCTTGCGGTTTTTCCTTAAGGGATGCGGGCCTTTCCAGGTACTGGAGGGCGCGGTGATACAACTCGGACAGCAAAACACTTTTCCATGAAGTCCAGGTCCCCGGAGCCACGGCTCGAAGGTCCGCATAACTCATGAGATACAAAAGCTTCAATCGCTCTTCGTTTTCGACGCGTTTTGCAAAGTTTTTGATGATAGTGGGTTCGTGAATGTCCTGATGCAAAGCGGTTTCAATCATTTCAATTTGGTTTGTAATGAGGAAGTGCAGGGTCTCGGCTTCAGAAGGGGTGAGTTTGAAACGGTCGGTGATGGTGGACAAAATTTCTCCCTGATTGCAGTCGGTCTGCGATCCGTGATCTTTCCCGATGGACATGAGAAGGACCGCGAACTTGAGGAGCGGTTTTTCGGGAAGGTCTTGGTAAATACGGATCAACTCCTCCAGGCCGTGCCCTGTGGAATTGATCAGTTCCTCCAGGAAGCGAACCATTCTGAGGGAATGTTCGTCGGCGGTGTAGCGGTGATAAAAATCGTAGCTGACCATGCAATGCGCCCGGCCAAATTCCGGAAGGATCTGTCCCAGTATTTCCGACTCGTGTAAAAGCCGAAGGCTCTTTTCTGAATGCGGGTTTTCAAGAAGGGAAAAAAGAAACTCTTTGACGGCGTTTTCTTTTATAAATTCATGATCCAGCAGATGTTTGTGACGCCTGAGTTGTCTTTTTAAGCGGAAGTCGGGTTGCAGGTTATTTTTCCGGCAAAGGTCAAACAGTTTAAGAAACAGGGTCCGGTCTTTTTGAAATCGTTCTCCCGGATCTCCTTCCATCGAAAGTTTTGAGGCGTTGGCAATGAATCCCTCTCCTAGAGATTTTTTAGTAAACGTTGACAGCACTTCTTTGATGGAACGGTTGGATTGCCGGCAAAGCTCGAACACGGTGTGGGAAAATTTATAAATGTTGGTGGCATGGAGAAAGTATTCCTGCATGAAGTTTTCGACACCGGCGGCCTCGTTGGCTTCTGTGTAGCCTAAATTCATTGCGAGGTTTTTTTGGATATCGAGACTGAGGATATCCGACTTGTTTCCCACGAGGTAATGCAGTTCGTTGCGCACTCTCAGAATGAAGTTGACGGATTCGTAAAGCATGTCCACTTCGCCGCTGGAGATCATGTCGTTGGGACCGATTTCGCGTATCGACAGGCAGTCAAACCGGACCGCCGTGGCCCACAAAGCGGTGTGGTAGTCCCGCAATCCGCCGGGTCCGTCTTTGATGTTGGGTTCCTGAGCGCACACCAGCTCGTCGTCCGTTCCGTAACGGGCGTATTTTTCGTTCAATTTGGAATCCAGAAACTTATTGATATTTTTCTTGAGAACGTCTTTGTCAAAAGATCGGTTGAAGCTTTCGTAAATTTCTTTCTGGCCGGTCAAAAACCGGGTTTCTATCATCGAGGTCTTGATCGTCAGGTCTTGTTTGGCGAGCTGGACGCACTCTTTGATGCTTCGACAGCTGTGACCGATTTCAAGCCCAATTCCCCAGAAGATGGAGATGAGGTCCTGGATGAACTGGTCGGTGGTTTTTTTTACTTTTTCCGGGCGGAGAAATAACAGGTCGATGTCTGAGAGGGGGTTCATTTCCCCTCGGCCATAACCGCCGACGGCGACCAGTGCGAACTCTTCTAAGATGTTCGACTTCGAATAAAGCGGGTTGGATGCCAGGGCATCGATGAGATGACGGATGACTTCATCGATCAGACAGGTGTGGGTTTGTATGACTTCCCGGCCTCCCGCACCGCCCCGGTGCCAAGTGCGGATTTTTTCTTTTTCATCGTTGAGCAAGGTCTTGAAGGCTGAAAAAAATGCATGCCGTTCCTTGGGGTCTTCAGGAACATTCTGGACCGGACTAAAATCGAGCCCGAATTTGTAATGATGGATCGAATCGTTCATGAAAAAAGGGGGTCCAGTTAAATAAAAATTGCGGGGGCGAATTAAATTGTATCTACGACGGGTTGTAGCGGGGTTTATCCATTTATTCAAGACCTATGCATGAAAAGGGTGGACTCAAAACTGTGTCCGCATTTTGAAAATCGCCCCTGGATACAGTCAGGATATCATCAAACGGCAAATTGGTGTAATGGAAATAAAGCCATAGAATTAAGGGGGTTGGCGGTATGAAATGCAGAAATGGCAAAACCTTTTGCAAGGGAAAGTTTTCTCCTTACCTATGATGCCTGACGCAAAAGGACTTTTTTCCCAATGATTCCATAGAGATGGGGGCAAATTTGCTTGACAAAATCAGGCGAATAATTTAGTTTACCCCCCATCCAAATTCTTCTGTTTTTCAAGTGTTTTCATGTCATTCTTCCGGCTCGGACCGTGTCGGTAATCCATAATCAACCCGAACATTTTTTGAGGAAAAGTACGATCATGGCAAATACAGAACAACCAGACATTATTTACACAAAAGTCGATGAAGCTCCCGAACTTGCGAGCGGATCTTTTCTTCCCATCATTCAATCTTTTTCCCAGGTCGCAGGCGTTAAGGTCGGCACGAAAGATATTTCGCTGGCGGGCCGAATCATTGCGCAGTTTCCTGACAGGCTTCCCAAAGATAAACAGCAACCGGACGATCTGGCTTTGCTGGGTGAAATGGTGATGAAGCCGGAAGCCAATGTCATCAAATTGCCCAACATCAGTGCCTCCATCCCGCAGATCAAAGGCGCGATCGAGGAATTGCAAGCTCAAGGTTATGACCTTCCCGATTATCCTGAAGATCCCAAAAATAAGGAAGAAGAGGAAATCAAAGCCAAGTACGACAAAGTAAAAGGCAGTGCCGTCAACCCGGTTTTGCGGCAGGGAAACTCCGATCGCCGGGCGGCGGTTTCGGTCAAGAATTATGCCAAGAGCAATCCCCATAAAATGGGGAAATGGTCGAAGGATTCTAAAACCAATGTGGCCCACATGAAGGGAGATGATTTCTTCTCCAATGAAAAGTCCACGACCATCACCGACAAGTCGGCGGGCAAAGGCAAAATCGAATTTGTCGGCGCCGATGGAAGCACCACGGTTTTAAAGGACAAATTGACGTTTGACGCAGGCGATGTGGTTGACGCCACGGTGATGCGCAAAGCGGCTTTACGAAAATTCATCAAGGAATCGATCGCGGAAGCAAAAAAACAGGGAGTTTTGTTTTCTTTGCACATGAAAGCCACGATGATGAAAGTTTCCGACCCTATCATTTTTGGCCATTGCGTCACTGTTTTCTTTGAGGACGTATTTACAAAGCATGCGGATACTTTCAAGGAATTGGGAGTCAACGCCAATAACGGTCTGGGCGATGTGTACGCGAAGATCAAAAGTTTGCCGGAAGCCAAACAAAAAGAGATCGAAGCGGACATTCAGACCTGCATCAAAAATGGGCCCGAACTGGCTATGGTGGATTCGGACAAAGGCATTACCGGGTTGCATGTTCCAAGTGACATCATCATCGATGCTTCGATGGCGGCCGCCATTCGAACCTCAGGAAAAATGTGGGGTCCTGATGGTAAGGAACACGACACACTGGCCCTTATTCCGGACAACAGCTACGCGGGAATTTATCAGTCGGCGATCGATTTTTGCCGGGACAACGGCGAATTCGATCCGACCACGATGGGAACGGTTCCCAACGTTGGTCTCATGGCTCAAAAAGCGGAGGAATATGGGTCGCATGACAAGACCTTCGAAGCCCCCGGAAAAGGCTCCATCCGGGTGGTCGACGGCGCCGGTCAAACCCTGCACGAGCACGATGTGGAAGAAGGCGATATTTTCCGCAGTTGTGCGGTGAAAGACATTCCCATTCAGGACTGGGTCAAGCTGGCGGTCAGCAGAGCCCGCTTGTCCGAAACGCCGGTGGTTTTCTGGTTGAATAAAGACCGGGCGCACGATGCCCAGCTCATTGAAAAACTCAACCGCTATTTGAAGGATCACGATACGAGCGGTCTGGACATTCAAACCATGGCTCCTGTCGATGCCATGAAACATGCCCTGCAGCGGGCAAAAGAAGGCAAAGACACCATCTCCGCAACTGGAAATGTTCTCAGGGATTATCTGACTGACCTGTTCCCGATTTTAGAACTGGGTACCAGCGCAAAAATGCTTTCCATCGTTCCGCTGATTCAAGGTGGCGGTCTTTTTGAGACCGGTGCGGGAGGTTCGGCGCCTAAACACGTTCAGCAGTTTGTTAAGGAAGGGCATTTGAGATGGGAGTCGCTGGGTGAGTTTCTGGCTCTTTCGGAGTCCTTGGCGCATTTGAGCAGAACGACCAACAATGCCAAAGCGCAGGTGCTGGCTGAGACGCTGGACCGGGCCGCCGGCAAGTTGATGGAAAATAAAAAATCGCCGGGTCGTGAGGTGGGTGAGTTGGACAACGCCGGAACTCATGTTTACCTGACACTTTACTGGGCGCAGGAATTGGCGGCGCAAAATGACGATCAGGATCTTAAAAAACGTTTCACTCCTGTGGCGAAGGAACTTGAGGCTAAACTGGATACGATCCTCAAAGAGCTGACTGCCGCGAAAGGCAAGCCGGTCGATATCGGCGGTTATTATCGTCCCGACCCGGAAAAGGTCAGAGCTGGTATGCGTCCGAGCGCCACTTTCAACGGCATATTGGACAGCTTGGCGGGTTGATTGTTTTTGAGCTGATTGCAAAATGGGATTGGGGCGCAAGCCCCAATCCCAATTTTTCCATAACCTCACAGGACCGATAAATATGAATTCCTCGCGGAGAAAAATCACGGTGGTCGGAGCCGGACAGGTGGGCACCACCGTTGCCCAGCTGTGTGCATACAATAATCTTGGCAATGTCGTGCTCATTGATATCGCGGATGGTATTCCGCAGGGGAAAGCTTTGGACCTTCAGGAGTCGGGTTGTCTCCAGGTTTTCGACAGTCTCATCGTCGGCACCAACGATTATAAGGACACCGCGGAATCCGACATTGTGGTCATCACCGCCGGTCTTCCCAGGAAACCGGGGCAGAGCCGGGAGGAGCTTCTTGCGATAAATGCCAAAATCGTCAAGTCCGTGACGGAACAGATCATGAAGTATTCCCGGAACCCGATCATCATCCTGGTTTCCAATCCGCTGGATGCCATGGTTTATCTGGCCAAAAAAGTATCCGGCCTTCCCAGAACTCAAATTGTGGGGATGGCCGGGGTGCTGGATTCCGCCCGGCTCAGAACGTTTGTGTCTCTGGAGTTAGATTGCTCCCTGGTCGATGTGGACGCCATGGTGTTGGGTGGACATGGAGATTCGATGGTGCCTCTTCCCCGGTACACGACGGTTTCGGGGATTCCCATCACCGAACTCATGACTCAGGAGCAAATTGACCGGCTTGTGGAGCGGACACGTAAAGGCGGGGCGGAAATTGTGGGACTATTGAAAAAGGGCAGTGCCTTTCTGGCTCCCGGTGCGTCTGTGGCAAAAATGATTGAAGCGATTTTGCACGATAAAAAGAGAATCCTCCCCTGCACGGCTTATCTCGAAGGCGAATACGGGTGGAGCAATATCTTTTTCGGGGTCCCCGTCAAAATGGGGATCCACGGGATGGAAAAAATCATCGAACTGAAACTCACCGATGAAGAAACCGCCGCGTTGAACAACTCCGCGGAAGAAGTCAAAAAAACCTGCGACGAAGTGGACGCGTTGCTTAAAGAATGCGATTCCTGACGCTGGGCAATTATTTTCCTGAAGGATCTTCCCTTAAAATTTCAAACTGATCGAATTTTTTAACTCCCTCCGGTTTGCCCGTGCATTCCAAAGTGATGTTTTCCCACATCGGTTTATTCGCTTTCCAACGGGTGTCCGATTTCCCTGTCGGATCGCTCCCAGGGCACACCCGGTAAGTGGTTCCTTTAAGAACCTTTGCTGAAACTTCCAGAATAATATAGTGATTCATCAACGCGCGTTTCGCTAGCGCGTCAAACACATCCTCGGGCGCGGTGCGGTCTTTGTATCCCTGCTGGTCGGCAAACGGTTTGAAGGTGGCTCCTCCTCCACCTGAAATGATGTGGATCGTTCCCTGGCCTCTTTGGTATGTGAAAGACTGCGATTTATGCACCGGTAACTTTTCTCCCTTCCTCGGTATTCCCAAAGGATGAAACCGCTCGTAGGAATGCTGGTTCCCGGAAAATACCAGATCCGGCTTCAGGGCGTTTAGCTGCTTTAACACCGTGTCCCGCTTGTTGAGGTACCAGGCGGTGGTGATGGCGGGCTCGTGCAGGGCCACGATGATCCACAGACCTTTGTCTTTTGCGGCTTTTATTTTGGGAGCCAGCCAGCTGGTGGGGTCTTTCCAGGGATAGGTGTTTAAAATGGCGAAAAAGGTATTGCCGATGGTTTTCGTGCCCTCAAAACGGGGCGGATCTTCATTTGGACCAGAATTCCCATCAAAAGGGGTGTCCAGGAGGTCGATGTGGTTCCAACACCCGGAAGCCTTGGGTTTTCGAATGTGAGACGGCAGGTCGTTGTCTCCTGGGACGAATAGGCGGAAAGGGTAAGGGTCGACCAGGGTTTCCCGGATTTCCCGGATATATTTTGTGGGGCAGGTTTGCGGTTGAAATTTCGGCTGATAGACAAAATCCCCTAAATGCAGCAAAACATCAGGACGGGATTCCCGAAGGGCTTTCTGGACGGCTAAAAATCCCCAGTGAAAGGCCCGTTCTCCGATTCCGGTATCCCCGATCACGCCGATCCGTAGATTGGCGTTCTTTGGCGCGGTTTTAGAAGGATTTTGGTCAGCCGC
The DNA here is from genome assembly GCA_021604505.1 of Nitrospinaceae bacterium. NCBI lineage: Bacteria > Pseudomonadati > Nitrospinota > Nitrospinia > Nitrospinales > Nitrospinaceae > Nitrospinaceae bacterium. The sequence goes on along the minus strand of BQJC01000002.1, from coordinate 54,687 downwards.
AACCCTTCCATCCAGCCCCATAGTGAATAAAAAAGTCAGTATTGCCAATGAGGATGTATAGATTTTTTTCACGGTATTCCTTCAGGGTAAGTGCTCAGAACTCTTATATTAACCCAGTTTATTTTTTCGGGAAAAATTAAAGACTTGAGGAACCGCGCTTATTTTCTTAAAAATACTGTGATATAAATCACACATAAGGATTAAATTGTGCTAAAAATTTTTAACATTAATTTCAGGTGAATAATATTTATAAAATAAATGCATTGTTAAATTGATGATTGTTTAAAATGATAAATACTTCCTACTTTTGGCATATTCCCTGCACATCATTCCAGAAAATACTCAAAAAATCTGGATTGGGCCGGCTTCCAAAACCTGGACGGGTGAACCCGGAATTTAACCTGGACGAAAATGATGAAGAATATGCCGCCGATTTACAAAAAAGGAATACGCTTTCTGCTGATTTTTGTTTTAGCGGCGGGGCTTTCCGCGTGTGCGAACAATTTGCAAACCCGGGTTTCAGGCAATTTGAACAACTTGTCTTCCCTGCAAACGGTGGCCATTCTGCCTGTGGAAGTGCAGAACGACGGGCAGATGGAAATGGCTCATATGTTCCGCCAAAACCTGCACGCCAACTTGAGGCAGTCGCCCTTTAAGGTTTTGGAACATTATATTGTCGACGGTCAATTAAAAAATCATGGGTTAATGGACCCGGCCAAATACGGAGAACTGGACCCGGTCACGTTTGGTGAGGTTCTCGGGGTCGATGCGGTCTTATTGAGCCGGATCAATCGAGTGCAAAAAAGCTATTTCCTGATCCATTCTTCTATCGAACTCAGTGTTTCGGTGGAGATGATCGACACGCGCAGCGGCGAAATCTTATGGGTGGCGGAACAAACCGGATCGGACATCCAGGGCATCGCGAAAATTCCCACTGGAATGGCCGCGGCGGTGATCGCGCCCATCTATCTGGTGACCAACAAATTGAAGCTGAATGAACTGACCTCGAATATGGTCGATAAACTGACTTCCATCGTGAAAAACCCGGGTCAGGCGGATGCGGAAAAAACTTTTCATGAGCCGAAGATCGCCACGGCGTGGAATGGTGGAGAGGGAGAAGGAAACCAAAAAGTTTACTGGGCTGACGTTATTGGGGCTGAATCTCCCGATACCAGCAAGGTCGCATCTTCTCAGGCTCCGGGTATTTTAAAAGATCGTCTGAAAGATCAAATTCCGGTTCTTCAGAAAAACCCTGTCGCTGTTTCGAAGCAGGTGGTCTCTTCAGAAAAACCCGCTCTTGGCACTCAGCCGGCTTCGATTTCCAAGGATAAAACCAAATCCTCCGCAATTTCGTTCTAAGAAACGGGCACTGATTGCCCGTTCCGCTTTTGGCCTTTCATCCAAAACCATCCAAGCTTACTCCTCTTTTGATCCATTTCCTGTTGGTCCTGCCCCTGTGGCCGGCAGTTGATTTTCGTTTAATTTTCGCCTATACTCAAACAAAAACCCCCCGGTTTCCCCTTTGAGAAGAGGGGGCCAGTTTTGGAATAACGAGATGAGGAATGGCGGAATGCATCTGACCAAACGTCAGCAAGAGATCTACCAATACCTGAAAGATCACATCAGCAGGAAGGGGTACGCGCCGAGCATCATGGAAATTGGCAAACAGTTCAACCTCAACTCTCCGGCGACGGTGCACAAACATCTAACCCACCTGGAAGACAAGGGTTTGATCCGAAAACAACACAACCTGAGCCGCGCCATCGAAATCACCGAGGAGGCGGAGAGCGCCTTATCCCGGGAATACGTTTTACTGGGCCATATTGTGGCGGGAAAGCCGATCGAGGTTCTGGAAAACCGCGAGGTGGTTGCCCTCATGCCCGATGCGGCAGATAAAGATGTCTTCGTGCTTCGTGTCAAAGGCGATTCGATGATCGAGGATCATATCCGTGATGGCGATTACGTCATTGCCGAGCGCCGGGAGTGGGCGGAAAACGGGGAAACGGTGGTGGCGTTACTGGACAACGAAAAAGCGACCTTGAAACGGTTTTACCGGGAAAAGGGTCAGGTCCGTTTGCAGCCGGCCAACCTGGAGATGGAACCGATCATCGTTAAAGAGGGTGATTTTAAAATCCAGGGTGTGGTGATCGGGGTGATGCGGAAATTCAAGTGACCGCCGGGCCCCGCCCGGTGGGAAAAGGGGTCATCTATCGTTATTGGCAAGAGAGGAGAAAGAATATGTCGGAACATCGAGTGCGAGTGAATTGGATTAATGATTCGGAAGCGTTTGTTTATGATTCTTTCAATCGGGATCACTTATTGACTTTCGAAAACGGAGCCGAGATCAAGGCGTCTTCAGCGCCTTCTTTTAAGGGCAATCCCGATTGCGTCGATCCTGAGGAAGCGCTGGTCGGGGCCTTATCCAGTTGTCACATGCTCACTTTCCTGGCCATTTCCGCGAAGAAGCGCTTGAACGTTAAAAGTTACGATGACGATGCGGTGGGATTTCTGGAAAAAAATGCGGACGGCAAGCTGGCGGTCACGCGTGCGATCCTGCGGCCGAAAGTGGTGTGGAGAGGGGATAAAACGCCCACCAGCGAAGAAATAGATGCGATTCATCAAAAGGCGCACGGCGCGTGCTTTATTGCCAATTCCATACTCACGGAAGTCACGATCGAATCGCGCTGATACTATTTGATGTCTCAGTGAACTTGGGATGTCAGCAATGAAATCCGGGCATTGGGTTTGGTGAAAGGATAAGAATGGGATTTGTACTGAATGAAGTGGTTCCCTGGGGCCGTTCGTTTGCAGAGTACGTCAAGATGTTCGATCTTGAGGGCGAAGACTTCAAATCACGAATCTTAAGTTGTGGAGACGGTCCGGCCAGCTTTAACTGTGAAATGAATCAACTTGGGCATACCGTCACATCCATTGACCCCATTTACCAATTCAGTGGCGAGCAAATCGAACAACAAATTAATAAAACCTTCGACGATGTTATCGAGCAGGTGTCCAGAAACAAAGAAGATTTTGTTTGGGAAACGGTGCGATCAATGGATGAGTTAGGTCGGGTTCGCTTGGCGGCCATGCGTGAGTTTTTAGCGGACTTCGAAAAAGGGAAAAAGGAAAAACGTTATTTTGCTGAAAGCTTACCATCCCTTTCGTTTGAAGACGGTCGGTTTGATCTTGCTCTGTGCTCTCACTTTCTGTTTTTGTATTCCAAGCAGTTATCGCTTGAGTTTCATCATCGAGCGATCGCGGAAATGCTGAGAGTTGCAGGCGAGGTGCGGGTCTTTCCCTTGCTGGAACTTGCAGGACAGCCTTCCCCTTATTTGAATGAAATCATAGAACGGTTCAAGAGCGCGGGCTTTAAGGTGGAGGTGAAGAAAGTGCCTTACGAATTTCAGCGCGGTGGCAATAAGATGATGCGCATTAAAAATTCAGGCACTGCAATATGGTGGGCATAACGAACCTGTTGATCGGTGGTTGATTTTGATTGTAAATCGAGAAATTTTGCACGTGGATATGGACGCGTTTTTTGTGTCCGTGGAAGAGGTGCGCGACCCGTCGCTTGTGGGCAAACCGGTGGTGGTGGGCGGCGACCCTAAGAAAGGCCGGGGCGTGGTGGCGGCGGCGTCTTATGCGGCACGCAAGTATGGCATCCATTCCGCCATGCCACTTTCTAAGGCGTACCGGCTGTGTCCGCATGCGATTTTTTTACGCGGGTCGCACGGGGTCTACGGTGAGTTTTCGAGACGCATTTTTGCATTGCTCAGAAATTATTCTCCTTTGGTCGAGACGATGTCTTTGGACGAAGCTTACGTCGATCTCACCGGATGCCAGAAACTGCACGGCCCGGTTCTCTCGACCGCGGAGAGGATAAGAGACGAGATCAAAGCCAAAGTGGGAATCAACGCTTCGATCGGCATCGCTTCCAACAAACTGCTGGCCAAGGTTGCGTCTGATTTTGTCAAACCCAACGGCATTCTCTGGATCGCTCCCGGTAAAGAAGGAAGGTTTTTAAAACCGCTTCCGGTGGGGCGCATTCCCGGGGTGGGTCCGAGAAGCGGTGAGTGGTTAAATCGTTTAGGGGTTAAGACCGTCGGCCATCTGACAGCGCTTCCCAGAAAACGGCTTGAAACCCTCTACGGAAAGTGGGGAACCGGGCTTTATCTGAAATCCCGGGGCATTTGCCATGGCCGGGTGGTGAGTGAAGATACGGACAGCCGGTCGATCAGCCGGGAAACCACGCTGGAAAGCGATTCGATAGACGCCCGGTTCCTGGAGTCGACGCTCAGTTACCTGGTGGAGAAGGCGGCGGCGCAATTGCGCGAGTCTGAGCTTTACGTCCGGTCGGTGACTTTAAAACTTCGCACCTCGGACTTTACAACCGTGACCCGCTCTCATACGTTATCCCAGCCAACGGCGGAAGATCATGTGATCTTTCAAACCGGTGTGCAACTTTTCAGGAAGTCGTTCATTCCTTCTAAGCGTGTGCGGTTGATCGGGATCTGTCTTTCATCTCTCACCCGGAATTCCTGCAGGCAAACCGGCCTGTTCCAGAATGTGACGTGTGAGCAGTGGGACCGCCTCTATCAGGGGATCGACCGCATCAGAAATAAATACGGGTTCCGCTCGATCCTGCGGGCCGCCAGCCGCAGAGGTGGCTATTAGTGTGAAAGACGATTATTGAAAAGGAAGGCGTTAATGGATCTTGAAAAAATGAATATCGGTGAGGAGTTTCCGGTCACTCAGAACCGGATTTTTTTTGACCATGCCAAAGTGTCGCCGCTTCCAAACAGGGTGCGAAAGGTGGTGAACGCGTTTGTTGAGGATGCGAGTTTGTTTGGCACCGCAAACTACCCCGAGTGGATGGCGAAGGTGGAGTCTGTTCGGGCAAGTTATGCTCAATTGATAAACGCCGATTCTAAAGAAATCGCGTTTGTCAAAAACACGTCTGAGGGAATTTCGATCGTGGCCAACGGTCTCGATTGGAAAGCGGGGGACAACGTGGTGATTCCCGATATCGAGTTTCCGGCCAACGTGTACCCCTGGTGGAATCTGAAACGGCTGGGAGTGGAGACCCGGTTCGTGCACGCGGTGGACGGGCGGGTTTTGTTTGACGATCTGGCGGCTCAAGTCGATTCCCGGACGCGGATCGTCTCGGTCAGTTCTGTTGAATGCAACAGCGGGTTTAGAAATGACCTCAACCGCATCGGGGCTTTTTGCAAAGAAAAAGGCATTCTTTTTTGTGTGGACGCCATCCAGAGCCTGGGGGTCCTTCCGATGGATGTCAAACGCGATCACATCGATTTTCTCGCCGCCGATGGCCACAAGTGGATGTTGAGTGTCGAGGGACTGGGTGGATTTTATATTTCTTCAGAAGCCCTGGATAAAATTTACCCCGCCGTGGTGGGCTGGGACAGCGTGATCAACGCCTACGATTTCATGAATTACGACTTCACCTTCCGGCCGGACGCCAGGCGTTTCGAGGAGGGAAGTTTCAATACGCTCAGCATTCAGGCGTTTGGCGCGGCGCTTTCTTTATTTCATGAGGTGGGCGTGGAAACTATCGAACAGCGGGTTAAGCGTCTTGGAGACCAAATTATCGAGGCGCTTCAGCGGAGAGGTTTTAAGATTTTGAATTCGATGATTCCGGAGGAGCGGTCGGGGATCATTACTTTTAATGGTGCCATGGATCTTAAAAAGTTTTCGGATTTTATGATGGAAAACCGGGTGTCGCTCACCGCGAGAGATGGAATGGTGCGCCTTTCTCCACATTTTTACAACAGCGAAAACGAGATCGAACGTTTCTTTGATCTATTGGACCGGTTCAGGAAGAAAACCTGATCATCCGGGATTCAGGGCGGTGACGAAATTTTTCAGGTTTTCCTGGCTCTCGAGTTTTTCGGCGAGTTGGCGGGCTTGATCTTTGTTTTGAAACTTTTCGACCCGGACGCGGTACATGAGGGTTTTTTCCTTAGTGGGGAGCAGGGTGATGAATGCCTGATATCCTTTGTCAGCCAGGGAGTGGATCATGTTTTCGGCGAACGCCTTGGTCTTATAGGCCCCCACTTGAATGGTGTAAAGAAAGGGGGATTTGGGGCTCAATTTTAAGGGTTTGGAAACGATGGTTTTACTTTTTAGGGCAGAGACTTTTTGAAATTCTGGTTCCGGGTTTCTGGGAGTGATTTCCTTATTGGCAGAGATGGCAATCTTTTCTATTTCGGGTTCCAGGGTTTTGAGAGGGGTATTTCTCTGCGGCCGGTAGCCGGCGGAAATCGTTACCGGAGGGATGGGAAACAAGTTGGCAGAGGCCAGGGATACGCCAGCGTCTTCGAGTTTTTCCTGTTCTTTGTGAGCCCATTTGGCTTTCACTTCTTCTGCCTTTTCGAGACGGCTGATATCGCGGCGTGCGGCGGTGGTGATCACCGGTTGCTCGAAGATTGTTTCCTTTTCCTTTCCAAAAGGCTGTCTGATGCCGGCCGTGAGTTTGGCGACCATCTTGGATGTGAGCCGGTTCAGATTGAGTTTATTGGTCACAAAATAAATGGGTGCGAGAACCGCGGCTGTCATTCCGGTGGGGATTTTCCACAGTCCCTGGGAATCGGTTTCGGTTTGTTCTGCGCGCCAGAGAATTTCTCCGGTCCGCGTGTCCACCATTTGTAACGATACGCTGAGCCCTATGGAGGAGTGCAGGACCAAATAGGCGCGCTGCATTTTGTTGACCCGGCTGATGAGCACCGCATCGACACCTAAAACTTCTCCCAGATGCATGGGGTTCAATTGCGAGTATTGTTCCGGGTGGGTCAGGCCGTTTTTTCTGAGCAGAGCATCGACCTGATACGGTTCGAGCAGGTTAAAGTCCGACTCTTTCAGGTTGGCGTAAAGCGTCTGCCGGAACATGTTGGCCGCTTCGCGCTGAGACTTATCCACCGCTTCCACAGGTAAAATGGCTATGGTTTGATTATGAGAGAGCAAGTCGAGGTTTCCAGATACTTTGGTTTGCAGATCCGTCGCACAGGCCGACAAACTGACCGCCAGGATGGCCAATATCACGCTTCGTGCTGCCCAAGTGGAAGATTTATTCACTCTTAGGTTCCTTTGGTTTTTTTTGAAGGCTGTTGTTTTGACGGAGGGCTTTCACTATTCTTGTTTCTCGATAGTTGCCAGGGCCGTCTTGTAATATTTTTTACTGGCGAGTCCTTTTTTATCCTTTAAAGTGCCAATGATGAATGCGCTCAATACCCAGTCGCCGTTTTTGACCACATAGGTTCCTGTGTAGAGGCCCGGTGACACTTCCTTCATGGGAATACTGGTCCGCCAACTGCCGATGTCGAACGTTGCCTGCAAACCGGCTTGGCCGCGCATGCTCACGTAGATGCTGTCGGAAGGTTTCAGTTTCCGGTCGGGTCGAATATTGGTTTCAATGCTGGAGATTTTAGGTAGTTTAACCTCGGCCACCCGATCTGCGGAAGGGTCGGGGATCTGGGAGAGGATCTGCTGACAAAACATTTCGGCGTTTTTATAGTATGCCTGCTTGACCTTGGCGTTTTCCACCTGTTCCTGAATGATATCCACGATCGTGGGGCTGGCAATCCCCGAATAGGCCATTTCCGTGTGGTCGACTTCCCACAATAAATTTCCGGTTTTTAAATCCATCATATTCAGTTGAGCGTGTATCCGGGTTTCCGCATGAAAACCGGCGGTGAAATTGTTGACCTCCAGAAGGTGACCGCGGACCACAGCGTCGACTCCCAGGATTCTTCTGAGTTCATGATGTCTTAGTTTCGAGGCGTTTTCTATCTGGACTCCCGCATGGTGCAGTTTTTGATCCACTTCGTCCAAGGGCATGTCGCTGTAGCCCAAAAAACTGAAGTTATTGAAGAAGACATCGCGGAAAATATCGTTGGGAGACTCCTCCACCTTGATGGTATTTGCCATCGTGAACGGCAGGATGGCCACTGACCTTGGGGAGGCGGCTTTGTTTTCCAGGTATTTGCTCACATGGACTTTTGGGGCCGCGCAATTTGCCAAAATCAGGCAACAGACGATCGCCATCAATACATGTTTGGGAGAATTTTTCATGCCTTGGAAGTTTCTGTAACTTATTGATGTTTTAAATATTACACTACATTTTGACGCATTTGCGCGGGATTATCAAACACAATCTGCAGGAAAGTTTCAGGTAAGGTGAAAATGAACGCCATTCCCCGGTTTTCCGGCTCGATCAAAACCGTTTAGCCCTGGCCAGTATATAACGCTAATAAAATAAATGGGTTATAAGTTTTTTGCGGGGGAATATTTGTTGACCCGACTCCTAAATCATGATAATTTCCGTTTGCCTAAGCGGTTTCAAGGTTGTTTGGGCTTGAAATCCTCTGTATTTCGCTTATTTATAAGGAATTTCTTAATTATGGGGCGTTTTTTGTGTTTTATCTGCCCTGCGAATCCAGGGGCCATTTTCCGCACCCTTGTCCTTTCCAACCTCCCAGAAAAAGGATTCTGATGAGGTCAACATTTCAACCTAGACTCCCGATTTCTGCATGCAATTGCTAACCGGTGGTCTATTTAAAAATTCCTCCCGTTTCTGACCGCATGGGTTCCCTTTTATTCCGCATCTATGAAAAGGCCGTTCTGAACTATCCTCGTGTCTGGCTGGTGCTGATTGCTCTATTGATGGTGGTTTGTGGACTGCATGCCCAGGATTTCAAACTGGATGCCTCGGCGGATTCTCTGGTCCTGGAAAATGACGAAGACCTTCGTTATTTTCGCGCAACCAACAAAGTCTATGGAAGCGATGACTTTTTGGTCATCACTTACGCTCCCTTCGACGGCTTGCTGTCCGACCGATCCCTTGAGGGCCTCAGAGGATTGAAAAAAGATCTCTCCGAGCTGCCAAGAATGGATTCGGTGGTCAGCATTTTAAACGTTCCTTTGCTTGAGAGCCCCAAGGTCAGAATATCCGAGTTGGGTGAAAACAACCGGACGATCGAAACTCCCGGTGTCGATAAAGAGATGGCTTTTCGGGAGTTCAGAGAAAGCCCGATTTACCGAAAACTGCTCGCCAGTGAAGACGGTACAACTACAGCCATTCTCGCCACCTACAAGCGCGATGAAAAATACTTCTCCCTTCTTGAAAAAAGAAACGATCTCAGGGAAAAAAAGCGAACCTCAGGGCGCCTGTCTGCGGAAGAAGAACAAACCCTGAAACAAGTTTCATGGGAATTCAAACAGTATCTTGCTGAGTTAAATAAGATTCAAAAAAAGGAAATCGCCGAGGTGCGGGCTATTCTGGACAAATACCGCGACCGGGCGAAAATTTTCCTGGGCGGCGTGACCATGATCACGGCTGACATGATCGATTTCATCGCCAGCGATATTTCCACATTCGGCACCGGTGTTCTGTTGCTGATGATCGTCGTGATGTGGCTCTTTTTCAGAAGAAAACGCTGGGTGACCCTGCCCATCCTTTGCTGTGCCGTTGCCGTGTGGGTGGTTGTCGGGACACTGGGTTGGCTGGATTGGCGGATAACCGTCATTTCCTCCAATTTTATTTCCATATTGATCATTATCACCATCTCCCTGACGATTCATCTGATCGTCCGCTATGGAGAACTGCATGCTGAAAATCCGGATATGGACCAAAAAAGCCTTGTCCGCAAGACCATTCAGCTTATATTTCAACCCTGCTTTTATACTTCAATCACCACCATCGTGGCTTTTACCTCTCTGGTGGTCAGCGGCATCCGGCCGGTGATTGATTTCGGCTGGATCATGACTCTTGGCATTGCCATGGGATTTGTCCTGGCCTTCATTATTTTTCCCTCTTTTTTGAGTTTGATGAGTCCCAAAGGATCGGTTTCGAGCCAGGATGCTACCAAGCGTATGACGAACGCCATTGCGGTGTTCACGCTTCACCATCAAAACAGGATCATTGGATTGACTGCCATCCTCGTTTTGCTCTGCGGCGTGGGGATTTCGCAATTGCGCGTCGATAACCGCTTCATTGATTATTTTAAAACCGATACAGAAATATACCAGGGGCTGAGCGTCATCGATAAAAAGCTGGGCGGCACCACACCGCTGGACATCATCATCAATGCGGACCAGGATTTTTTCGATTATTTAGCGGAATTGAACGAGCAAAAGGGTGAGAAGGATATTTTTGACGATCCGTTCAGTGAGATGGAGGATGAGATAGAGGAGAATTACTGGTTTCACCCGGACAAGCTGCTTGAGGTCGAAAAAATACACGATTATCTGGAATCTCTTCCCGAGATCGGAAAGGTTCTTTCCATCGCCACGACCTTGAAGGTCGTCCGATCTTTAAGCGGCGATAAGGTCCCGGATGATTACGATCTGACGCTATACCGCAAGCTTTTCCCTGAAGAGCCTAAAAAAAGTTTCCTCGATCCTTACTTATCGAAAGACGCTAACCAGATCCGAATCAGCATGCGTATTGAAGAAACCGATCCTAAACTCAACCGCGGAAAACTGATTGAAAAGATAAAAAAATTCCTGGTCCACGAGATGGAGATCGACGAGGAAAGAATTCGATTCACCGGAATGACGGTTTTATACAATAATATGCTGCAAAGCCTTTACCGGTCGCAGATTTTAACTCTGGGGATGGTGTTTTTGTCGATCCTATTCATGTTTGTCATTTTATTTCGGCGTTTTTTTCTAGCGCTGTTGGCGATGGTTCCAAATATTTTTTCGGCGTTGGCAATTCTGGGGTTGATGGGATGGCTGGACATTCCGCTGGATATGATGACCATCACCATTGCCGCCATCACCATCGGCATCGCGGTCGACGACACCATTCACTACATTCATAGGTTTCAACGCGAGTTCGCTTCCAACCCGGATTATGCCCAGGATGTTCTGCGCTGTCACGGGAGCATTGGGCGGGCGATTTATTACACTTCCATCACGGTGACGGTGGGCTTTTCTATTCTGACTCTGTCGAACTTCATTCCCACTTTATATTTTGGTTTGTTGACCGGGCTGGCCATGATTCTGGCTCTGCTGGGAAACTTGATTTTGTTGCCGCTATTGATCGTCAGGTTCAAACCTCTGGGGCCTGAACCGAAGGCGGCGTAAAAAAAAGGGTTCTCCTGCCAGTTATCCCCTTTGCCGGCGAGACCAGAATGGGGAAATGGCTCAGTCAAAAAAAGTCCGGATGCCTCATTTTCTGCTAATCTGAGAAGGAAAGAAATCCGAAGAATCAATGACGAACTTTGTCTCAAAAGTTGATTTAGAATGCTTGATCCATGTTAATTATTTTGCTAGATTGTGACCATCAATTCTAATCTATTTTGATAAAGGAAAATCCCATGGTGAAAGGACACTGTAAGGTTGGATTTGCAGCCATTGGTTTCATGTTTATGTTGTTGTTTTGTCCTCAATCCGTGTTCGCTTCCGAGATTACCAAAAGCGTTAAGGCCACTATCGATGAAGTCATTACCATCGTGACGGATGAAAACCTGAAAGATCAGGCAAAGGTGCGCAGGGCGAAAGTCCGTGAAGCGATAGGTAAACGTTTTAACTTTCGCCAGATGGTCAGGCGTTCTTTAGCACAGGACTGGGAGAAACGAACGCCCAAAGAGCAAGAAGAATTCCAGGATCTGTTCAAGAGGCTTCTGGAAAATTCCTATGCCAGTAAAATTGAATCCTATAGCGATGAAAAAATCAACTACGTCGATGAAATCATCAAAGGGAATTATGCCCTGGTCAAAACTGAAATCGTACGTAAAGACAGTACGGTTGCGGTTGACTATAAATTGATCCGGAATAATGGCGAATGGATGGTGTACGACTTTGTGATTGAAGGCGTGAGTTTGATCCGCAATTACCGCTCCCAGTTCACCAAGATTATTCGAAAAGAGTCCTACGAGGTTTTGGTGAAACGGTTATCAGACAAGATTCAGGAAATCGAAAATGGTAACGGGGGTGCAAATTCCGAGAATCTTTAATTTTTTTGATACCTCTCAATAAAGAGTTCCCAGTAAAGGGGCTTGCCATCGTTTTTTCCTATTCCCAATATTTGAATTCATGATCAGGAGTTCGGCTCCCACCAGGGTTGACCTTGCCGGGGGCACACTGGATATCTGGCCCCTTCATCTTTTCTTTGATAACCCCCCGACGCTGAACGCGGCCATTAATCTTTATGCGACGGTTGAGCTCACACCCCGAAAAGATAAACGGATTGTTGTTCAATCGAAAGATTTAAATTTAAAAGCGGATTTCCCCTCTTTAGACGCTTTCCCCAAAAAACACGCTCTCGATCTCATTCTGAAAACGGTGGCATTTTATTCTCCGAAAAAGGGGCTGGATGTGACCACCGACTGCCAGGCCCCGGCGGGTTCCGGGATTGGAGGTTCTTCTGCATTGAATATCGCGCTCCATGGCGCCTTGAATGCTTTAATGGGTCACCGCTATCCCAAAAGCCAGTTGCCCGAAATTGCAAAAAATATTGAAACCCAGGTGATATCCGTCCCTGCGGGTTGGCAGGATTATTTTCCGGCTCTGTATGGTGGAGCGTTGGCAGTCCGGCCGGGTGTTTTGGGGGTGGAGTTCAGCCGGATCCGCCGGAGTCTCGATGCAATGACCGGGCGCTTCGTCCTCTGTTATACCGGCAAGCCCCGGCAGTCTGGAATCAATAATTGGAAAGTGGTGAAAGACGCGTTGGATGGGAATAAAAAAACCATTGGCTATTTAAAAAAAATCCAACAGGCGGCTCTCCATATGGAGGAAGTTCTGCTGAACGGTCCGTTAGAACGATTGGCTCCTGTGTTTGCCGCCGAGTGGAAAGCGAGAAAAGCACTGGCTCCTGGAATCAGCACCCCTGAGATGGATCGTCTTATTCGCTCGGCAATGAAACGTGGGGCTTTGGCGGCTAAGGTGTGCGGCGCGGGAGGCGGAGGCTGTGTGGCGTTTTTTGTGGCGAAGGATCGAAAATCCGAAGTGCAGGATGCATTGAGCAAACAGGGCGCCAAAGTGCTCGATTTTCGATTTGTGAACCGCGGTCTTCGCGTTCAAACTCATTGAAAGTTCAATCCCTTCCAGTTTAAGAAAATTTGCGTTTCCGCCTCGTGTATAATGGCCGTTAGCTTATTCTTGTTATGAGATGGCTCACCCAATGGCAAAAATTTTCAAAAATAAAACCACATCCATTTTGATGGTTTCCCTCGTTTTATTGGCCGGTGTTTCCATATGGTTCAACAAATTTAATATATCCAACGAACCTGCCGACTTTTCCCGCAACGGCGCGGCCGATGAGAACAGTAATTTCTACAAACCCCCAATCAATGCGGAAGACGAGGCGGACCGTTTTATCCAGCAGGCGTCGGAAAATTACTTTTTTCATGAATTTGGAAAGGGCGCTGAGAACTATCGTCGGGCCATCGCCATTTTTGAATCGCGTAAGGATTTTCAGAAGGCGGCCAGAACCTACGAATCGCTGGGAGATTTGTTTAAATTTGCCCACGATGTCGAGCAGGCGGAATCCAGCTATCTGAAAGCGGTGAGTTATCACTCGCAAAACCAGGATTCGGTGGGCGAGGGGCGATCTCTGATGCAGGTTGGGGATCTTTATATGGATCTTGAACAGTTTGTCGAAGCGAAAAAGTGGTATCAAAAATCGGGACGGGCGGTAAAAAACGCCGCGCCGCATCGAGATTTGGCCAAAGTCTATGAGTCCATTGGTCAGTTTTTTTGGAAAACAGATGATTTAACTGAGGCCGAAAAAAACTTCGCTCAGGCTCAAGAAACGTTCGCGGCTTTGAAAGACCAAATGGGCTATGATCATATGACCCGCATTCTTGCCATTCTTAAAAAGAAGAGAAAATCTGCGCCTCTTTCAGGACAAAGTTCCGCTCCTCAGAAAGTGTTATAGATCCCCAGTAGAATTTTCACGAAAGCGTCCACGCGCTTAATCAATCATCCAATCCCCCTCTAGCCACTTCTGGGATCTTTCAAGAGTCCTTTTTCAGTCTATTTGTTGCAATTTTTTGCATAACTGTATGAAAAATTGCAAATTAATTCCAGAGCAGGGTTTCCAGGTGGTGAAAATGCCTTATTTTTTGGCGTTTTTCGTTTGGCACAAAGTGTGAATCTAATTTCAGGGCTACGGCAAGAATTTATTTTATAGGGAGAAAGTTGTATGGATTGGGAATATTGGTTTCTTGATATGCCTAAGCTTCGCCAGGGTGATATCAAAACCAAAATCAAAAACCTTGAAATCCACGGCTGGGAATTCGTCCCCAATGGTGGAGACGATAATTCAGAAGTTTTGATTTTTAAAAGAAGACTGTCTCCTGATGTTCTTCCAAAAAAAGAAGGGTGCTTGCTGATACGGAAGGGGGGGCTTCATGCTTCCCTCAGGTTTCAGGATCGATAGGGAGTGACAAAGTTTTGCTTTTGACCCATTTTGCATAGCAATGCCCCCACTTTCCTGTTTCTTGAAAAAAAACTTAGAGAAACATCAATAAAGCATTGGTAAATAAATATTTAAATGCATTTTTCAGCCTAATATTGGTTGCATCGCTATCTTTTTCCATCTAATTTTGATAAGATAATTTTTTTATGTTTAATTTGAACAAATTTATACTAATTATAGGGTAACGTTTTAAGGTATTTATCGAAAGTAAACTAAAATCAATTGATTCTTTGTATTGACACCATAGGGATATAAAGCTATATTTGGTCCTTAGTTTTTCCTATCCAAATGTCTTTTTTCCAAAGGGTTTATTCAAACGAAGAAAAGGCTTCCAGGGAACGGAAAGGCGATTTTTGGGCCTTTGGAGAGAGTGCCCAAATAGGTTTCGTTAGTGTTTAGGATTGGTCAGAATGGGAAGGGGGGAGCTTTTGTGATTCCTCTTTGGGTAGCCGAAATCGGATGACCCGATATTCTGAGCGATTTGCAGATTTTTTAGATTCAACGTCTTCGTTTTGCTTTGATGCATTCCTGTGTAAAGTATCGTGGTCTGACCTTCATCTATAGGGGTAGTGATGGGAAAGTATATGGGTAGGATCTTCATTCCGGTAATTTTGCTTCTTTTAATTCTTCCTTCCTCAGCAACAGGCAGAGACAATCCTTTTCCCAAGTTTGATGCGTTGACTAAAGACGGTTATTCCCTGGAACCGGGCGATATGCGTGTTGGGCGGGTGAAATTGCACCCTGGTCTGGCCTTCGAATCGCGCTATGAATCCAACATTTTTGAAGAAGCGGACCGGGATTTTCAGACTAAAACTGAAGACCCGACGGACGATTTTATTTTTACCATCAAACCTTCCATGGGAATCGCGTTAGACAGGGCGCCGGGCGAAGTGTTTGGTTTTTTTGTGGACTATGAAGGCCGGGATGAAAGCTATTTGGAAGAGGGTGGGACGCAGAATTTTTTCAATCACGAAGTTGGCGGCGGGGTCAACCTAGGCGGCCCTGGAGGCCGGAGTGATCTTACTATCGGCGGCAGTTGGGAGAAAAGGGCCGGGGGTGGAAGCCGGGATTTTAATTCCAATATCGGAAACCGGCAGGTCAGGAGAACCTACACCGGGTACGCCGATTTGATTTATTCGATTTCGAAAATTTTTAAGCTGGAGCTAAACGTCAGCGTGGAAGATAATAAATACCAGGCAAGAAGAGCTCAAAATGTGGATGAGTATAACGCCGGCGGAGCCTTGTTTTGGCAGGCGACCACGCCGGCGGCTTTTGGTATCAAGTACAATCATAAAATCAGGGAATACGAGCTGCCCACTCCGAGTAACGATAATTCCCAGGCAGATCAGGTTTTTCTGGCGCTGAGATGGGAGCCGAGCTCACTTTTTTTCGGAGAGTTCGCGGTGGGTTATGACACCAAGAGATATAAGAATATCAAGGGCGATAACAGCGAGAATCTGGTGTATCAGGTTGATTTGCGCTATCGTCCGGTGAAGCGCACTAAAATCACTTTTAAGGCTGGTCGCCAAATCGTAGACTCCACCTTCAGCACAATTCAATCGTATGTGTTGTCAAGTGCCAGGTTGAAGGCCAGTCAACGGTTAGGGAAAAAAATGAGTGCCTTTATTGACCTCATTCACGAGCACCTGGACTACCGGAGATCGGCCCCGGATAGCGCCAATGGGGGAGGGATTCGAACTCGAATAGATAATACGGTTTCAGGGGCCACGGGTCTCAAGTATGATATCCAAAAGTGGCTGGAAGCAACCGCTAAATATAAATATGAGGAGAATATCTCCAATTTTGATGACAGAGATTTTATAAACCACATTGGGCTTTTTGAAATCGCGGCAAAATATTAGGCTTTCTCCTTTGTGGGTGTAGCGATCTTCGGAATCTTGTCTAATATCTCACCAGATGGTGCAGCCTGGGAATATTTATTGAAATACCCCACACCCCTTCCTCATTTTGTGTCTTGATAGCATTCAAGGCAGAATAAGATGCCAGCCTTGAAGGCGGGCATCGCCAGTTAACTTGGCTTGCATGTCATGTGTTGAATTGGCGTTTAAATATTTTTCTATAACTGTGAAAATTTTGATCGTTTTCAGGGATGAACAACAGCCGTATTTTGGAGCGACCTATGAAGTGCATTAAGATGAAGGTAATTATATTTATTTGTTTGACCGCGTGTTTCTTGCTGTCTCATTCAGCCGGTGCGCAGGTATTTGGTAGTTCCGCCAGTGATTCCGCCAGGAAAGGGGGAAAGCTGGAAAAGGATTTTTCACCATCGACTCCCATTATCAACCAAAGCAATCCATTTGTTTTGGGCCCGGAAGACCTCATCTCGATTTCCGTTTGGGGAAATAAAGAATTGACCACGGAAATGCCGGTTCGCCCCGATGGAACGATATCTTATCCCTTGATAGGAGATGTTAAAGCGCAAGGATTGACCCCGGCCCAGTTGAAGGACACTATCGCAAAAGAAATTAGGAACTATATTACCGATGCAAGTGTTACGGTGATTGTGCAGGAAATCAACAGCATCAATATTTCGGTGGCCGGCGAGGTGGTAGAGCCCGGTACCTATAAGGTCAACCGGCCCATTACTCTGATGCATTTATTTTCCATGGTGAAGGGTTTTACGGAAAAGGCTGATTTAAGAAAATCCTATCTTTTACGCAATGGTCGCAAGGTTAAAATAAACATCTATTCATTGGTGAAAGAGGATGATTTTACTCAAAACATCTGGCTGAAACCGAATGATCTTGTTTTTATTCATGACAATTTTGGCAACCGAATCAATATAATGGGTGAAGTCGAAAAGCCGCAGGTTGTTACCTATCAAGAGGGAATGACGGTCATGGACGCCATTCTCCTGGCGGAAGGGTTGACGGACATCGCTAAAGCCAATGGCACCAAGGTGTATAGAAAAAATTTATCGCAAGTGCGTACAGGGGGCGGAATTCAAAAAATAAGTGTGCCCCTTGATAAAGTGATCTTCGAGGGTGATTTGTCAAAAAATTTAGAACTAAAACCCGGAGACATCATTCACGTTCCCAGGAGCTTCTTTTAGACGCACAATCGTCATCACTCAAAAGAAAAGCATCCTCTAAATACCCGCTTTATTACCGGTGGATTCGTATGAATTAAATGCGGTCCTTCCGTAAGACAGCGGGTTTTTTTCTGCGCAAAATTATTGTTCGCGCTTCCTGCTGTAATTCGTTCACCCTCCCTTCGTTTCTTCCTCATGCTTCAAAGACCCGGATTGTTGAACCGACTGTAATCGTGTCCTGTAGCCCTTTTAATGCGGCACTAAATTTCTATCTAGTCGCGGTGAAGACGATCCATTCCTAAAAAATCCGGGGTAAGCTATTCGGGTAGTCTTCAATTTTTGACATATTTCCACCTTCCCACGACTTGAACCACGGTCTTCGGTCACGCGGCAAAGCATAATAAAGTATTGATTAATTGATAGTAGTCTGGCTTGCCGCGCATTGTTTCCTTGCAAACATCCCCGCAATTATGTAGTATTGCTATAAATGTAAATCTATAAATGATATCAGAAAGAAAATGTAATTTTATATCCCAAATGACCTTTGGGCTTCCAGAGGGGTGTCCTTTTTATGCTTCCATCCCGAAACTCCTAACACATATCCCGACTTATATTTGAATTCGTTGCCAATCTGTGTCGGACCCTTAATCATTTCTTAACCCAGGGGTGGCATTCTTACAGGCACGGAGATTGATTAAATTTGAGCCGTAGCGGTGGAGGTTCCGAGGTGTTCTGAATGGGGAATTTTCTAATTAAAGAACCTGCAAACCCTTGGATTGATGGGAAATTTGATCGGCAAATTGTAATAGGATCTCAATGAAACCTAAATATTTAATGCCATTGTGTCTTCTGGTTCTGGACACGATCACTCTCGGGGGCTTGTTTTACATTTTTAGCTTCATCCGTCTTCAGGGAGAGCCTCCTCCGGAAGCTCTTTGGCCAGCCCTGATGATTCCCCTGGCGATCACTCCATTGATGATCCATCTCGTTGACGGATTTTCACTGAAAAATAATATGCGCAGTCTGAGCTATGTTACGGAGCATATTATTGCGGGACTGACGGCAATCGTGTTGACCATTGTCGGTGTTTATATTTTCACATTCCAACCGGGATATTTTTTCAGCCGAAGTGTCCTTCCATTGAGTTACGTCACCTTCATCGCCATTTCCCTGTTCTACCGTGGATATATTTATTCCCTGTTTCATAAACATCAAAGGCAACGCTATTTTATCATCCTTGGGACCGGAGGCCTGGCGAAAGAATTTTATATGGATTGTCTTCATTCAGGTATCACCCAGAATTTTCGGGTTCTGGATCTCAGCCAAAATAAGGTTGGACAAAAATTGTGCGGGAGCGATTCGCCTGTGATTGAAGCGGCGCCTGCAAAGCAATTTGATACTTTGAATGGATCTCACGATGCTGTGATTGTTGCGGATGACAGACGCAGTATGAAAAGAGAGTTCGTAGAGAAGCTGATCAAATGTCATTTTAACGGAGTCCCGATTATTTCCGTTGAAAAATTTTATGAAAACTATCTTCAACGGATTCCCAGTTCGCTGGTTCATCCACAACTGCTTTTGGGGGAAGGGTTTCACTTTCCAAGAAACCCTGTATTTTCCAAAGTAAAACGATTTTCGGATATCGTCCTCGCTCTTATTGGCTTGATATTGACGGCTCCCTTTTTTCTCCTGATCCCTCTTTTGATCCGGTTGGAGGATAAAGATCCGGTCATCTTTAAACAGGTGCGGACCGGAAAGGACAATGTGCCTTTTAAATGCTACAAATTTCGAACGATGGTGACGACTCAGGTCAACAGCCCTGCATGCACGGAGGAATCGGATTCCAGGATCACCAAGGTGGGGAAATGGCTCCGGTATTTGCACCTTGATGAGTTGCCTCAGCTGTGGAATGTGCTGAAAGGGGATATGAGTATGATCGGTCCGCGGCCGGAACAAGCGAAATTAACCGAGGTTTATGAGAAGCAGTTTTTCTGCTATCGTTTCCGGCATCTGGTGAGGCCGGGCATTACGGGATGGGCGCAAGTGAATTACAAATACGGAGAAGATTTGAACGATGCGATAAAAAAATTCGAATATGATTTGTATTACATCCGGCATTTTTCGTTCAAGTTAGATGCCAATATTGTTTTAAAAACGCTGAGAAAAATGACCCTGGGAGCAGGGAGATAAAACGGGCGGTTCGATAGCGGTTGTTAGTCTGAAATCACAGGCAATTTATTATCATTGCGATTTCTTAAAAGCCGGTTTTAGAAAAGTTATCGAAGTGGACTGGTTGCGATCGCTGGATTGTGGATTGAATCCAGACTGAGATTACTTTAAAGTATCAATGTAAGGGTCTGTGTCCTGCACTTTCTACAAACAACCCCAAACCATAAATATATCTTAAGACCCTGGCCTTTTTTTCATGGCCTGACGATCCGGAAATAGTATTGTTGTTCAGCCTCTAGAAGCGGTTCTATAATTTTAGAAAACCAAAGGGCTCTTTAAGACCGATCCGAATTTTGGTTAGCAACAGTGAAAAAGCAGTCCGTTATCAAGATCTACGGTTCTCTGTTACTCTTTCTCTGCATTATGTAGATCGCCTTAGATACCACCCTTGGAAAACCAAGACGCGCTTTTATAAGTGATAATTTTGAACGCTACGACACAAAAGAATTTTTTTGAAAGAAAACCAAAGACTTCTATTGCTATTGCGATACTAGTGGGAATATTTTTACTATGTTTGGTCCTGGAAATTTTTCTCAGGTTCTATATCGACTATGCAATCGATTACTATGCCGGCAAGCACGAACCGGGGATCAGAACCTATCCTTATGGAACCATTAAGATAAACTCCGATGGGCAGTCCGATGAGGAATTTCCTTCTGTAGGCACCAAGCCCAGAATAGGGTATGCAGGCGATTCGGTTATTTATGGTGTGGGAGCCGGGCAAGGGTACCGAGTCCAGGATATCATAAGAAAAAATGTGCAAAATGCCGACCATCTCACCTTCGGGGCATTGGCCATTGGCATCGAAAACCCTGAGAAATTATGGGATTTGGCAAAAACCTACAGTCTGGACACCATCATTTACTTTTTGAACCTGAACGATATTTTGCCTGATGAGGTTAAGAAGAAACATCAGGGCAATTTTTTAAGAAGATCGATTCTGTTTGCAAAAAAAAATCTGGATCAGCTAAGGGGAAAATCTTATTTATATAACTTTTTTCGTACCAAGATAAAAACCCTGCTGATACTTTATGGTTATAATCAGTCGGGGTTTCAAGCGTATGAATTGTTTCCAGAAAAATATTCCAATATATTTGCACAAACGGGCCAGCGCGTAAATGCCACCTTCAAGAAACTGAGAGAAAATAACGTTAATTTTTGTGTGGTTCTTCTTCCTTATGAAATGCAGATATCCAATGAAGCGGCTCGGCACTATGGTGAATTGGGGATCCAATGGGAGGAAGGTTTTCTAAACCGCAGTGCGCAAAACCGCATGTTGGAGATCATCGACCCTGAGGTTCCTTATCTCGACGCGTACTATGCGTTTGTCGACGTAAATAAAGCGAAGCAATCGCTAAATGAAAACCGAATCGGAGAATTTTTTGTGTTCGATAAAGGAGATAAATTGGACTGGAATCATCCAAACCGTCTCGGACATCAAAGAATCGCGCAACGGATTTTAGATCAAAAATTTTGTGGATTGAATTGATTCAAACTTAGGAAAATAGTTGAAAATTGGGAGAGCTATTTTGCTTATTCAAAAAATAAAAGAACGGTCAGCTTGTATCGGGGTGATTGGCCTGGGATACGTGGGTTTGCCCCTGGTTCAGGAATTCGGCAAGGCGGGATTTCAGGTGATCGGTCTGGATATAGATCAGAATAAAGTCGATAAGTTGTCCAAAGGGGAAAGTTATATCCGCCATATTCCCAGTGAGGCCATCTCGCAAATTGTGAAGACCGGGCGTTTCCAAGCCACAACCGATTTTGCAAAGGCATCTGACTGCGACTGTCTGCTCATTTGCGTTCCTACGCCTCTCAATGACAACCGGGAGCCCGATATGAGCTATATCGTGAAAACCGCGCAGAAGATTTCCCCGTTTTTAAGGAAAGAACAATTGGTTGTTCTTGAGTCCACAACTTATCCGGGAACCACTCAGGATGTGTTGGTGCCGGAGTTAGAGTCAGGAAGCGGTCTGAAGGCGAACCGGGATTTTTTTGTGGCTTATTCCCCAGAAAGGGAAGATCCCAACAACAAACAATTTTCCACAGCCACCATCCCCAAAGTGATCGGTGCGGACCATCCGGAAGGTTTGGAAGCGGCCAATGTTCTGTATCTATCGGTTATCAGCAAAACCGTTCCCGTTTCCGACACCAAAGCCGCGGAAGCATCCAAGCTGGTGGAAAATATATTCCGTTCCGTCAACATCGCTTTGGTCAATGAGCTGAAGATCATCTTCGACAAAATGGGGATCGATGTCTGGGAAGTGATCGAAGCGTCCAGCACGAAACCGTTTGGCTTCATGCCGTTTTACCCCGGTCCCGGCCTGGGAGGGCATTGCATTCCGATCGATCCTTTTTACCTGACCTGGAAAGCAAGAGAGTTTGGAGTTTCCACCCGATTTATCGAGCTTGCCGGTGAGGTCAACGTGTCGATGCCGGAGTATGTTTTGCAGAAAATTCTGTGGGCATTGAACAATGTCGGGAAAAGCTTGAAGGCGAGCCGGATTCTCATCCTGGGAATGGCTTATAAGAAAAACGTCGATGACGACCGGGAATCCCCCAGTTTTAAGATCATGGAACTTCTGGAGGAGTATGGAGCCCAGGTGGATTTTAACGATCCTTATGTTCCGGTTGTTCTCGGACCGAAACGGGAATATAATCAGTTTGTTGGAAAAAAGAGCGTGTCCCTGGATGATTTACCTAAATACGATATGACGGTGATTCTGACCGACCATTCCAACTATGATTATGTGGACATCGTGGAGCGGTCCAAAATCGTTGTGGACACCAGAAATGCCTGCGGAAACATTGAGTCGGATAAAATCGTCAAGGCCTGATGACCATCGCCCCACTCCTTCTCTGTGGGGCCGTCTGCATACTATAACTTCAGTCGCTGAACCCACCAACAGGCTCTAATCCATCGGAGGTCGCAGTTGCCCAAAAAATTAAACGTTGCCCTGATTGGAGGCGGCTATTGGGGGAAAAACCTGGCAAGGGCCCTCAATCAGCTTGGGGTCTTGAGGGTGGTCTGTGATCCTTCGGAAGATATTTTAAAGGTCAAGAAAGACAAATATCCCAACATAGAAACTTCCACCTCGTTTTCAGAAACGATGGCCCGGGAAGATATCGAAAGCCTTGTCATCGCGACACCGGCAGCCATGCATTACTCCATGGTCAAGGATGCCCTGCTGGCGGGTAAGCATGTTTTTGTCGAAAAGCCTCTGGCCTTAACGGAAAAGGAAGGGTGCGAGCTCAGTGATTTGGCGGAAAAAACCGGCAACGTTTTATTCGTCGGCCACATCCTTCATTACCATCCGGCCATCGGCAAAATAAAGGAAATGCTGGATAGTGGGGAGCTTGGAAAGATACAATACATCTATTCCAACCGCCTCAACCTGGGAAAATTCAGAAAAGAAGAAAACATTCTCTGGTCGTTTGCGCCGCACGATATCTCGATCATCCTTTCTCTGGTGAATGAGGAACCCTATTCTGTGAAAGCGGTGGGGTCGTCCATTTTGCACCCGAGGATCACAGACACCACGCTCACCCATTTAAAATTTCCGAGCGGGGTTTCAGCGCACATATTCGTTTCCTGGCTTCACCCTTTTAAGGAGCAGAAGCTGGTGGTGATCGGTGACCGGAAAATGGTCGTTTTTGACGATACGGTTCGCCGGGAAGAAAAGTTGGTTATTTATCCGCACAACATTCTCTGGCAGGGGAACATGCCCGTCCCGGAAAAGAAGGAAGGCGTTATTATCGATTTAGCGCCCGACTGGAAGGAACCTTTGATCACGGAGTGCCAAGCTTTTTTGGATGGTATCGAAGGGAAACCCGTGGTCACTGACGGGAAAGAGGGAATCCGGGTTTTAAAAGTCCTGCAGCAGGCGCAAGCCAGCATGGGAGGGGGCATGGGCCCAGAAAGCGACTCGGATTACTTTGTTCATGAGTCCAGTTATGTCGATGAGGAATGCACGATTGGTAAAGGCACGAAAATCTGGCATTATTCCCATATTCTTAAGGGTTCCAAAATCGGCAATCATGCCAGTATCGGGCAAAATGTAGTGATTGGCCCGAATGGTCTTATTGGAAACAATGTCAAAATTCAGAATAATGTGTCCGTCTATGAAGGTGTTGTTTTGGAGGATGATGTATTCTGCGGGCCTTCGTGTGTTTTTACCAACGTGATCAACCCGAGGAGCGCGATCCCGAGAAAAGATGAATTCAAAACCACGATCATTCGCCGAGGAACTTCCATAGGCGCCAATGCCACGATTATCTGCGGCAACACCATCGGTAAATTTGCCTTTATCGGCGCAGGTTCCGTGGTCACCAGCGATGTCCCGGATTTCGCCCTGGTTTTGGGGAACCCTGCCAAAACCATCGGGTGGATGTGCGAATGCGGCGAAAGACTGGAAGAAGATAAGTCTGAGCCTTCCTGCCTCGCATGCGGCAGACGCTATATTTTAAAGGACAATAAAATTCAACCGGCTTTTTTAGGAAATGGATAGGAATTCCAATATCATGAACGTCCCTTTACTGGACTTGAGTCATCAACACCAACCGCTTCACGATGAAATCGCCCAGGCGTTGAACCAGGTCGTGGGTAGCAACGCCTTCATCCTCGGGCCGGAGGTCAACAGGCTCGAAAAACAAATCGCAGAATATTGTGAAACGCAGTTCGCCGTCGGGGTTTCATCGGGGACGGATGCGCTGTTGGTTTCCCTGATGGCTATTGGCCTCGGCCCTCAGGATGAAGTCATCACGACGCCTTATACTTTTTTTGCAACGGTCGGCTCCATCACCCGCCTGGGCGCGAAACCGGTTTTTGTCGATATCGATCCGGTGACCTATAATATTGATCCGAACAAAATTGAAGAAAAAATCACTCTCAGAACAAAAGCCATTCTCCCCGTGCATCTTTATGGGCAATGTGCGGACAGTGAAACGATTTTAAAAATCGCCGAAAAGCACAATCTCTATGTGATTGAAGACGCCGCGCAGGCCATCGGATCGCAATACAAGGATGGACGCAAGGCCGGAAATATGGGGGATCTGGGATGTTTTTCCTTTTTCCCAACCAAGAACCTGGGGTGCTTTGGAGATGGAGGCATGGTGGTCACCAATCACCCGGAAATGAATGACCGGGTACGAATGTTGAGAATGCACGGCAGTCAGCCTAAATATTATCACCAACTGGTTGGCGGAAATTTTCGTCTGGATGCCATTCAAGCGGCGGTTTTAAACGTCAAATTTCCTCATTTGGAAGCGTGGAATCAATCGCGGCGGGAAAACGCGCTTCTCTATGAGATGTTGTTTGAGGAAAGTTGTTTGACCGAAACCCAGAAGGTGCAATGTCCGAAAGCGGTGTACGCGGATTCTGATGTTTTGAATCATCATACGTATAATCAATTCGTGATTCAGGTTGCTGACCGCGATGCGTTGCGCGATTATCTGCAAAAAGAAGGAATCGGGACGGAAGTTTATTATCCCCTTCCTCTGCATCTGCAACAATGCTTTCATTACCTTGGCCACAGGGAGGGAGATTTCCCGGAATCCGAACGGGCGGCGGAGCGAACCCTGGCCTTGCCGATTTTCCCAGGTTTGAATCGTGAGCAACAGGAAACCGTCGTGCAACAGATCGAATCATTTTTTAAAAGCTGAGTATAAGCGGGTTTTGTCTGAAGAGTCGATCGCGGAACTAAAGTTTAATCAAAAATAAATCATTAATATCTTAAGGAAGTAAATTTTTATGAAAATTCTTGTCACAGGCGCCGCTGGCTTCATCGGATTTCACACCGCAAAACGACTTTTAGAGGAAGGTCACGACATCGTCGGCCTGGATAACGTCAACGATTACTATTCGGTGGAATTAAAAAATGCCCGATTAGCCATATTAAACGAGTTCGAAAAATTTAAGCTCTATAAAGATGATCTGGCCGATAGCGAGGCGGTAGCGAATCTTTTCAAAAAAGAACAACTCCAGCGGGTCGTTCATCTGGGAGCGCAGGCAGGCGTCCGTTACTCTTTGGATCATCCGCACGCTTATATTCAAAGCAATGTGGTGGGCACATTAAATATTCTGGAAGGATGCCGCCACAATAAGGTGGAACATCTGGTGTATGCCTCCACCAGCTCCGTTTATGGGTTGAACACCAAGTATCCGTTTTCAGTGCACGATTGCGTCAATCACCCGGTATCGCTTTACGGCGCCACGAAAAAGGATAATGAATTGATGGCCCATTCCTACGCCCACCTCTTCAAATTACCGGTGACGGGATTGCGCTTCTTCACGGTGTACGGTCCCTGGGGGCGTCCGGACATGGCGTTGTTCCTTTTTACCAAGAACATTCTGGCAGGTAAACCTATTGACGTTTTTAACCGCGGTGACATGGTGCGGGATTTCACCTATATCGATGACATCGTCGAGGGGGTGGTTCGCGTGGTCATGAAAATTCCCAAAGGCGATGCGAATTGGGACGGAACCCATCCCGCTCCGGCATCGTCTCCCGCCCCTTACGCCTTATACAATATTGGTTCCAATGCGCCGGTCAAATTGATGGACTTCATCCTGGAAATTGAAAAAAACCTGGGGATGAAGGCTGAATTGAATCTCATGCCCTTCCAACTGGGTGACTTTCACAAATCCCATGCGGATGTTTCGGGCCTCATTGAAGATTTCGGTTATAAGCCAAAATTTGATGTTCAGGTGGGGGTCAAAAATTTCGTGGAGTGGTACACCGGTTATTACAAAACGTGATACGGAAGGATTTGGCTTTAGCCGTTTAAACTCTGTAGGTGATTCGACTTCGGAGGGACAGGTGAGTGCAGGGCGCAAAACTATGGGTGGGGAGGTTTTTTCTCTCGCCCTTTTAATTTTAAAAGGACGGCTTTCAATTCGTATATTCCAAATACAGCGAAATTAAATGCGTGGTTGCTTTCCTTGAGTTCATTGATGGCGTCGATTATCGATTTATGTGCATCCGCGTTGCTCAAGTAAACAAATTTTGCCGTGAAATAATTTACCAGAAACAACCCTCCTATCCAAAGAGGTGGGCAGGGCAGGGCGATTGTTTTAAAAAAACCATTGGCACGGCTGGAATACCGATTCAGCAGGGGTACAAAAACAAAATAAGAAAGCCAGAATACGGAAAATAAAGTAACTAAGTTGATTTGTCCCCAATCGAAAATCTCCAGATTGTGTAAATTGGTTTCTTCCTGCAGATTCACTTCTTTAATCGCGGTCGGGGTCTCCCAACCTATGATTCGTTGCCCCCAGCTGATTTCTTCTGCAAAACACAAGAAAAAAAAGGCCGCGAGAAGAATGTAAAAGACATTCTTATTTGTATGATATTTGCCAAAGGAGTTTCCCAGTCCTGAGGATTTAGAATATATGGTTATGAATAGAATGGAAGCGGTCAAAAGAAAAATGGCCCCAAGATTTTCAATCAGGTTGTCTTCATCGCCTATACGGGCAAGGGTGTCTACATCCAGAAAGATGATGTTGTAGGTGAAAATTATAAAAACAAATATGAAGGCTTTTATCATAATAGGATCTGCCCTTACCAAAGGGGAATATTCTCTTTCAAAGATTTTCTCTAACAGTAGTTTTGAGTAAATCCTCCAATGAAATTTTTAACAATGAAAAAATTATCAAGAGTAAAAGGCTTTCGGCAAGGCATGGTCGTGCAGAAAAACCGCCCTCCAAATCTGGTTTCCTTGAAAGCTAAAATCGCATTTTACGGAAAACCCCACCGAACTTCAAACAATTCCCCGTATTCATCTTTCTAGGTTTTCTACAACACAAACCTCCAGCCTGAAAGAATTTAATCTTTCCCTGTTTCATTTAGCAATCCCATAGTCTTCATTATTTTCGCATTGACCTTGTGGGCATCGAATTTTTCGACGGCGTAATCCCGGCTGGATTCGCCCATTTCCTGAATCAAATCCGGATTAACGATGAAGCGCTCCATCGCTTCGGCCAAAGCCTGCGGATCTTTAATGGGAACAAGAAATCCGTTTTTTCCTTCAATCACTGTTTCCCGGCATCCCGGGGCATCGGTGGTGATGATCGGCCGTCCCATGGCCATGGCTTCCAATGCCGAGCGCGGCGTGCCCTCTCTGTAGTAGGAGGGGAGAACATAAACGCAGGAAGCAGAAATAAACGGGCGCACGTCTTCGGTTTCTCCGCAATAGCGGATGAGGTCCTCTTGATGCCACTGTTCGATTTGGGCTTTGGTTAGAGCCGATGTGTTATTGCTGTCAAACGGTCCGAGTAGGTTAAAGGTAGCATGAGGATAACGTTTTTTTAGGATCCGCGCCGCGTCCACATAATCGACGACTCCTTTATCGCGAATCAACCTGCAGATCAACAAAAACGCAGGTCCATTTTCAGGGAGCGGAGCCGGCCGGTAATATTCCAGATCCACTCCCGAGCCGTTGACCAGAACCGCCTGCTCTTTGCGAGCCAACTTTAAGTCCACAAACTGCGACAGATCGTCCGGGTTTTGAAAGAAGACGGTGCGATTTTTGGGAAGGCTCAAACGGTACAGAGATGTCACCACGATGGTTATCAACCAGTTTTTGAGAGAGGTCTTCATGAATGCGTAGCCGGAGCCTGAGATCAGAGAAAAAACTTTGGGAACCCCTGCCAAGCGGGCAGCCAGGGACCCGTAAATCACCGGTTTCATCGAAGCGGAAAAAACATATTCGGGTTTGATTTTGCGCAAAGTTTTGACGAGAAACGCAATTGCGTACAAATCCTTGACCGGGTTCATCCCATTGCGCGCGAGAGGAAAAGTGATGAAGGAAACGCCTATTTGGGTAAATTTTTCGATAAACTCCGGATTGTTTTCCGGAGCGCAGGCGGTCACCTCGTGGCCGGCTTCGACAAAACCGGACAACATCTGACCTCGAAAGTTTAATAAAGATTTTGTATGGTGGGAAACCACTACAATTTTCATTTTACCCTGCACATATTAAGGGGCGATGCCGGCCAAACGGCGCAAGCTGTTCAGCGGCCCAGGATAACAAGCGTTGGATCATTATTAAATATTTGTTTGCCGGGAGAATGACGGAAACGTCACGATTTGGAAAACTCAAAAAAAGGGGCGAGGGGATTGACACCTGGATGGCATCGTGAAAGGGGGCGAAAAGCGGGCGCTTTTACTTTCAGGTTGCTCAGAAAAAAGCCAATCGGATTTGGAATTTTAAGTGCTGGAAACCAATTATTAAATTTTTAATTGACCCTGGTTTTTCTCTGTTGTTCATACAGCAATCTTACCAACTCCCGTTTTGCCAGGTGGTGCACGACTCTTCCCTTTTTTATTTGTTTCCAATCGCTTGAAGAGCGAATGCCTTTTAGCTTTAAATAACGCTGGACTTCCTCGTCGGCAAATAAGTCAGGAGGAATGGATTGTCCGGGTTTCACCTGAACCAATTGCTTGAGTTTGGAGATGGGCAACCCAGGTTTTCCCTGGGCCTTTTGAGGCACTTCCGATGAATGGCTATGGGTATTGGTTTGAAGCGCTTCTTCAGGTTCCCAATGATTCATTCCCAGAAGTAAAATGTTATCCATTCTTGCATGTTTATCCCATACCGTGACCTTGCTGAAATCCTTGAGAAGACGTTCCACCCCGGATTCCCAGTCCCGGGCCTGGATATTGACATTGATCCTTTTAGAATTCAGAGCATTCGCCAGCCTGAATTGAATATCGGTGTAATTGGCTACCTGCTGCAAGACATCGACCAGCAATCCGTTGTTGACGTAAATCCGGATTCCGGTTGCAGTCGGCCCAATATGGATTGAGGAAGCAGACGCTGAGTTTTTTTCTGAGGACAACCCACTCTTCCTGAAATCAGAAATTTGCAGTGGTTCTTCGGAAGGTGCGGAGGGGGCTTTCGAAATCCCGTGAGCGGTGTCGCTCAATAAGAGCAACGAAACGCCTAAAACGCTTCCTTTGATAATTTTGTTTTTTAGTTTCATAGGTTTTTAGGGGGGCCTGAAATAGTCCAACGGGTGGAATCTGCTGAAAGCGGCCCGCCATTTCTACTGTCATTGTATAGGCTCAACTGTAAAAAGTAAATCTTGTTGTCCGTCTTAGTTGTACGGTTGACAAAACTGTGACACGTGCTCCATATTATCGTAATACGTGCGTGTTTATATGTTTCGACCCGGTCGTTTGCAAAGGTTGACAAGGTTTTGATAAAAAAGATGCACCGTCGGCTTTTATTAATTTACATTAATGGTAAGTAAATAGGTGAAAAGTAGACGTTTTTTCGCTTTTCCTGGATTGACGGCAAGTGAAGGAAATGAGAAAATCCCAATGCAGATATAAACAAAGGTCTTTCTTTTAATATACATTGCATGTAAATAGGAATATATTTCTGTACTTCCCGTTTTTAAAAGTTAGACGGCTTCAATCAAGAAATAGCTGTTTTTGGCAAAATGATTCCCTCACTCACTTGACTTTTAAACCCTTTTCGGAAAACCAAGACCCTATGCCTCTAGCAATATATCCCAGCCTCCGTTTCCTTAGATCCAACCTTGTAACCTTCCTTTGGATTTTGATCGCCTTCTTTTTCTCAGTTTCGGGGCCGTCGGCTTGGGCGCAGTCATCGAATGATGCCGTTGTGGTCCGGCATATCGATACAGAACCACTTGGTTATCCTTCGCCTGCGGGTCTGGGTTTTTCCAATGCTGCGGGAACCTTTCTTGTTCTGGAAAGCCCGGCAACTCCTCCGGCTTCGACTTCTGATGTCATTGTGATTAGCGAGGTGGGGGATCTATTGGGGACCGCGACCCTGGCGGCCAGCGTAGAGAATCCTCTCAACATGACGTTTGATAACCAGGGAAACCGTTTGCTGATTTTTCAACCCGGTTCCCAGGAATTGTTGGAGATTGCCGCCGATGCATTCGGTGTTCTTCAACCCAATACGCTCACCAGCATAAATGCCGGCCAGTTCGGGCTTCAGGATCCCAGGGGTATGACGGTCGATCCGCAAAGCGGGAATTTATACATTCTGGATGGCAATGGGCCCAATATCGTTCGCATCGTGCCGGATGCCAGCCAGGGGTTTGCACAGGCGACGGTTTCCACGGTGAGCCTGGCAGGGAAGGGCCTGGACGGCGTGCGAGGAATCGCCTTCGATCCTGTAACTGGCAATTTTCATATGCTGGATTCAATTGGTCAGTTGCTTTATGAAGTGACTGAAACAGGGTTGGTTGCGGTGAGCCGGGACGTTTCAGGCCTGGGTCTGTCTGATCCCCAGGGCATGGTGTTTGCTCCGAGCGGGGACCAGACCGACGATCCTTCCGTACTGAACCTTTATATTGCCGACAGCGGTCTCGGCGGTGCGGCTGGTAACATTACGGAATTGCAACTGACGCAAGCGGCTCCAGTGGCGAGCGCCTCGGCACAGGCCCAGGAGCCGGATTTTGTTTCCACACTGATCCGCACCATCGACGCTTCTGCGTTTTCACCTCCCAGCCCCGACACCGCAGGGGTGGCTTTTATGAGCTCCGGATTTTATTCGGGAACCCTTTTCCTGGCCGATTCGGAAGTCAATGAAATCGGTTCGCTCTTTACCGGCGATAACCTTTTCAATATTACTTTGGATGGGATTCTCCTGGACACGCTGACGGCGATCAGTTTTTCGGATGAGCCGACCGGGATCGCTTTCAATTCATCCAATAATCACCTCTTTATTTCCGATGATGATGCGAAACGCATTTTTGAACTCAATCCGGGGGCCGACGGTCAGTTCAACACCGCAGACGACGTCCTGAGCTCTTTTGACACCACAGCGTTTGGCAGTACGGACCCGGAAGGGATCGCTTACGATCCGTTTCAAGGGTTCCTCTATATGGTGGATGGAATCAACAGCGAAGTTTACGAAATTTCTCCGGGACCGAATGGAATTTTCGATGGCGTGGGGGTGGACGATGTGGTGACGAGCTTCGACGTAGGCGTTTTGGGTGTGCAGGATCCTGAAGGCATCACCTACGATACGGTCGCTCAACTCTTGTACGTTGTCGGTCGAAGCAGTCAGGATATCATTGTGGCCCTGACGACGGCAGGCGCTCTTATACAGAACATTGATATTTCAGCGGCGAATCCGATCAAGGCGGCCGGCCTGGCCTTCGCGCCCAGTAGCGGGAATCCGGCGCTGAACAGTCTCTATCTCGCGGACCGCGGTGTAGATAACAATGCCGACCCCAACGAGAACGACGGTAAAGTTTATGAACTCACCATTCCGAACTCCGTCACCCCCGGCAACACGCCGCCGGATGTTAATGCGGGGCTAGACCAGGCGATCACTTTGCCTGACGATGCGGTTCTGGATGGAACCGTCACCGATGACGGCGAAACATTACCGGTTCCGACCATCACCTGGAGCAAGGTGAGCGGTCCGGGCACGGTGACTTTCGCGAATGAAAATGTCGAGGACACGACGGCGAGTTTTTCGACAGCGGGAAGCTACGTTTTGCGCCTGAGTGCCTTTGACGGTGAGCAGACGCGTTTTGATGATATGACCGTTACCGCTTCAAATTTTGGAGAAGCGACCGTGGACATTCGTATTGCGGCGAGTTCGGATGACGCGGAAGAACGGTCCACCGGAAACATGTCGCTGTCCAGCAGCGATCTTGAGATGGTCTTTGACAGCGGAGGCAACCAGACCGTTGGCTTGCGTTTTACGGGAGTGAATATTCCCCCAGGTTCTACCATTCTCAGCGCCTATGTTCAGTTTCAAGTTGATGAGGTAAACACCGGGGCCACGCCTCTCACGGTTCAGGGACAGAACAGCGCCAATCCCGCGACGTTTACCAGTGCAGGCAACAACATCACCTTGCGGCCCTTGACGACGGCTTCCGTGCCCTGGTCACCGGCTCCCTGGAATTCGGTGGGGGAGGCCGGATTGGATCAGCGCACCCCGGACATATCTTCGGTCATTCAGGAAATCGTTAATTTGCCGGGATGGGCGAGTGGCAATCCACTGGCGGTCATCATTGGGGGAACCGGTGAGCGGACGGCTGAATCCTTCGATGGCACTCCGAGCGCCGCGCCTCTCTTGCACATAGTTTTTTCTACCATTGTGGGGTCGGAAACGGTTCCGGATGTGGTGGGTCTGGCGCAGGCGGCGGCGGAAGCGGCAATTGTCAACGCGAATCTGGTGGTGGGAACGATCACGCAACAGAGCAGTGTTACCGTTCCTGTTGGGGATGTGATCAGCCAGAATCCGATTGGCGGCACCAGTGTGGCCCCAGGCACGGCTGTGAATCTGGTCGTCTCCACAGGCTCGGTGCCTGTCAACGTGCCGAATGTGGTGGGTCTGACGCAGGCGGCGGCGGAAACGGCGATTGTCAACGCGAGTCTGGTGGTGGGAACGGTCACTCTAGAGAGCAGTAACACCGTTCCCGCAGGGGATGTGATCAGTCAGAATCCGATCGGCGGTACCAGCGTTCCATCGGGCAGTGCCGTCGATCTTGTGGTTTCCACAGGCCCGCCTGGATCGGGTGTGACTGTCGATGTTCGAGTATCAGCGGGTTCGGACGATGCGGAAGAGCGGGCGACGGGAAGCGTGTCGCTGTCCAGCACCGACCTTGAGCTGGTGTTCGATAGCGGCGGCAACCAGACCGTGGGTCTGCGTTTCCTGGGCGTGGCCATTCCGCCTGGAGCGACGATCACCGAGGCCTACGTTCAGTTTCAAGCGGATGAAACGCACTCAGGGGTTACATCTCTCACGGTTCAAGGACAGAACAGCGCCAACCCTGCGACGTTCACCAGCGCGACCAATAACATCACCTCACGGCCTTTGACGACGGCCTCGGTGCCCTGGTCTCCGGTCCCGTGGAATATTGTGGGGGAAGCCGGACCGGATCAACGGACCGCGGATATTTCATCGGTCATTCAGGAAATCGTTAATTTGCCGGGATGGGCGAGCGGCAACGCGCTGGCGGTCATCATCAGTGGAAGCGGGGAACGGGTGGCGGAATCGTTCAATGGAATCCCGAGCGCCGCACCTCTGTTGCACGTGGTTTATTCCACCGGCGTTCCTGTGAACGTTCCAGATGTGGTGGGCCTGGCGCAGGCGGCGGCGGAAACGGCGATTGTCAACGCGAGTCTGGTGGTGGGAACGGTCACGCAACAAAGCAGCGCCACGGTGCCCTTAGGGGATGTGATCAGCCAGAATCCGATCGGCGGTTCCACTGCGTTGTCTGGCAGTGCCGTGGACCTTGTGGTTTCTTTAGGGCCGCCTGTCAATGTTCCTAATGTGGTGGGTCTGGCGCAGGCGGCGGCGGAAACGGCGATTGTCAATGCGGGTCTGGTGGTGGGAACGGTGACGACGCAAGGCAGCCCCACGGTACCCGCAGGGGATGTGATCAGCCAGAACCCGATTGGCGGCACCAGTGTGGATCCGGGGAGTGTTGTTGATCTGGTGGTTTCCAGCGGTCCAACGCCGGTAAACGTACCGAATGTGGTGGGCCTGGCGCAGGCGGCGGCGGAAACGGCGATCGTCAATGCGGGTCTGGTTGTGGGAACGGTCACGCAACAAAGCAGCGCTACAGTTCCAGCAGGGGATGTGATCAGCCAGAATCCGATTGGCGGTACCAGTGTGGCGCCGGGGAGTGCTGTTGATCTGGTGGTTTCCACAGGCCCGGTTCCTGTCAACGTCCCGGATGTGGTGGGTCTGGCGCAGGCCGCCGCGGAATCGGCCATTGTCAATGCAGGTCTGGTGGTGGGGACAGTTACACAACAAAGCAGTGACACCGTTCCGGCAGGGGATGTGATCAGTCAGAATCCGATCGGCGGCACCAGCGTTCCGTCGGGCAGTGCCGTGGACCTGGTCGTTTCTTCAGGACCGCCAGGCTCTGGCCTGACTATCGATGTTCGGATATCAGCGGGTTCGGACGATGCGGAAGAACGGGCGACGGGCAGTATGTCGCTTTCCAGCACGGACCTTGAGATGGTTTTTGACAGCGGCGGCAACCAGACCGTCGGTCTGCGTTTTGCTGGAGTCGACATTCCCCCTGGGGCGACGATCACCGATGCTTACATTCAGTTTCAAGCGGATGAAACGCATGCAGGGGCCACGACCCTCACAGTGCGTGGCCAGAACAGCGCCAATCCTGCAACGTTCACCAGCGCGACCAATAATATTACGTTAAGGCCCTTGACGACGGCCTCGGTGCCCTGGTCACCGGCTCCCTGGAATTCGGTGGGCGAAGCCGGGTTGAATCAGCAGACTCCGAATATTTCATCGATCGTTCAGGAAATCATCAATTTGCCGGGATGGGCGATCGGCAATCCGCTGGCGGTCATCATCAGTGGAAGCGGGGAGCGGGTCGCCGAATCGTTCAATGGAGTTCCAGGGGCCGCGCCGCTCTTACATGTGGTTTTCTCAGCTGGTGCGCCTGTGAACGTGCCTGATGTGGTGGGTCTGACGCAGGCTGCTGCGGAATCGGCGATTACCGGCGCGAGCCTGGTGGTTGGAACGGTTACACCGCAGAGCAGCGAGACCGTCCCTGCCGGGGATGTGATCAGTCAAAACCCGGTTGGGGGCAGTAGTGTGGCGCCGGGCAGTTCCGTGAACCTGGTCGTTTCTTCTGGACCGCCAGGAACCGGTTTGACCCTCGATGTCCGGGTTTCCTCCAATTCGGATGACGCGGAAGAACGTGCGAACGGGACGGTCAACAATGGAAGCTCTGATCTTGAGCTGGTGTTCGATAGCGGCGGCAACCAGACCGTTGGCGTGCGTTTCCAGGGGGTGACGATCCCACCAGGGGCCACGATCAACAACGCTTATGTCCAATTTCAGGCGGATGAGGTGAACACCGGGGCCACGTCTCTTACGGTTCAGGGGCAAGACGTTATCAACGCCGCCTCGTTTGCAACGGTGGTCAATAACATCACTTCGCGGCCCTTAACGACGGCCGCGGTGCCCTGGTTTCCGGCTCCATGGAACACGGTGGGCGAGGCTGGATTGGATCAGCGCACACCGGATATTTCTGCAGTGATTCAGGAAATCATCAATTTGCCGGGATGGGCAAGCGGCAATCCGCTGGCGATCATCCTCAGCGGGACCGGGGAGCGGACGGCCGAATCGTTCAACGGCGTTCCCGGCGCCGCGCCGCTCTTACATGTCGAATATTCAACGGTACCGCCATGAACCTTCATAAGCTTTCCTTCTGAAGGCGCTACAGTCTCAGGAACCATCACACTCACGGCAGCCGTGTCGGACACGGTTGATGTTGCAAGTGTTCAGTTTCGGGTGGATGGTCAAAACCGCTGTGTGGCAGACACCTCCCCGCCCTACACCTGTGATTGGGACACGACTCTGGAGGGAGATGGCCCTGTGACGTTGACCGCCCTGGGGACGGATACGTCGAACAATCAGAAACTATCCAGCCCGGTCACGGTGACCGTTGACAATGGGGTTCCGCCGCCGCCACCGCCACCACCTGGGACCCTTCGCGTTCCAGAGGACCATGCAACGATTCAGGCGGCTGTGAATGCCGCGGCGGATGGCGATTTGGTTCTTGTGGGGCCGGGCGTTTACCCTGGCGGCATCATAATTTCCGGAAAAGCGATCACCCTGGCGTCTCATTTTCACACTACGGGGGACCCAGCGTTCATCGATCAGACGACGATCGAGGGAGGAGCGCCTGGTATCAGCATCGAAGAAACCGCTCCGGGAACGATCATCAAAGGTTTGCGTTTTACTGCGGGCACGAAATCGGTGGTGTTTTTTGCCAACGGTTCCGCGCTTGAAAACCATTTCGATGACAATGGAAGCGATGCGGTCAGTTTTGAGCATGTGGGCGGTGTCGCAAGAGGAAACGTGTGTTTCAGCCCCAGCGACGACTGTTTCGACGTCGATCGCCCCGAGAGTGACCTCCTGATCGAGGACAATATCATCGATGCCGCAAGAGATGACGGCATTGAAGCCCGCAACGGTAATTATTCCGGAGCCCTGGTCACCGTTACCATTAGAGGCAATACGATCACGGGAAGCGGTGAGGACGGCATTCAGCTGATCGATTCTCCAGGAACCGCGAACCGAAAATTCGTTATAGAGGGTAATCTGATAACAAACAGCGTCGATGTGGGTCTCGGGCTCATGGACAATGCCGAGACG
This sequence comes from Nitrospinaceae bacterium, assembly GCA_021604505.1. Taxonomy (NCBI): domain Bacteria; kingdom Pseudomonadati; phylum Nitrospinota; class Nitrospinia; order Nitrospinales; family Nitrospinaceae; species Nitrospinaceae bacterium. The sequence goes on along the minus strand of BQJC01000002.1, from coordinate 17,827 downwards.
GTGGAAGACTTCAGGGCCGCTAGCATGCCGGAGCGCATTCATGTTTTTAACAATACCTTTGACGGCAACTCCCACGGGATCACAGGTGGAGACAATCTTATTGCCGTCAACAACATCATTTCGAACTCCTCCGTGCTCGGAATCAAAAATATTGATAATACGTCTATCGTGGCGCACACCCTGTTTTTTAACAACACGACCGATCACACCGGAAGCAACGTGGATTTAGCGACGACAATCGTCCAAGATCCGCTTTTTACGCCCGCGTTTGAACTGCAGGCGGGCTCGCCGGCAATCAATTCGGGAACGGCGGATTTTGTGCATAATGCAGAGACGGTCCTCACCATTTTGTCGGCAGATTTCTTTGGCACAGCGCCAGATTTAGGAAGTAATGAGTTTATAGAGTGATGGGATGGGGTTTTTTAGATCGAAAACAAACCTGAGAATTTTTTAACAGGTGGTGGAGAGTTGAGGTTCGCCCTCCTGATTATATATTTTTACATGCATTGTAACCCCTGCCGCCATTTGAATTTTTATCATATTAATGGCACTATTGAGCCTTTCCCCCCTTAGAATCTGTTTGGAAAAAGTTATAATCCTTTCACCCATTCTTAATATTGCCCAGTCAATATAATGCGGATGGTTTCTGCCTGCTTGCAGGGGGATGGCGTTGAAGGTTTTTGCACGAAGTTTTGAAAGGTTTTTTAGTTGGTTTATTTTTTCACTCTAAAGGATTGGCAATCCTGTTTCGAAACCTGCATTGAGTCACTTTTTTTCCGAGTTTTTTTGAAATGAAAAGAATCAAAAGGTTGGTCTATCTGGGAGGGTTGTATTCTATTGGCAGTCTTTTGGAAAAAGGCATGTCATTTTTTTTCATTCCCATTTATACGACTTACCTGGCGACTGCCGACTATGGAATCATCGGATTGATGTGGGTTACGGTTGGAATATGCGGCAAATTATTTTATCCGCCGATCAACCAGGGATTTATCAGGCATTATTTCGCCCCTGAATTTAAAGACAAACAAGGGCTGCTGTTGTTCAACAGTTTATTTTTTCTAACGCTTCAATCTCTGTTTTTCTCTCTGGTGTTTTTTGGGTTCAGCAAAACCCTCGCCTCTCTTATTTTAAATAATGAGGAACTGATTTTCATCGTTCAGGTTTATGCGGTTATATTGTTTTTTCACCCGCTGTCAGAGTTTTTGCTCACCCTTTTAAAACAGATCGAAAAAGCGAAATTAACCGTTCTGATTTCCTGGGCACACAGCCTTATTTATGCCGGTACGGTATTGTCCGGTCTCATTATTTTTGATTTGGGCGTGATGGCGCTGGTATATGGAACCCTGGTCGGCGTCGTTTTTAAGGCGTGCTGTATCTTTCCCACTTTTTGGAGGGAGTCGGAGCATAGGGTTTCATTTTCGGTATTGGTGCAACCTCTTAAGTACGGATATCCACGCATCATCAGCGGATGTTCCAATCTTTTGATTCAATCCGGAGACCGCTACGTCTTAATGATGTTTTCCACCTTGTCGAGCGTCGGGTTATACAGTTTTGGTTATCAGATCGCCGGGATCATTAATATTTTGATTGTTTTACCACTGACCAGCGCCCTGTTGCCAATCACGTTCAAGCAGGAAGGCGACCCTGTCCGGCAAAAAGAATTTTTAAGAAAAACCTGCACCTATTTTTATCTGGCAGGAATGTTTGTTTGCCTTTTCTTGTCTTTGTTCAGTAAGGAAGCCATCGAAATCGTCGCCCGGAAAGAGGAGTTTTGGGGAAGTTGGGTGGTGGTTCCTGTTATCGCCTATTCTTATATTCTGGCAGGGTTGGGCAGTTTTTTTGACTGGGGACTGGTGATGACAAAAAACGGGTTTCGCATTTCGGTGAATGTCCTGATTGGAGCGCTTGTAAACATCGGGCTTAATTTTCTTTTGATTCCAAAATGGGGAATCATGGGAGCGGCTTTTGCCACCCTCTGTTGCTTCATGGTTTTGAACGGGCTCAGATTGTACTGTTCCGCCAAATTTTTTGATTTGCATTTTGACCTGGCCCGCCTGTCGCATATCACCGTTGTGGGTGTCGGCGTGTACCTGCTTTCTCTTGGAATTGCTAATACGGGCACCATGGCCATTGATCTGAGCTTGAAATTTTTTATTCTGCTTTCTTACATCCTGATTATTTTTAGCACAGGCTTTTTCACGCCCACTGAAAAAAAGTATCTGCAGAAACTCTGGGACAATATCCGGCTGAATGGATTGCGTGCAACCTATGCAAAGGTGAGGGCGTTAAATTGATTGATTTTATTTCGTTTCGATCTGAGGGCAGGCAAGGAGGGACGGCTGTATGACGACACAATTTGCCCCTGAAACATCTCTCTCTTCCTTGGAGAGGGCGAGCCTTGCCTACCAAACCCTGGTCGGATTGCGCGAAGCGGATATCAAATATTGTTTGTGGAAAAGCTTTGACCGCCTTAAAGAAGGAATCCGGGGAGCGACGGATTTCGATATTTTAATGGAAAAAGAGCAACGTCAGTTGGTTTTCAACACCCTTCGGCAGAACGGATGGTGCGAGGTGCTTTCGGAACCGTGGCGTCGTTTTCCCGATGTGCATGATTTTCTTCAATACGATCCGGTGCACAAAAAGTTCATTCATTTCCACGTGCATTTCAGATTGGTCATGGGCGAAAAGTTGATCAAAAGCCTTTCGCTGCCGTTGGAATCCCTGTATCTGAAGACGGCTGTCGAAGGGGAGGGGATTTTTTATGCGATGCCTGAACTGGAAATGTGCGTTTTCATTCTGCGGCTGTCCTTGAAGGTCAGTCTTCGGGATTATGCCCGTGTGATCCGCCGCCGGGACCCGAGACGGATTTATTTAAATCTGATCCCGGAGTTTGAGCACATTCACCCGCGCTGTGATCGAGACCTTCTCAAGGCGTTGTTGGAGGACCCTGCATTTTCATTCATCGACGGGAACCTGGTTCTGGAAACATTCGATGATATCCATTCATTAAATTATAGTCGACGCCGCCAGATTAAAAGATGCATTGCTCCCTACCGCAGGTACGGAACGCTGATGCGTTTCTGGGTCCATCTTTCGCGCTCAAGCCAGAAAAAGTCTTTTGGGCTGGGGAAAGTATTGCCTAAGCAGGGCTTGTCTTTTGCCTTCTGCGGCCCGGACGGGTCCGGAAAAACGACCCTGGTCGATTCTATCGAGAATCTACTTCGCCGCCATTTCAAGGTGGCTCGTTTTTATATGGGAGGTAACAATTCTTCCAGAGACCTTCCCCGATGGATATTTTCAATTGGTTTTAGAAAACTCTTTTTGGGAATTAGGAAGCTCTGCAGGATACTGGGTTTCCAGCCAGGCGTCGATAGGATAGAGCGGCTCTATTTTGGTTATACAAATTATCTGATGGCCAAAGAGAAACAAAACCGCTATCGCAGGGGAAAGTCTGAAGCGGAACGAGGGGCTATCGTTTTGTATGAGCGGTTTCCACTGTTTCAGGGCCTGGGAGGGGACGGGGGTTCGCTTTCCGGCAGTGCCTGTTTTGAGAAGAACGAACGAAAGTGCTACGATCAGATTGGTGCGCCGGACATTATTTTTGTGCTGCAAGTCGATTCTGAAAATGCGATCGAACGCAAGCCCGATCATCTTCCAGAGGTGATTCGAAAAAAAACAACCGCCTTTGAACGATTTATTGAGAAAAATTCCAGCAACTCAAACTTAGTCATTATTGACGCAAATGCCTCTATGGACTTTATTTTAGAAACGGCGCTCGACCCCATAAACGCAAAGTTGAAGGCGTGATTGTTGAACTCACAGGCCTTCCGGGGGCGGGGAAAACAACTTATGAACCGTCTCTCATCCTTGGCTTAAAGCAGCGGGGAATCGATGTCATCTCCCGGGCGGAACTAAAGGATAGGTGTAAGCAGGCCATCCTCACCCCAAACTATAAAGACCATCCGCCAGTTCGCATGCTCTCAAACCGATTGTACCGCCTGTCGATCTGGAACTCCTTGATCAGTGCCGGTTTGGGCGGAGGAATTTTTCGCGAGTTCCTGGCCCAGCGCCGCCGTATGGTGTTTTCATGGCTGGCGGAGGATATTCACCTCTCCACTTTTTTTCTCCACAAAATTAAACCCTTCGCGCAAAATCCAAATTTTTACATCCCGAACGAAGGGCTGGTTCATCACAGCGCGAGTTTTAAAGTCTGGGGAGGGGCCGGTTTTTCCGATCTGCCTAAAAAACTACTGAAAAAAATACCCTCGCATGAAATCGCTATTTTTTATTTTAAAGTTCCGATGAAGGATGCCTTGAACCGGGTCATTAAACGGGGTTTGCCTGAGAACTGGCCGCGAACCATTAGTTCGGAACCCGAGGTCAAAGAAGTTCTTCTTCGCTTTGAACAGGTCATTGAGGATGTCGTCCAAAAATTCAGGGCAAATGGGGTGCAAGTGTTTATGGTCGATACTTCCGTTGAGCCCCATGCGGTGGAATCCAAAATACGGACTATCCTAGATGGTTTTTCCAAAGGGATTGGGCAACGAGAATGAGAACCCCCGCCTGGCGAGAATCAATCCTCCTTCCAGCAACGACCCATCTTACTTAGTTTCAGCTATCCCCCCAGGTTTCATGGCTTTCATTGTGTCCAAAAGGCTCTTCCTGTATTTGCGGCAGGCCTGGGAAGTGGCTGAGCGGATTTTCAGCCCGTTTTAGGAAAACCATCGGCACTGGGACCCCTGAAAGACGGGTTTTGTAAATTGGCCTGCAGGTAATTTTTCCAGGAAGTGGTATTAACAATTTTGTTGCATTCCCGTAACCCCTTCTCAATATCGTTAAAGCATATTAATACCTACAAACAACAACTTTGGCCCGGGTTGTCGTTAATTTTTCTGAGTTGCGCCCGATAGAGCGGATTTCCAACAGAAAAAGACCTTTTTACCTAAACACCAGAGGAAAGGAAAGAAGGAAAGAAAATGTGTATGGATTAAGCCGATGAGGACGCGATCTCTGTAAGTTTGACAGCAAACTTGCCCGTTGGGAAAAGGATCACATTTCCATCAGAGGTGGATCAGAATTCCGATAATAAGCGGTTTTGTCCAAATTTCTGGACATTTACGCACGCACTATGCTATATGTTTTGGCTGTTTATGTAATATGTGGATAAATATTTACATCAACTTTCTTATTGTGAGCTTAAATGGTATTCAAAAGCACTGGCTGGGTCGATAAATCCAACCTTCGAGTGCAGGGCGGACGGTGGCCGTGTTTCTTAGGCGAAGTATTTTTCCTTCGTTGATTTTAGAGGCAGTGGATTATTGATTGAATTAAATGGAATTTCAAAGGTTTAGATGTTGGGTTGGAAGATGTCTGCCGGGTTTCAATTTTTTGGGGCCGTGCAGGTGGCTTTGAGGTAAGTGCTTTACGGGTTGGATTCAATAAATTTTTTAATGGTTTATTTAAAGATGGAGATTCGGTGTGACAGTCGGCGGTAAATTAAAATCCTCCATTAAAATAACCCAAAAGGGAAGCGATGCCGGCATTGGTTCGGAGGTGGGTTTTGATGCGGCACTCAAACCCGGATTGGATGCGCAAACGACCCGTCTTGTTTATTCTATGAACATCGCCTCGGGTCTTGTCACTATCGCCGACGCATTGATTCTGCTGGGTACCGGTTTTGGCATTTTCTGGTACTACGTGGGTTTGGGGTCTCCTATTTTTCTGGATTATGCCCTGGCGATGGTTTTAGTGACCACAACGGTCGTTGTGGCCTTCTCTCAGGCAAATCTTTACAGCGTAGAGACGATATGCAACCCGAAGGGCCACATGCACAAAATTCTGGGAATCGGTGCTGTCACCTTCTTGTCGTTTTTAGCAATCGCCTTTGCGTTGAAAATTGTCGGCGATTTTTCGCGCGTGTGGGTTTTTTCCTGGTTTTTGCTGTCTTGTCTTTTAATTTTTTTGGAAAGGAGCCTTTGCCGTTTTCTGTTTTGGCGATGGGCCCATATGGGGCGGGTTTCTCATAAAATTGTCATTGTTGGTGCCGGAGAGCAAGCCAAAAAATTTCTTGAGCAAATGCAAAGTGCTAAGGAGCCCTGGCTCGAGGTTGCAGGAGTGTTTGATGATAGAAAAGAGCGGATCGGGCCTTCCTTTATGGGATATCAGATTTTAGGAACGGTTGACGACCTCCTCTGTTACGCGCGGAAGCATCGCGTTGATGATATTGTTATTTCGCTCCCCTGGAATGCTTATCATCGTATCCTCGATCTAACTAAGAAACTTGGAGAGCTCCCTATACATATTCGCCTGGGTTCAGACTTGGCGGGTTTCGTGCATTTGTTCCCGAGTTTTAGCTTTATCAGCGGCGTTCCCATGCTGCATTTGGTGAACAAACCTCTGGACGGCTGGACCTATGTTTGGAAAATGATTGAAGACAAAATTCTGGGTCTGCTCATTTTGGCTCTGCTTTCCCCGATTCTATTGATCATCGCTTTGGCCATTAAACTCGAAAGCCCTGGACCGGTTTTTTTCAGACAGAAACGTTATGGATTCAATAATAATGAGTTCATGATCTATAAATTTCGCAGTATGTATCACGGGCGTCCACCAGAAAAAGGCGTCCCGCAGGCAACGAAAACGGACCCCCGCATCACCCGGGTCGGTGCCTTTCTTCGCAGAACCAGTTTAGACGAACTGCCGCAACTATTTAATGTCCTCAATGGAACCATGTCGGTCGTGGGGCCAAGGCCGCACGCCGTAGAACACAATGAAGAATATTCCCGAATTATCAATGGTTATTTTGCCAGGCACCGGGTGAAACCGGGAATCACTGGTTGGGCACAGGTCAATGGCTGGCGCGGGGAAACGGAAGTCCCAGAGAAAATGCGGGCCCGTGTGGAGCACGATATTTATTATATCGAAAACTGGTCTTTGCTTTTTGACGCTAAGATTCTGGCTATGACTGCCTCGGTCGTTGCCTCTCAAAAGAATGCATATTGAGTGAAGTGGGTGTGTGGAAGGTGAATGTGATGTTCGGCAATGGAGCTTGTCTATCCTCTTTGGGCATCTGATTGCCAAGCATGCGGCGATATGCTGTAAATTTCTGCCGGGACGCAGTTCGCATTCAGGGTTTGAGAAACCTTCGATCGTTTAAGTTTCTTCACCCCGGCCTCACTCACGCGACAAGAATGAAGAAGCTGGCGCAATCTTTAGCTTTGGCGAACCCGGCTTCATTCGCTCATTACGATAAAATCCAGTACCAAAATGATGACGCATGACCAGGCTGGAATAAACCTGGATTAGAAAAACGCTTGAGCTTCTAGATTCTATAAGACGTCATCCCAGAGAATTCCTACAACCACAGGGCCTTTTCAGGTCCTTTGTGTGCTTTGGTGCGCAAGGACCTTGTCATGTGTGAGGCCTAGTGAAGGGGAGGAACAACTCTCGATTTTGCTCCGGCGGAAATTTGAGATCGACTGTAAATTTTTTTCTTCAGGTTTGTATAAGATATTATGAATCGCGTGAAAGTAACCATATTGCATCCTGGCGATCCACTGGGTTTCAAGGTGGGTGGAATTGAGACGTTTATCAGGGATTTTATCAAAAATGCTCCGTCCCACTTCGATATAGATTTTGTAGGAATCAGCACGGATCGAGAAAAATGTAAGCCGGGGAAATGGATAAAACTGGATATCGGCGGCAAACCGTTCAATTTTTTTCCATTATTTTTTGAGGAAGATGCCAATAAAAAATCCTTCATTCCATTGTCATTGAGGTATTCGTTCCGATTGAAAATGTCAAATTTGAACTTTGACCATCACGTTTTATTTTTTAACCGGCTGGAACCTGCAATTTTATTCAGGAATAAACGCGTGCCTAAATTCCTCATCACTCATAATGATATCGAAAAACAAATTCTAAAAAGTGGGGGAGAGGTGTTGTGGAGTAAGTTTCCAAAACTTTATCTCAAAATTGAGGACAAGGTATTCCCCGGTCTGGACAGGATTTATACAGTCAGCATGAGTACTCTGGACTTTTATTGTAAAAAATATTCTAAATGGAAAGATAAATTCGCTTTTATTCCGACGTTTGTTGATGTGGAAAAATTCAGGGTGGTTAAAATTACGGATAAACCGGCTCTTAAAAAAGAAATAGCTCGACAACTCGAAAATGTTGACCCCGAGGCTCATTGGATTTTGTTTGTTGGGAGGCTTCAAAAGCAAAAAAATCCGATACGATTGCTTGAAGTGTTTCAAAAATATAATTTGAAGGATACGTCTTCTTATTTGTTGATCGCCGGTGAAGGAAACCTTAGAAAAGCGGCGGAAAATCATGCCAGAGAATTGGGCGTTGAGAAAAACGTGATTTTTTTGGGCAATGTGAACCCAAATGACATCGTCAAACTCTATCAGGCATCAGATGCATTTTTGATGACAAGCAATTTTGAAGGAATGCCGATGAGCGTTCTGGAAGCACTGGGATGTGGGCTGCCTGTCGTTTCCAATGAAGTGGGGGAGGTGAGCCGTGTGGTGCGAAATAATTTTTCCGGGGAAGTTGTAAAAACGGTTGATCCTGGCATGATTGCGCAGTCTTTATTCAAAGTCGTTGATAATCCCCATGTTTATACCGCTAGCAACTGCGTAGACTCGATCAGGGAGTTCACCCCTCAAAAAGTGCTTCAGGAAAAATATGATAAAATGGAAGAACTTTATGTGCAAAAATTCCATGGCAACGGGTCAATAAGAGAAAGGGTCGAAAAATAAGTGATGATTTGCGAATGAAAATTTGCCTGGTTTGCTCTTCGGGAGGTCATTTCAGACAGCTTTATTGTCTAAAAGAGTTTTGGAAAAGACACACGCGCCTTTGGGTTACTTTTAAAAAGCCGGATACCCAAACTTTGCTGAGCCAGGACGATCATTATTGGGCGTATTCGCCGACCAATAGGAATATAAAAAATTTATTTAGAAATGCTTTTTTAGCTTTCAAAATTTTAAAAAGGGAAAAACCCGATCTGATTCTCACAACAGGAGCCGGCATCGCTGTTCCCTTTGTTTATACGGCCAAATTATTTGGAATAAAAACGGTATACGTTGAGTCGCTGACCCGGGTAGACGATCTTTCTTTGACGGGTAAATTGATTTATCCGGTGGTCGATCACCTGTTGGTTCAATGGCCGGAGTTGGCAGGCAAGTTCAAGAAAGCCAGTTTTAAAGGACAGGTCCTATGATATTTGTTTCTGTTGGGACAGAAAACTTTCAATTTGATCGTCTCTTGGAATGCATAGACAAGGGGATAGAAAGTAGAGATATCGAGGGCACGGTTTTTGCCCAGACCGGCTGTTCTGGCTATCGTCCGAGGCACTATCAATTCAAAGATTATATTGCTTATGACGAGATGGTGGAAAACATCGAATTGGCGGATATCGTCATTATGCATGCGGGTATAGGATCGACTCTATTATGCCTCGAGTTAGGAAAGGTTCCTATATTATTGCCAAGGATGTACGAGAAAAATGAACATTTGGATGATCACCAGCTGGAGTTCTCAAAAAAGTTTCAAACAGTTAAAAAAGCCATTGTTGTCTATAACGAGGAAGAATTGCTTTTTGCCATCAAGAATTACCATAACCTGGTGAATGATATAAAAAATAATAAAACCTCTGGTGTGGATCGTCTCAGACTGGATGAGCATTTGACCGGACTTTTGGGTTAATGATTTGTCGCTTCTTTGTCTGATATGGATTGCCAATTGAGCATGGGTATTGAGTTTAACCAAACGGGTGTTTGGCTAAAAAAGGAAACGTTGTTTTAAGGGGTCTGAATCTGCCATGGTAAAAATACTTCTGTATATCTTTGTGATTTCTACCTACGGCATATTCCTTTTTGATGAAACTATTGTGAACCGGCTGGCAAAGGAAGATGGGCCGATTGAAAATATAGGAGCGATTTATTTTCTTATCTCCTCCGCCTTATTTTGTATTATTTATTTTAAAGATAGTGGTTCCGGTAACAGGTTCGGTAAATTTCACATAAAGAGAAACGTTTTTTATATTTTGCTGGGTCTTTTATTGTTCGTTTGTTTTGGAGAAGAAATTTCCTGGGGGCAGCGAATCATCGGGTGGGAAACGCCAGCGGCCCTGGAAGAGTTAAACCGGCAAAATGAAACCAATCTGCACAATCTTGATATTCTTTATGTGGGAGATTTCAATTTACTGCTTATATTTACTCTGTTTTGTCTATCTTACTTTGTCCTTCTTCCTCTTTTAAATACCTATTCTTCCTGGGCAAATAAATTTTTCACCCATATTGGACTTCCATGCCCTCCCTTATGGCTGGCTGGATTGATTCTAATCAATAATGTTCTTGTGCAGGTGGTGATGAATGCCGATTTGGATATGTCTTTAAGTAACCAACTAAAAGTCTACGAGTTTAAGGAAACCAATTACGCGTTTGTTTATGTCGTATTTGGTGTGTGCGAATTGAGGAAAAATATTTTCGGTTCTAAACCTCTTGAAATGCAAAATGGTTCTAAGGTCCTTTAACGAAATAGATCGACAAAGGGTTAAGTGGCATGGTAATTTTTGGCACAGACTGGAGCTAGCATACTTCGCGCAGGACACCCTTTGATTGGGTGCGGAAAAAAGAACCGCGGATTTTAATCATTTAAAGGAGCAATCAGTTTTGGAACAAGACCGACCCGCATATAGTGTAAGAGATTTTCTTACCATAATATTTAAGCATAAACACAAAATCTGGATTGTTTTCCTGGCGACTGTGATAACCGTTACAGTCGGATCATTCACCGCTTCGCCGACGTATGAGGCAAAAACAAGCATCATGATCAAATTGGGACGAGCGAATATTTACCGTCCTGAAGTGGGAGAAACAAATAAAATTTTTTCTGCTGATCCAAAGAAAGTCATGAATACGGAGCTTGAAATTCTCACCAGCCGGGACCTGAAGGAAAAAACCATCAATGCTTTGGGGGTCGAAACCATCTACCCATTTTTGATGGCTAACCCCCGGAAAGGTATGACTCCTTTAGAAGCGGCTGTCAAACGGTTTGAGGAAAATGTTTCCTTTGGAGTGGTCAGAGACTCGGATGTCATTGACATTGTCTTTCGGCATCACGATTCGCATATGGCCGCCAAGGCGATCAATTTGCTGGTGGAGTTATTCAAGGAGAAACACATTCAAATATTTGGCAGTTCCATGTCTGCCTTGTATGAAAAACAGCTGAAGATCTATGAGGAAAAACTGCGGGAATCGGAAAATAATTTAGAGATCTTCAAGCAAAAACATAAAATTTTTTCTGGCGGTGAACAAACCAGTCTTTTATTGAAACAGCGTGTGGAATTGGATTCCACTTTGAAGGACACTCAAAACCGTATCGGCGAATTGAGACAAAAAATAGGCTCTTTGGAAGAACAGATGCAGGGCATTCCCAAAAATGAACCTAATCAATCCAGAGGAGGCGGCAACCGCTTTCAAATCATTGATGAAGCCAAGTCGAATTTGCTGGATCTAAAACGCAAGGAAAGCGAGCTCGTGGGGAAGTATAAGAATTTTAATGCGGGTATTCAACTGTTATCCAGCGTGCGCGAGGAAATAAAGCTTGTAGAAGATTTTATAAAAAAACAGGAAGAAGAGTTAAAAGAAAGCGAGAGTTTGGGAAGAAATATTGTCCATCAAAAAATAGAGTTGGACCTGATCAGTGCCAGGGCAGACCTGAGCTCGCTGGGTGCTAAAAAGGAAAATCTTGAGAAGCAACTGGACCAGTTGGATAAGGACCTATTGGTTTTAGACCGCAAAGGACAGGATTATAAGATGCTGTTGCGTAAACTGGATACCAACGAGAAAAACTATGAAACTTACCTGCGGAAATCTGAAGAGGCCAATGTTTCGAAAGAAATGGATCAGATGAAACTGGACAATATAAAAGTGATTCAGGAGGCCACCGTTCCCCCAAAACCGATAAAACCCAACAAAAAATTGAATGTGATCATGAGTGTTGTTCTCGGGGCTTTCTCGGGATTGGGTCTCGCTTTTCTTTCTGAATATTTAACCCAGGGGCTTTCCACACCTGAAGAGGCGGAAAGACGTCTGGGCCTGCCGGTTCTTACATCGGTTCCACATAAGGGATGACAGATTTGTCATCAAAAGTTATTATATAAGGAGCCCTTGGGCGCCGCCAATGTTGATCTAGCAATACCCTGTAAAAGGATGATATGAAAAAAATAAACCAAGAATTTGAGGCTGAGCGGGAATTTGAATCTGAGCGAAATGGTGAGATGGGTTTAGAGCAGCCGGTGGTTGTTCCCAGGCCCGCGAAAGATTCCTTCAAAACTTCTGAAGCTTCAGAGGCCACTGAAACCTCTGATGCTCCAGAAATTTCTGATGTGGAAATGGAAGAAGAGATGATCGACCTCTATCAGACGATTGAATCTTTGCTTCCCGATTCTGAAAAAAAAGCGATTCAGTTCATAGGCTCAAAGGAAGGAGAAGGGACATCCACGATTGTCAGGCAGTTTGCTAAAGTCGCGTCCGGCAAATTTGGCAAATCGGTTCTGCTTTTAGACACCGACATGCAAAAAACCAGTCAGTTTCTCTTTTTCGATATTAAGTCAGGGTATAGTCTGGAAGAATCTTTCCGGGACGGTGTGCCGCTTGAGAAGGCGCTGTGTCAGATCGCAGAATCGCGCTTATTTGTTGTGAGAACCTTTGCCCAACCGGTCACATCGGCGGCTCTCCAAGCTTCCGATCCATTAAACCGAGGTGATTTTTGGGAAAATTTGAAGCAAAGGTTTGACTTCATACTTGTCGACTCGCTTCCGGCCTCGGTTTCTACAAATGGAATGGCTTTCCCCCGTAAGGTGGATGGTGTGGTTCTGGTTCTGGAAGCCGAAAAAACCCGTTGGCAGGTGGTGGAAAGTGTTAAAGATAAAATTTTAAAGAGTGGTGGAAAAATTCTAGGTATTGTCTTTAATAAACGAAGATACTACATTCCAAAATTCATTTACAAAGGTCTATAACGGCAGGTTGCCTGCCTCACGCTTGGTTTTTTTAACTTGCCGTTGAAAAATTTCTTTAGATCTGTCAGAAACCCCATTTTGCAATCCACTTCTTGCGATTGATCTGCAATCCCCCCCCTCCGGATATCCTAAGTCTCTTCAACTAAAATGTGTGTTGTCGCATCAGTTTTTTCATATTGCGGCTTCAGGCATAGGGGTCTTTGTTTTTGGCGACCCACGTATTTGCTCCCTTGAGTTTTCAGCCTTCCAAAAATATGAGGATCCGTTCGGGTTGAAATATTGTCTGCCCGATATTCCGCGCCCGCACCCAACCGAGAAGTTCGAGTCTGCCCAATCCAAGCGTTCATCGGAACGAAAATAATGCGAAAATTTTCTGTAATCATATGAAATTATGATCTTTTTCTATGTATTCATGTGATTATTATCACTGGTTTTAGTGGTCTTTGTCATTTTTTAGCTGCGATACTCGTGTATACTTTGGTTCTATTAGAATTACACAGAATCAATAATCTAATAGAAAGCTGTTCAAGGTGTTTTTAAGAAAGTCCAATTAAATTAATGATTAATAGTCAAAATAACTGAGTTCCATCTAACGATGAACTGGGTTCAAATTTTTGGAGAATTATTTATATGAACATTCAAGGTAAATTAGTAATGAGGAATTCCAAGCTTGCTGGTTTTATTTTTCTTGGACTCGCTTTGCTAAGTTTCCTGAATGCGGAATCCAGTTTTGCTCAGACCAACGGCCCCGTGGTATTCCAGAGTTTCGATTTTGCAGAGTTGAGGGGGCCGATTGGCCATGAAGCCCTTGTCCCTGTCTCAGGCAACCCCATCGCCGGAAATTCTCAAACCGTCACAGCGACTTTGACGGGCTCATTTGATACGGCGGCTTTTCGGCTGGTTTCTCTTTCCGGGAGTAATCTGCAAAGCATCAATCTGACTCTGCCTTTTGACGATGGCCGTCGAACGGGATTCGGCGAATTTACAGGATCGTTCACACCACCCGATCAGCCCTTCCAGGTCGGGGTCAGCGGAGTGGATACCGACGGTGTTTCTTATAACATTTTATTCTCTAAAATTTTTACACCCCAGACCGTTGAGGTTAATTTTGACAGAACCACGGCCAACAAAAGCGGGGACACATCGACATTGTTTATTGATGTGACCAATCATGGTGACAGCGGCTCATTTTCGATAGATGTCACCGATATTGCCATCGACTGGACTACTCAAAATCCACGAGGGGAGATTACAGGCTTGATCACCCGGGTTTCTCCAGTAAATTTTTCTTTGGGCCGGGGAGCCACCCGTAGTGTGGAAGTCGATATCCGTGCTCCTTCCGGCACTCCAGTAAATACGGGAGTGATCCTCACTGCGGTTGCCTCTAACACCTCAGATCCCGATATTTCAAATAAAGATATTCTCACGTTTCCCGTCGTCGTGGACACGACACCTCCCAGGGTGACGCCTCCCTCTAATAAAAGTGTCAACTCCACGGGCTCACTGACCCCGGTAAATATTGGTCAGGCGACGGCAACCGATGATGTGGGCGTGTTCTTCCTTTCAAATAACTCAACAGGTCTGTTCCCGGTTGGAATCCATGAAGTCACTTGGGTTGCTTTAGACGCCGCGGGAAACATTGGCACTGCGACGCAGGTCGTGACTGTCACTGGGGAAGGAGGCACGGACAGCACTCCTCCGGTGATCATCCCTCCGCCCAATGTGACGGCTGCAGCAACCGGAAGCCAAACGGTGGTGGCCCTGGGCACCGCTACGGCAACCGATAATGTGAGCGCTCCGGGTGATATTGCGATCACCGAGAATGCACCGTCCAGCTTTCCGCTTGGCAGCACTCAAGTGACTTGGACGGCCACGGATGAAGCGGGCAATTCCGCTACGGGCATTCAGACTGTGACGGTGACCGAAGGCGGAGGCAGCGGCAACGGCCAAACCACCCTCGACATCCGGGTTGCATCGAGTTCCGACGATGCCGAGGAGCGAGCGACAGGAAGCATGTCGCTTGCCAGTTCCGACCTCGAACTCGCTTTTGACGGCGGCGGCAACCAGAAAATTGGACTGCGCTTCCGGGGAGTGAACATTCCCCAGGGTGCGACGATCACCAATGCCTACGTTCAGTTTCAAGCGGATGAAAAACATTCAGGGACCACGGTCCTTACGGTTCGAGGCCAGGATGCGGCCAACCCTAAAACTTTCACCAGCGCCAGCAATAATATCAGTTCGCGGTCATTAACGACAGCTTCCGTGCCCTGGTCACCGGTTCCCTGGAATTCGGTGGGAGAGGCCGGATCGCGTCAGCAAACTCCGGATATTTCATCGGTCATTCAGGAAATCGTTGACCTGCCGGAATGGGCGAGTGGCAATCCTCTTGTTGTTATTCTTAACGGAACAGGGGAACGGGCGGCGGAATCGTTTGATGGTCTTCCAGGCGCCGCGGCTTTGCTGCACCTGGTTTTTTCTTCCGGCTCCGGCGGGTCGGTTTCGGTTCCGGGTGTGGTGGGGCAGTCACAGGCCGCCGCAGAGTCAGACATCACCGGTGCGGGTCTCACGGTTGGAAACGCTTCGACGACGAGCAGTGCCACGGTTCCAACAGGGGATGTGATCAGTCAGAATCCCACAGGCGGCACCAGTGTGACGCCAGGCAGTTCCGTGAACCTCGTGGTTTCCTCTGGTTCCGGGTCGGTTTCGGTTCCGGGTGTGGTGGGGCAGTCACAGGCCGCCGCGGAGTCGAATATCACCGGCGCGGGTCTCACGGTTGGAAACGCGTCAACGACGAGCAGTGCCACGGTTCCAACGGGTGATGTGATCAGTCAGAACCCTGCAGGCGGCACCAGTGTGGCGCCGGGAAGTTCCGTAAATTTAGTGGTTTCCTCCGGTTCCCCAGGATCCGAAGGGGTCCTTGATATCCGGATTGCTTCGAGTTCCGACGATGGGGAGGAGCGAGCGACAGGAAGCATGTCGCTGACCAGTTCTGATCTTGAACTCACATTTGATGCCGGCGGCAACCAAGTGGTGGGCCTGCGCTTTCAAGGAGTGAACATTCCTCAGGGTGCGACGATCACCAATGCTTACGTTCAGTTTCAAGCGGATGAAAAGCATTCGGGGGCTACCTCGCTCACGGTTCGAGGCCAGGATGCGGCCAACCCTAAAACGTTCACCAGCGCGAGCAATAATATCAGTTCGCGGTCATTAACGACAGCATCCGTGCCCTGGTCACCGGTGCCCTGGAACTCATTGGGAGAGTCCGGAACGAAGCAGCGCACTCCGGATATATCTTCCATCGTTCAGGAAATCATTAATTTGCCGCAATGGGCAAGTGGCAATCCACTGGCGGTCATCATCAGCGGAACGGGGGAGCGGGCGGCAGAATCGTTTGATAGCACACCAAGTGGCGCGCCTTTATTGCATGTGGTTTTCTCCAGCGGTTCCCCCGGACCGATCCCGGTTCCGGCGGTGGTGGGTCAGTCACAGGCCGCCGCCGAGTCAGCTATCACGGGTGCCGGGTTGGCCGTTGGAACGGTCACGACAAAAAACAGTTCCAGCGTTTCGGTGGGATCAGTGATCAGCCAGAACCCAACCGCTGGAAGCAATGTCGGCCCAGGTAGCGCCGTGAACTTAGTCGTCTCTGCCGGGTCGCCAGGTTCCGGTGAGACTCTGGACATCCGGATTTCATCAGGTTCGGACGATGCGGAAGAGCGAATCTCCGGAAGTGTGAACCGTGGGAGTTCGGACCTGGAACTGGTTTTTGATAGAGGTGGCCCGCAGAGTGTTGGTCTTCGTTTCAGAGGAGTGGGCATTCCAAATTGTTCCACGATCACCAAAGCCTATATTCAGTTCCAAACGGATGAAACGCATTCTGGACCGACGTCGCTCACGGTTCGGGGGCACGATACCGACAACGCCGGTGTGTTTCGGACCACTACGAACAATATCACCTCGCGGTCCCTGACAACGGCTTCGGTGGCGTGGTCCCCGGCGCCCTGGGACTCGGTGGGAGAGGCTGGACCGAATCAACGGACTCCGGATATATCTTCAATCGTCCAGGAAATTATTGACCGGTCGGGCTGGGAGAGCGGCAATTCGCTTGCGGTCATCATCAATGGGACGGGAGAACGGGTGGCTGAATCGTACAACGGAGTCTCAAGCGCCGCGCCCCTGTTACACGTAGAATATGTTACGAGCCCATGCAGCTGAATACTATAATAGATACCAGAAAAAAGCAGGGACCGGTTATAAGAGTGCCAGTGGGGTTAGAATAATGCTGGGGCCTGGATTTCAGGTTGAGGGACAATTTGTGACAAGCGGCTGACTTTTTTGATGGACGCGGAATAGATGAAGAAATTTTAACGAAAATGCTTAGGGAATAAATATGAATTTTTTAAGATCCACTCCTATATTTAAAACAATCTTTTTATCGGTAATGTTTGCCGTCATTCAATGGCCGGGTCTGTCAGAAGCCTTTAAGGCGCATCCTTCCGGGGAGTTTTATGACAAAACCCTGACGCACCAGGGTCTCAAGGACCTGACGGTGCAAATAAAATCGACGAACCCGAAGAAGACGATCGGTTTTTCAGACACGGCGATTCTGGAAATCCAGAACGCCGTGCGCGGTGTTGGGAGCGACCATGAATTGTTGATTCCGGGCGATAGTGAACTTAAAGACGGGGAGTTGCATTGTTCGAATGAGCAGTTGCTGGCCTGCAGTGCCCGGATATTAAAATATAGAAAAGAGATCGTGGCTGCCCTGGCGGACCAGCCTCTTCTGGAGAATGCGGGTCC